>CAZPWM010000057.1:0-19710 GCA_964590575.1 uncultured archaeon
AGGGTGTACTGTACAAGAAATATCACAACAGGTAGGAGAGGAAGAGCAGCACACAATACCGCACCAAAGATCATCTTCTTCCTTACTGATCTTCGGAGTGCTTGTTCAATGTCTGATTCAGAGTCGCTATGTAACTCTTCCACGATGAATCCCAACCAACACGTACAAGCAGGCATGTAGTAAGATAAGGTTTGGCGAGAGTGAAATGAAATAGTAAGTGGGGTGTGATTCGAACAGCAAAACCGTCTACTGATTGGAGGATGTAATGGTTTCCCAAAGGTTCGATATGAACATCCAAGCAAGCCCGAACCCAACAAGAGAAAACGACAAGCCCAATGGTATAGCAATAAGCCGTAGAGATGAGCCAATGAATCCAATTACAAATCCGTAGATTGATGGTGCGGTAGCAAAAACGTACAAGAGAATAGCTGGAGCCATAATATTGTCCAACTCCGGGTTCTTTCCGAAGTGACGGTAGAACACATAGAGGAGCAGAAGCTCAACGGGCATCAGAAGTATCAGCAGCCATGATAACACCTCAATTGGACCAGTGCTAGCTGGAAGTTCAGTGTCTGGTATTAGAAGAATGACAAAAGGCAGCACTATGGAATAAGCTAAGAATACAATCCCTAGCAGTCTGGCTTTTCTGAGAGATGACTCGTTTTCTGGCTTCTCCGTTTCCATTTGAATCGCATTATCCATCGTGATTTTGGTTTAAGTACTTCTCTTCTGATGAAAACAGGTCACTATGGAGTTATATGAAGAATTAGATGGTGGACCGGGCGTGATTCGAATTTGAATCGGGCTCTTAAGAGAAGGTATATCTCTATTCACACGAATAATCCACTGAGATGAATTCCAATACGGATTACCCAAAGAAGGGAGAATACGGTTCTACAACCGAGAGATGCCGCTGGTGTGGTAAAGAAGACCGGCATTTCCAGGGTGTCTATTGCTCAAGAAAATGTGCTGCTGCCGGTTCGTTCTATACATTCGCTTGTATGACACTCATTTTTTTGACACTGACCTTGTGGGCTCTAATCTCATTCGACGTACTTTGGATTGTGGTCTTCGGGATTTTCAGTAGTATATTAGTCTATTACCTATATGTTGGAGCTAGAATGAGAAAGAACTAGCGCTTAGTTCCATTATTATTGAAAAATGCGGTGGGCTGGGCGAGATTCGATATATGTGCCATCTTGGTTCTTATCTGAGTCTAGTTTCCATTAGTCATGCTTCTTGGGGTATCCTAGTACACTGAGGGGGAGTACGCTCTCCACTGGCTCTCAATATTATTCTCTCTCAAACTGTATACATTTCACTTTTCCTTTCAACCCAGCCACTAAACAACGGTTGCAAGATATGCAACGAGCAGGTTCCTGTTTGCTAATTTTCGTTTCTTCAGTCCACCGTTGCAAAAGTGCTGGTTCACTAATCAATGGACGACTGAGCTGAATTACATCGAAAGCAGCTGCGGAGTTTCCATCTCCCATTAGTAGCTTAACGACTGTCTCCGGAGATCGGATACCACCCACCAATCCGAATAAGAGACCACTGTCATGTGCAATCGAACGGATAAGCATTGCATCATCCAAGAAATACGCCTCCCCTGCATCTTTCGGGCTCTGAGTTGGGTTGGGACCACTGAATATCACACAATATGCCCCTGCCTCTGCGAGTTTCTTCGCCAACTCACCCACTTCTTCGGGTCTGACGGTTTTCGAGCTTGAATCCACCTTTACTTGGATTGGAACATCGACCGCACTTTTAACAGCTCGTACAGCATCCACCATTGCTTTGCAGCGTCCTTCGATTGTTGATCCTGTGTATGGGTCATTCACTGCGCGCTTATTGTACGTTGGGTCAAAGAATTGCCAAAGGCCATAATTATGCGCTCCATGAAGTTCAATCACATCAAATCCCGCTTCAACTGCGCGCTTCGCCGCATCTGCATAAGCCTGAGTGACCTTTTCAACATGGCCCACTGTCATTGCCTTTACCTGAACAACATCACCCTTAGGATCAAGGAATTCCATATCACTAGGTCCATATACATCGTTGCCAGAATACTTCGGCAAACTCGTACTTCCACAATGAACCAATTGAGCTGCTGCTAAACTCCCCGAAGAATGAATAATCCCGGCCAGGCGTTTTAGACCTTCAACATCTGAGGGCTTTGAATTCGAAACCATACGCCGAATTGATTGTCCTTCATACATTACATATTGAAAACCAGTTACCACGACACCTGCTCTAATTTTACTATATGTTTCAATAATCGTGTCTCCAATGATTCCATTTTCTTCTGCCTGCCCCATCCAAGTAGCAGCCCTCATAATTCGGTTGGAGGCAATCTTTCCATTTGGCAATTCGAGTTTCTGGAGCACCGTGTTCTCCCATGTCTCTTGGTCTACCATTGAATCAACTCACATCTCTCAATTTTCTACGCTCGAGAGGTAGGTCTTTCAGCTTTATTTCATCTGAGTATATAGGCTTGATGTGATAACATTAGAAGAAATGGTGGACCGGGCGAGATTCGAATTCGCGCTCCGTGTGGTAATCACAGCAGAGTCTCGCGACCTCCTCCATGCCAAGGAGGCGATCTACCGGGCTGATCTACCGGCCCACGGGTGTGCACATGTCGTGCGGTTCGCTAAGCTGGATGAAACGGTTAAAAGAATTGTGGAGTGATAGCAGCAATTAAGAGCCTGTATAATCACGATGTAATGTGGAATTATGCTGACTCAAGCTTCGCTCATGGAATGGATAGGTTCAAACCTAGCATACATGATGTTCGCATTTTCAATGCTTTTCGTCATTATTCTGATCATCTACATCAAACTCTATGTTCGGATTTTCTACGAAGGGACACTCTATAGACACTATCGCAAAGGCAGGTTACTAACAGAAAACGATCAGGGAGGAATGGTTGCACTTATTCCCTTCTTTGACAGACTTGAAGTGTTTGACAGAGAATCCACTGAATTCGATGAAAACCCTGATGAAACATAGAAACTATCATCCACGAACGCGAATTCCGTGAACTTTCTTGTGCGCCCAATTATACTGGCGGAGCTTTGCTGAGTCACCAAATCCACAGGCCGCACATGCCTTGTGTCGAACGTGATAGGACCTTCTCCCGCATCTCCTGCATCGTATATGGTGTGGGTTGTTTTTCTTACCCTTGGAGGGTGTGCCTTTAGTCATCGTTGTTTGCTCCTTGGATTACTTTGGCGGGGGTGAAACGATCACAACGTTGTCGCCTCTCACTATCACAGTTTTGACTACCTCGATTATCTGTTCCCCTGTTTCAGGATTGAGTGAGATTTCCTCAGCATCCTCGAGGATGAGGTTCAAGTGCTGGTCATAGCCACGCAGTTTTCCCTTGATCTTTTTCTTCCCTTTCAGCTCAACAAGAACCTGAGCGCCAAGCGATTGCTGAAGTAGTTCCATGGGCCTGCCTGCGGTCATTCTATCACCATCACAGAATCTACACCATGTGGCCGAGGGTCACAGGATGTCCGGCCTACCCTTTGGACTTAACTTAAAAACATGACGATGTTGACGACGTATTTTGATGGCTTCTTCATGGCGTAGGCTTCAAAAGGGGTGTACACTAACTATTACACGATGCCAAAGATAGAACGTATCAAGAAGCGACATCTCCTCAAGAAACGCGAGCAAAGGGATGAGATTGCTAAGATTGAGCAAGAGATAGGCTCATCGATCAGTGGTTTAGATACGAAAGCACACCTTGAGGGTGGGGTACTAGACGACGGGTCCCGAATCCTTCTTCTTGATGGTGATATTATCTTCTTCCAACACGAGGGCCGCATGTTCCCAGCCCTTCGAGCACTCCTCAATGGTCTAGTAGATGTCCCTCGAATTACTGTTGATATGGGCGCTGTGAAGTACGTGGTCAATGGTGCGGACATTATGCGTCCCGGTATTACACAGGTGGATGACAGAGTAAAGGAAAACGGGATAGTTGTAGTAGTCGACGAGAATCATGGTAAGCCACTTGCAGTAGGGATATCCAAGCTGTCTGCAGAAGAGTTGAAAGCTGCTACCAGTGGGAAAGTCATCAAGTCAATTCATCACATCAATGATGACCTCTGGGTCTTTGGTAAGTCTTAATCCACCTCCTCATCAAATTTTGCTCGAATATGTGACAAAGCTGCCTTGTAGACCTCTTTCGCAAGTTCGGGTTCCAGTCCACAGTTCTTTGCGAATCGGTCTCTTGCATACCCCTCCTTACTGGCGCCGAGGTCTTTCTTGACAACAACCGAGATTGACGTGTACCCTTTTTCGTAGAGAGTCCTTGCTTTACTTCTTGAGAGTCTACCAGAGGGTGAATCATCCCCAGGGAGTAGACGTAATTCAAGAAGGTCTGAGTCAGCCAGATCTTTTCCTACACCATATTGAAGCTGTCTGGAGAGTGCACTCATTCGATTCGCTAGATTAGTCCTTCTTATTGTCATGAGGTACTGACCGATACTTTCTGCAACTCTACTGCAAATTCCAAGTAAAGAGTTAAGATCCCCTTCATCAAGACTGATCCCCCTCGCCATCTCAGCAGCGTTTTTCACAATAGTCGTCACATCTTGTTCGTTCAACCAGTTCTCAAGTACCGCTCTCTTCACATCATGTCTTTCAGGCAATCTCCGAACATACCACTCTTCCGGTGGGTCTAATCCCATCAGTTTGAGCTCCATCTTAGATGGAACAGACGTTCTTGGCCTGATAGACTGTGGTAGCTGGGTCTGTAGCAAGAGGTCTATCATGACTGGCTCATCAGAGTCATCATTAATCTTGGATAGGCTCTCCCTAATCCGTAGATAGTCACTGATGTCAAGATTTGCATGAACTGCACTACGTGCATCCTTTGACAATCTGAAATCGCTTTCAACCTTCTCAAACACATCCTGCTTCACTAGCCAGTTAAAAAGAGTCTTGAAGAACTTCCTCATACCCGAACGGTATTCATTATCAATTGTTCCTCTAAATGTGCTATCTACAAATTTCAGAAAATCAGTTCTTAGTTGGTCCTGCGTGAACTTCTTTCCATCGACAGTGGCCCTCGTAAGAATGCTTATTGCCAAACTTGGATATAATATCCCCGGTCGTAGTGGCTTGAGAGGTCGATGAAGCAGTTTTTCTTTCATAGCTTGGGCATTAGGTATATTTCTATTAGGTCCTTCAAAAACTAGGTATACCCTGCCTCCATATTGAGCTAGATGATTCTCACCTATTCTCCCCGCAACCTGAAGGTACCTTGCTCTTGTTTCAAGATAGTATAGGTTCTGGTTCAGAAGTATTATTACAGAGTCAAATGGGAAGCTGATACCCGCCGTGATGCCTGTTGTCGATACAACCGTTCTGATTGTCTTATTCCTAATCTCCCGTTCCAATCGTTCACGAACTCCTGCATCGACACCTGAGTGATGGAATGCCGCTCCAAATTTTAAAGTTTCAGCAAGTCTATTACTCAGTGGTAGATTCTCACCTAGCCCTATAACCCTGTCAACAACATCTGGTTTCACAGTTCGAGGATGACTTCTTGCTAGTCTTCGAGCTATTCCTTGAGCTCTGAATCTTGATCCCACGACCACAAGTATCGACTTGTTCTGGTAGTCCTTGAGATGGTCTATCACAACGTCAAGTACATCCTCCTGTGACGAACTTGCTCGTTGAGTCCCATCACTGCTCACTATCTCAAATTGGTCATTGACCATGTTCACTATGAACTCGTCTGGAACAAGTCGTACACTTGGTCTAAATACCTGAGCATCGAGCCAATCAGTCACCTCTTCAGTTTCACCAAAACGAGAGGAAAGAGTCACTATCTGAGTTCGTTCTTTCAAGAGAGTGATGATACTGTCCAGCTTTGTACTACGGTCTGTTCCCAAGGTATAAGCTTCGACCTCAGTATTAGAATCGAGCTCTGTGAGTTCATCAACTATAGTAAGTCCTATGTTCTCAGTCCAACTTTTTTTCTGCAACATCGCAGCTGAGAATGACTCATACATGGCAATAATCAGATTTCCATTCTCTAGTTCCGAATCAGTCGCTATGCTGAGACCGTCATGTCGAACCACAGAGTAGCCTAGTTCTCGGAGGAGGGTGCCATATTCCTCAACAATCTGTCTACTCAAGGAGGTGTAAGGACTAAGATAGAGACATCGGATTCCTTTCTGGAGTTTCAACAATATGATTATCATAGCAAGAAACGTTTTTCCTGAACCAGGAGGCATCTGGATGACCAAGTTTCCTTCTACATCTCCAATCTCTTGTACAAATTTCTCCTGAGCGGGGAGTAGACTCACGAAGTTCTTGTGTTTCAGGAGAATCTTTGCAGCCCTCTGGACATCTGTGCCTGTTCCAATAGGTCCACTTAATTTGCCAATAGCTGCTAATGCAAGCCTGCCCTCATGAGTAATCATGAAACCTCTCTGCTTTCTCCCCTTATCCCCCGTCGAAATCACAAAACCCGCACGTATGAGCTTGTTCATAGTTTCGTATATTGTCCCACCTGACATGAGACTCTGGCGAAGACTCTCATAGTCGACCTGCGTCTGTGTTCGCTCTCCTTTTAATTTGGAAGATGGTTTGATGATTCCATCAAGATCCAACATACCTTCAACAATGCTGTCCCATCCATGAATTGGCACAATCTCTCCTGTCTGAGGACTCAATACCTGAAGAATCTCCATGGCATGACGATTGCTAAGAGCTTTAAGCTGGTCTCTCATTCTAGAGAGGTCGTCATCCTCCTTCCTCAATGTAGACATTGCAATCACCAAATCATTGGGTTTGGGGTTGTGATAAAGGTTGGCTCTTGAATATAATACTCGGTCTTTTCTTCAGACAAAGACTCGTTACCATGAGCTGAGGTGTTTATTGTGAAGTCTCTATTCAGACGTAACCGAAGTACTGAATCATCTGAGGAAACAACAGTTCAACGAACGCTCCCAAGTCTTGGTCTATTTGGTCCAGTTTCAGAACGCAAACAATCAGACCCACAGCATGATATCAAAAGACTTGAAGAACTAGAACAAATTTTCATAAGAACCAGAAAACTTGAGTCGCTAGCTGATGTACCTGAAATTGTTGGTGAGGTCCGAAGCGGAAACATCGTACTCATTGATATCTCAAAGCTTAATGATGGAAATAATCAATCCCATCTTGAACTCCGACGTATTATTGAACGGATACGCGGAGAAACCCGTGGCTACCAGGCTGAAATAGCGCTAGTGAATGATGGTTGTATGATTGTGACTCCCTCATTTGTTAGCTTCTAGAGGGTTATCTCAATTTTATAGTTTCAGTTACCATTGGTGCTTTCGTTTCTATATTCAGTGCCTTGTGGATAGTAGATGCAAGTCCGATCGTCTTACTTGCCTCTCCATGACAAACCAATATACGCTCCGGAACTGGATTTACCCTTTTAACAAAATTCAGGATTTGTTTTCTATCAGAGTGACCTGAAAAGCCCTCCACAGTTGTCACTTCTAAATTCACTGGAACCACTGTCGTCTGCCCCTCGCGGTTTCTCATATTCACTTCTTTCCACCCTTTCTGGATGCGTCTTCCCATAGTACCCTCCCCTTGGTAACTCACGAAACATAGCATATTCTTCTCATCTGGTGCGAGTAGTCTGAAGTAGTCAACACTTGGTCCACCTGCAAGCATGCCTGATGTAGCCATAATGATACAAGGTTCTGCTTCAACGATCTCTTCGCGGTTATCCGGATGATCAACTTGTACAAATATTTCAGATAGGAATGGATTCACTCCTTGGTGGAAAATCATCTCGCGTATCTTCTTACTAAGAGCCTCTGGATGAGTGGTATGGATTGCTGTGGCTTGGGCAATCATACCTTCAATGTATACCGGTACCTTCGGGATTCGTCCCTTTTCAGCTAAGTCTTCAATAACAAGCATGATTTCTTGAGCTCGACCTACCGCAAGAACAGGAATCAACACCTTTCCGCCTCGTTCCAACGTTCGTTTTAGGATCGAAGCAAACTTACGTTCAACCTCTTGTCGAGGTGGCATTTTGTCTGTTGGGTGTCCATAAGTGCTCTCTATAATGAGGGTTTCCAATCGTGGAAATGTGAAGGTTGCAGGCTCTAGTAGTCGTGTTCTTCCAAATTTGAAGTCTCCAGTGTAGGCCATATTGTATTGCCCATCACCAATGTGAAAGTGGACAATGGCTGAGCCTAGGATGTGTCCTGCATTATGAAGTGTGAGTCTGACATCTGGCGCAATATCCGTCACCTCTCCGTAATTAAGCGGTATTGTATGGAGGATTGCTTCTTTTACATCACGGTCTCGATACGGTCTGAGTTTGCCTTCTCTTTCTGCAACATCCAGATAGTCAAGTTGGAGAAGCGTTGCCAGATTGAGAGTAGGGTGAGTCATATAGACTGGTCCACGGTAGCCATATTTGAAGAGAAATGGCACCATACCACAGTGGTCTAAGTGTGCGTGAGTTATGACGACGGCATCTAGATTGTCAACGCTGAACTCAGGCATATCAAGACGTGGGAATGCCTTGGAAGGTGTTCCAACGTTGACACCACATTCAATCAGAATGTTACTCTCAGACGTCTGTAAGAACATACACTGTCTACCCACTTCTCTAAACCCTCCCAAGGCAACGAGTCTTATCCAACCGTTGTTCAGAAGGATGGGTCGGTGAATTCTCTTACCAATCTCACGAAATGACTTGTTTCGAGTTGCAGCTTCTGACTGGATAATATAACGAATTTGCTTGATAAGTTTGCTCTCAATCGGAGGGGTTCGCATCACATTAGGTCGCCAAAACGTCTGTCTTGTAATTTCTCTGAGAGTAGTACCACTACGACCTATTACTAATCCCGGTTTTTGAGCCTCAATTATCACTTCTCCTCTTGAGATATCAAAGTCAATTGAAGTGATTTCCGCCTCGCTGGGGACAAGTTCTCGAACTGCTTTCTCAGTATCTTCATGAGTTAACCTGACTTCAGGAGCTGATCTGACAACAATCCGTTTTCGCAACTTGCGTGCCAATGCCTTAATCTTGTCACCATCATCAAGTAGAATCTTTGGTGCTTTCGAATAGATAGCTATCTCCGGACCTTCATACTCGACTGAGCTAACAGCTGCTGAGCGAGGTAACGATTTCTTTAGCACCTCACGAATATCAACATATTCTTCTTCGTCATTGGGTTGCATGGATAGTCATCACAATCCTTGGCCTATTAATTCCCCATTTGGCCTTAGTCCGGCCTCGCACTCTTGCGGTGGACAGACCTAGTCGAGATTATCTCGCCATATGTTCAACAAATATTGCCACTACTGGCCTTTCCAGATCTTCGTGATAGTTTCTTTATCGATTTCCTGGTAACCACTCTTGTCAATAACACTAACAAGAATATTGTTGCCAGTTGCCGCATCTCTTTCGATTGCAGCTGCGATGGAGTGTACAGCCAGTTCGATTGCCTTTTTCTTGGGCAGATCCTCTTTGTAGCTATTTTCTAAAACACCAAGAGCTACAGGTGAACCTGAGCCATTTGCGACATACTTGTCTGGAATCACACTACCAACATAATCAGTATAGAAGACTTGAGGACCCTCGTCATCAAATCCTCCCACAAGAGATCCTAGCATGTAGAGTCCTCGTGCTTGGAACAGAATATTGCTTAGAAGACGTGTTAAGGCTTTGACCCGAATAGGTCGACCCCTTTGGATTTCAAAGAGCTTGGCTTCAGCTTTGAGAAGGTCCATTATTGCCTGCGCATCAGCAACAGATCCCGCGATTGTTGCACCAATGCTATCTGTAATTTTGTAAATCTTTTTAGCTGTCTTGTTCGCAATCAAGTAACCCATAGTGGCTCTCTGATCACTTGCCAAGACAACACAATCTTTGGCAATTAGACCAACAGTTGTTGTCCCCGTCTTCAATTCAGCCGGGGGTTGCGTATTATGTTCCATGTCAATTAACTCCGTGTAGGAGATGAAATCTAGAGAACTAGTGACAAACTCTCGTCATATTTCTGCCATTTTAAGGTTTTCTCAGTGACCATTGAGCCACCGAAATGACTATCGAGTGTTAGGTCGTATTCCCTTCTAGTGGTTTTGGTCTATCGAAAGTCACTACCAGTTTTACTTCATTAGCATCCTCAAACACTTTCAATGCGTCTGCAGCAATTCCAATCTCTGCATACTGAATGTCCTGAACATATCTAGTTTCTTTGGGCAACTCTATAGTGACTACCTTTTTTGCGACTGAGAACTTGAAATCCTCCTCCGGAAGCCCAGGTACTCGTCTCTTAACGATAGCACGAAGTTTTTCTGATGGATCCGTAATGATGCTTCTCAATGTAACGTCAAAGACAAGAGTTTTTCCAGCAAGCGGGCTGTTAAAGTCAATTCGAACCTGTCTACCAAGTACAGCTGTAATCACTCCTCGTTCATTTCCAAAAGTAATCTGTTCTCCTTTGACGGGACGAGTCTTGTGCTTGGCAAGTTTTGTCTTGGCAATCATCTTGACCTTACTTGGGTCTCTTTCACCAGCACCTTTCTCAGGTGGTACTTCAACAGTCTTTGAATCGCCCACCTTCATTCCGACTAGTTCCTCTTCCAGTGCTCCGAGCAACCAGTTCCTGCCAATCGCCACTAACATTGGCTCGTAGCGGTCATTTTCTTTGAAAATACCTGAATCCTTAGCTACTCCTGACATTGTTGTATCAAATACTATTCCGTCGTCCTTTGTAGTAGCGCTATAATCAATATAGACCAGGCTTTTCTCACCCACAACAGTTTCACCCTCAGCTGCCGATTTTGTCTTAGCTGGTTTCTTTGCTGTGGCCTTCTTGGCTGGCGTCTTCTTCGACTTTGTCGATTTTTTCTCTGACATATCTTGTTCCCTCTCGAGACTCCAAGAACACTTCTAACGGCCTCTTTCAGAGTTTCATAAAACCGTTTCCTTGTGGTCTTACTTGAGGATTCCTCTCAGTACTTGTATCTTTTCAAAGAACAAAAATTCCTCCGAAACAGTATCCACCACAAAACCGCACCTATTCATTGTCTGTCGAATTGATTCTACATTCGCAAGGGTTGAAACAACTACAAAGATACGACCTTCATTCAGAAGATGGTCTGCTGCTTGTCTGACGAATCGTTGAGTAAGTTCAGTTCCAGCCAGTCCCCCTATGAGGGCATGGTCCAGATCAGTATGCTCGTCATCTTGTGGTAAATACGGCGGATTGAATACCATAAGTGAGAATTTGACAGAAGACGCTAAAGCACCAAGTAGGTCTGATTCAACAACGTGGCAGTTATTATACAAATCATTTCTCTTCAGATTCTCCATAGTATTGTGAACTGCTTCAAATGAACTATCGACACTCACAATAGTTTGTGCTAGCTTTGCTGCAGTCAGAGTAATGAGTCCTGCTCCGCATCCAACCTCTAGAAATATATCATCCTGCCTGATATCTAAGTTGTCTAAGAGGAGGTATGTGTCTTCAGAGGGTGGATATACTCCTGGGAAGACAGTGATATTGGGTCTGCCCTCATCCATTATTCTCACTCTCGCGGGTCTGGGATGGTGCCTTCCTCAATCAAAACGAGGAGGATGTCTGAAAGCTTAACCAATTGATCCAGATTGATTGAGCGAAGACGCTCATTACCTGCTATAATACCCCCCAACCGGAACAGAACCTCATCAGACAAATTCTTGTCGATTCCAAGATTTCGGAACCATATTTGTAATGCCTTTCGTATGTTCTTGTTTGGGTAGGGATAGATACCCCCAATCATCCAATGAAACACTGAATCGTCTTTTGCGAATAACCCCTCAGTTCGTGGAGTCATCCGCACGACAGTAGAATCCACTGCAGGAGTCGGATAGAATAGGTCTGCAGGGACTTCTAAAATCTTCTCCACTTCTGCATAATATTGTACGTTAATAGTAAGCCGAGAATATTCAGAGGTTCCTGGACATGCCACGAGTCGGGAAGCATACTCCTTCTGATACATCAGGATTGCTTCCTCGTATTTCATCTCTCTCATAATTCTAAATGTGATTTCTGATGAGATGCTGTAGGGAAGATTGGCAATTATCTTATTCACTCGTGGTAGGTCTACGGTGAGTGCATCTCCCTCAATAATATCGACATTGGTGAAGTCCTTTAGGGTATCATGTAGAGCTTTATTCAATCTTGGATCTATCTCTATGACATAGACGTGCTGAGCTTTTTCAGCAATCCGTTTTGTTAGGACCCCGAAACCGCCTCCTATCTCCAAAACATCATCTTGCTCAGATAGTTCAGCTAAATCAACAATATCCCTGGCTACACTATGACTGGTCAAAAAGCTTTGTCCGCGTTTCTTCTTAGGTTTCACATTGTATCTATTGAGAAGCCAACGAATATCTTCTGACAGAGAGCTCACCTACATCGTGCTCATACTAGCGTCTAGGCGGACGGTCTCTATGATCTTGTTCCTCGTTCTCACGTTTTGGGGGTCGTACAAACAACCATCTCTTAACATCCTCTTTGAGTTCGTCAATTATACGGGCTGTAATGACCTTTTTCGGATTCTGTAATTTTGTACGTGCTGCAATATCATCAAAGTTCTTGAATGGTTTGCGTTTACGTTCCTCCAAAATAGCCCACATAAGTGTCTGTCCTATCCCAGGTAGAAGTTGGAGTGAATGCATCCTAGTTGTTATTGGGCTGGCTTCGTTGAAGAACATTACAAACTTGTGCTCATGTTTGGTCACAATCATCTCAACAACAAGAGCTAGCTCTGTAACACTCTCTGGTACAAGATTCTCGAAGAAAATCCTCCTTTTGACATGATCTATCTTACTGGCTGTATCGCGTTGAATAGAAACGCGTTCTTGAGGGTGCAGTTTCACATCTCTCTGAGGAAGCATCTCCAACAGCGTAAAATGACTCTCTCCTATGCCCTGAACAATAGTATCTCCCCGAGGTCGTGAATCGCGAAGGAACTCTTTTGGAGGAACAACTGACAGGACATACGCATGCGTCTCAAACATCCTGTTTTGCGGTCCTTCCATCTATTTACACTCCTATCGCTGATTGGGCACATTAAGATAGTAATTGTTATGATTGGATAAAAACTAATCGGCCTCGGAAACGTCTTATGGCATTAAAACATAATGCAAATCGCTGCTTGTTCACTAGGATCTGCTCTTTATCACAAGGTCCACAATCTCAATCATCTGTTCGTCTGTGAGATTTGTTGATTTAGCATCAAGAATACTTCTTAGTTCCTCGACTGTGACCGGGGCGATGTTAACCACTTGGACTGCTTGAGCCCTATTGAGGCTATAACCTTTGAGCAATCTATCTACGAGTTTAATAGCGACTGCGGGCGCCATTCTTGAAAAAGCACTTGCATGCTCAAGTGTGATAGACTGCTGAAACGATAGTTCCCCTTCCTTTGACCTCTGGGCAAGAAGTTTCTTGACCTGTGGGAGAGTCACTTCTTCCTCGCTGATAATCTCCTTCGGCATTTTATCACTCAGCCTCTACTAGGTTGGAGATGCTCACGTCTAATTATGAGTGTCTTTATGACTTTTCCAAGACCCACATCGACAACAACTGCTCGCCCTCTCAAGCCTTTGACTATGCCAGTTCTGCCTTGATACCTGCGGTGTGGCATTCCTTTGTGGAACCCGCTATCAATCACTACATCAACACGTTGACCTACTTCATAGTCAATTAACACCTTGCTTGGTGAGCTAAGTCCACGTTGGCGTACTCGTTTGCTCATCAAGGCACGGGTTCGTGCTCTGAAACCATGACTCTTTTTGACCATGAGGCATCACTTGCTTTGGGTTTATGTCTCGAAATGCAATAATTCAGTAGAACCTACACACGAGTTCCAGCATGACCTCTTAGGTCGCCACTTAAGGATTTCGCAACGGCTCTGTATAATTATGTAGCATATACATTGTTTGGGATTAGTTGCTGTAGACCGCAGTCACATCTAATTTTCTACATACACAAGCCAATCCTAGTTTACTTGCGATTGACGGGTCTGTCCTACCATCATCCCCGGAAATTAACTCCTTCACATATGTTCCACCCTGTACTTTGAAAAAAGCCTCTATACTATCATCATTGAGCTTCCTGAGTCGAATCTCGTGAATCAATTTCTTTCTCACTAGGTCACTTCTTCGGTGTGAAACTCGAGTCGGTGTTCGTTGATTAATCTCAATCCCCGAGATCTCACCTTCCACTCTAGTAAGCTCAGTCTTTTGTACAGGCCTCTCGGTCTGAATCACTGCTAGATATTCCTTGATATTCGAAGACGCATCTTCCTTTAGCCTTTGAGAATGCTCTCGATTTGTTATCTTGAGGTCCTGAACTTTGATACGTTTCTTAGACTCTTTATTTATTCTCTTCGTGAGTAACGCCAAATCAGGTTTTCTGACATGTGGCTCTGATATTTCTACAACAAAAGGCCTACCTTGTCCTAACATGAGAACATCAACATCCTCACGACCAGCTGCATGGAATTTGAATCTCGATCCTCTCAAAAACCGCTGTGCAACATTTCCAACATATTCTGAGATTGAATCAGGATACCTTCTTCCTGTTCCTTTGCAGGCTTCACAGCCCCTACCATTGCACTCTTTACAATCCCATCTGCTCTGTGGAATGCCACGAATCAGTTTCTGATACCTACCGTAGATGAATACTGGATTGATCTGCAGCTGAACATCATCATTCATCATATCATAGAGAAAAACCAGGTGCGGTCGGTCGAATTCTACTTCCTTCTTCAAGATTTCATGAAGATGCTTTCCAAGCTCTCTACTGAAATCCGATTTGATCGCTTCAGCATGCAATAGTGAATATTTAGCTCTAAGGTCATCTTGTCTGTCATCAAGGAGGGGGATAGTGATAGTTCCCACCAGAAAGTTGTCAAATTCAACATCTTTGACAAGCTCGGTAGCTTTCTTTGCGGCCGCTCCAATTTTATCAAAAATAGATTGCCCCTCTATTGAACAGAGATGACAATCAGCAATCTTTTCATATGTAATGGAATTTTTCTCTGCGATTACCTGTGCTGGTTTAAACAGACCGTGACCAGCTAATAGCTCGATAATTTTCCTACCCTTCTCTGGATGTTCTGACTTCAATTTATCATCAGCCATCATCGAGAGGACAAGTTTCAATGAATGTCCTCGTTCGCTATTTGATGTGTTAGTGCTCAACCAAGCAAACTGTCGACCAAGACATCTGTCACAAATAGAGTACTGCTCAAGTATACTAATTGCAGTGTCCAATACCCTGTTCTGGATTGGTGTTGTCATCTGTCTTGGCCTCTTGCAGACTGTAATTTCTTGATTCATAAAGCTAGAGGAATGGGTTGATGTACCTCATCGCTTTCAAACCCAACAAGAATGTGCGTGGATTCGTGATAAGTTTACGAATCACTTGGCCTTGAAGATCCATATCTCCTTCCCTTCGTATAATATTGAGAAGTCCCAAGTTATTTGCATCCCATATTATGGAATCAAGACCTTTGTCCGTTAGTGATGTAAGGACCTTTTGGGCTAGATACATTGTCTGGAGTTCTCGATAGTAATTGGATTTGCACTTTTTGTCATATCTTGATAGCATCTTTCGTGATGTGTCATTCTGTTGAAGTGCCTCATTGACTGTTTCTCCTGCGATTCTAGCAGTTAAACCACCGATAATCACACCGCCCCCTGTAGTAGCTTTTACCATCCCTGCAGTATCTCCTACAATAATTAGTCCATCCGAGGATATTTTGGACTTTGGTTGACCGACAATGACCGTTCCGCCCATACCCCTCACTCTTTCCGCATTCTTGAGTCGCTTGCTGATGATGGGATGATGAAGTAGTGCTGATTCAAGTCTGATTTTTGATTTACTTCTTGATGCTAAACCCACCCTGGCTCTTCCCTCACCAAGAGGGATAATCCATGCAAAGAAACCCGGGGCAAGTTTTCGTCCATAGAACATCTCAACCATGTCTTCTTCAATATCTACACCCTTGACTTCATACTGATAGGCGGGAAGTCTACTATTTTTTGATATAGGTTGAAACCCTACACTCTTTGATAGAACTGAACGCACGCCTTCTGCAATTATTACTAATTTGGATTGAAGAGGTTGATTACTGGTCCTGACCGTTTGTACTCCTTTCTTTGACTGAGAAATTGCTTTCACTTTATTGTTAGTGAGGATTTTGACACCTCGATTAGAGGCTCTCGTGGCTAACCATGAGTCAAAATGTCTTCTATCCACAACGAATGCTTCACGTCGACCACGTTCAATGAGTATGAAATGTCCTGAAGGAGCATGGATTCTCGCTCCAATGACAGTATTCTGAATGACCTCAGCTGGGGGCTTGAGATTTAAAGAACTGAGTCCTGAAGAGCTTAACAGACCTGCGCAGTGGTCTGGTTCTCCTATTTTCTTGTGTTCCTCTAAGAGTAGTACAGTATGTCCATCTTCAGCTATCTTAGTGGCTGCAAGAATACCTGCAGGACCTGCACCAGTAATGATAGCATCATAGTCCATCAAAAGACCCCTGTTTACTGAGCTTAGCGCATGTTTTTAACTCTCCCCTCAGATGAACCTTCAAGCCCGAGATGGGGGAGGTAACTTCTTTGCCTGAACGAACTTTCACATACAAACAAGTTATTGCTGTACGGACAGATCTAGACATGAGTCGAGGAAAAATCGCAGTTCAAGTCGCTCATGGGTCTGTTTCTTCTGCAGAACAGGCAAGAGTACTCAAACAAGATATCTGGAAAGCATGGTTACGTGAAGGCCAGAAGAAAGTGGCAGTCAAAGTGAGTTCTGAGGGAGAGCTTCTAGAACTAAGACGCCAAGCTATAAACCACAGTCTACCATTTGCGCTGATTAGAGATGCAGGAATGACCGAACTACCCCCCGGCACAATTACAGTTCTTGGTATTGGACCTGCTAGAGCCGAGATTGTCGATGAAGTAACAGGTGACCTCAAACTGTTGTAGAGTGAATCCAATGATTGATGCACATCCTCTCGAGAAAGCATTAGGGATGGAGCTCTACTCAACAGATTTTCCGGGTATTGGTGGAAGACTGAAACTACGATTCGAGGACTTTGTTGTCGAAGAAATTTCTGCAAATCAGACAACTCTTGGTATTCAAGACTGGCCTGAGCCAACAGAAACGCCTCAAATTGCTAAAGGCGAGTCGAATAGATTTGTAACATTCACAGTTCAGAAAATGGGTCTTTCAACGATGGATGCTGCAAACATCATAGCTGCAGCTATTAGAATTTCAAGAAACAATGTTACATATGCAGGCCTCAAGGATAAACGTGCCATTACTACCCAATCTATGAGTGTACCCTCTACTGCTGTTGAATCTCTTGCTGTATTGGAGTTATCGCGGATTGCAATTCGTGATATTCATTACACACGACATCCGGTACAGATAGGCGAGCTCTGGGGTAATCGGTTTTCGATTCTCATTAAGGAAATCGCCTCGGATTGTGATTCAGCTCTTGAAGTAGCGAGCCAGCTCCGGGACCTGACACTGCTGAATTATTTTGGAGTGCAGAGATTCGGTATCACTCGACCCAATACACATCTAATTGGAAAAGCTCTCTTAAAACGAGATTTTGAAGACGCTATTCGTATTATGTTAACTGCTACAAGCGAGTATGAGTCTGAAGAACTAACCAATATCAGATTACAGATATCCGAAAATCTCACCCCTACAGAGAAAATGATAGAGTCTTTTCCAGAGGACATGGGTTATGAAAAAGGCGTGATGAGGGAGCTCATGAAACATCCTGGAGATTTCGAGAGAGCAATCAACAAGATTCCTCCAAGGGTTTTAACTCTTCAAGTGCATGCGTTTCAGTCATATATGTTCAATCGCATTCTCAGTAGACGTGCAAACTTGGGATTGTCTTTGGATAGTCCAGAGGTAGGCGACTTTCTTATCAAACTTGATGAGACTCATTCTGGGCGTGATAGTTGGCTCTATGCAACAGAATCCACCCTTGAAGAACGCCAACATCAGGTGGAATCAAAGAGGTACGGACTTGCTCTGCCAATTCCAGGATACTCAACAAGACTGCCTCCAGTAAAACAATCTGAGATTGTCAAACAAATAATGAAAGATGAGGATATTCGGTTGACTGATTTCAGAAATCCTAGGGAGAAAGCCTTAGACTCTCCTGGAGGTCTACATCTTGCGTCTATAAAACTCTCAGATTTGGATGTTTCATGCTCTGATAAGGGCTTTTTGGCACGATTCTCTCTCAGGAAAGGATCCTATGCGACAGTGGTGTTACGGGAGATAATGAAGAACCATCCGATAAACCGAGTTTAGATCACCTGGACCTAGACCTTTTCTGACTAAGTTCCTCCATTCGTTGATCAAATTCGTCAGGAGCCTCTTCCTCTTTGTCTACTCTCTCTCTGTCTTTCTGATATTCAAAGAGTACAGATTCACCCATAATACCTGATACAATTATTCTCAGGTCCTCGTTAGAATATTTGATTCTTCTCCGATCTTCTTCGCGAAGCATTACAATATTCTCCTTGGACCCGTCAGGAAGATACAGACTGTTCACTCCCACTTCACTTGCTGGATGAATGAACTCCTGAATCACTCGTCTAAGTTTTATTGGTCCTTCAATGACCATAACTTTCCCAAACTTTTCTGTAAGCTCAGTAACTAGTGTTTCCTCAGCAAGAAAGAGCTCTTTCCCTTTCTTCTTCACGACGAGGATAAGTCGATCTTTTGTTCTTGTTGCTCTCTGTAGGGTTAGGCTTTCTAATTGTGGATGGTCCTTCTCTTTCTCTAATAACCACTTACTGAACTCAATATCGAAAGATGTTATTTCTCCACGATCAAGCTTTGCCTGACAATTTGTGCATAGCATATCCGATTCAAGATCGAAGTTACATACTGGTAGTCGCATTTGTTTATCCTCGCCAATCTCGAAGGCTCAGTGAAGACTGGGCTTCAGGCGAGGACTAACAGAGAATCCAACTATTTGGTCAACGTTATGTCAATGGTGGATACGTTGAGGTCACTACCTTTGTCCGTTTGGACAGTGGTAGTACCGATTTCTATGCTCTTCACCGTGAGGTCGGATATAAACCTATGACGAGTAATTTCAGCAACATCAACAGCTCGGCTAATCAACCTGCCTCTTGCTTTGATGACAACTTCCCCTGCACCTTTGTTGAATAAGGTTACACAGGCTAGAACATAGGACATAACATTCTTGTTGCCAACTAAGATACAATCCATGTTGTCGCTGTCACGCAGCTTTTCTGCATTAGCTTTCTTGCTGCTTGACTTCTTGTCAGTGTCTTCCTCCGTCACCCGAAGTCTCTCCGCCTACTACTGTGGCCATTCATAAGTGTGACGTGGTCCGCAACTGATATAGATTTCGTTTTGAGGTTAAAACATATTAATTGAGAAAAAACATTGCTTATTAATGTGGGACTGAGAAGGTTCTAATGCCAAACCGTTCCCCGAAACTTAGACAATCTTGGACATCAAGATCCATGACTGATGTTCGGTTCCTGCTTCGCTGAGGTCTGCATCGTTATTCCAGGAGAATCACAATGTCTTACATCCTCTCCACAGGCAGTTTGAGTCTCCGGCAAACTGACGGTGACTAGATTACGTGCAGCATTCA
>CAZPWM010000058.1:0-19701 GCA_964590575.1 uncultured archaeon
CTTCAGTGTATCAGGGTACCTATGAGGATGTAAAGAACGTTCATGAATTAGCTGATGCTGTCCTTGCAACACAACCTGAAGATTGGATAGCTCTTGAAATGAATTTCATGAAGTTTGAGGCTGATATGAGAAACTATCCCACAACAATGTATCAGACATCAACCATGGAGAGGATTCGTGAACTCATCGATAGTGATCCCAGATTTGGTTTCTATGAGATCGTATTGAATGATCACCTATCAATACGTGCACAAGTAGATGGCGACACTGAGGAACGCATTCGCTGTATTGATAGAGGAATACAGATTGCGGAAAAGTTTGACGATAGGCTTCGAAAGGCACACCTTCTAATACAAAAAGGAAATATCATCATGAACTTTGACAGAAAGAAATCAAGAGAGGCACTAGAACAAGCTTATCAGATTGTAGAATCCTCGTTAGGAATTCCTGCAAACTATGCAAATATCATATATTATCTGAGTATTTTGGATGCAATAAGAGGTGAGTTTGACAGTGCTATCAGCGGTTGTCTGAAGGCTGTCACTATTCGAGAACGAGCAGGTTTGGAGAGTGGGAATGCCGCTTCTTTCCTTTCCATCTTCTACAATGAAATAGGAGAGCCTGAATCAGGTCTTGAATGGGGTCGCATGGCTGAGGACCAGTTCAGTAGTAGACCATTTCTGATATATCACGCTATACTATTTCAAATTTGGTCACTCATTCTCCTGAAAAGACTCACAGAGGCTCAAGCCCTACTTGATTCATCACGAGAATCAATCTTGAAATCTGGAAATGAAGATCAACTTGCATGGTTTCATTTTGTATCAGGTGTTCTGGAAATGGAAGATGGTGATCTTCCTCTAGCATTAAGCAGTATTGAACAAGGGCTTAAAATCTATGAACAACAGGAATCGGCACTTCTTATGGAAAACATCTTCTTGCATCAACTAGCGAAGATCGAAATCATGTCCTGCAAGACGGAAGAAGTAGTTTCTCCTTCATTGGCAATTTTAGAAGAAAGAGCTTTGTCTGAGGATCTTCCTGGAGTTCTAGGACAGGTATTATTGCTCAAGGCTGATATTGCGCTTTTAAATAATGATGAAGCACTTCTAAGAGAGATCATCCCACTGCTTAGAACACTTTCAGAGAGAAAGAATCTGCAGTTCTTGAAACCTTATTTTGAGAGCTTACAAAGAAAGCTATAGCTATCACATTCTCTGTCCCAGACTATCTATCTGCCCCGTTAATAGAATGCGTGAATGTTCATGGCCAGACATCATAACTAGGCATTATGTCAATAATTCCGAATCCTTCCAATACAAAGAAAATAACAACAATTAGAAGTATGATGATGATATCATATCTATCTAGTTTTCAAATCCTACTAATTGTGTAAGTGGACTACTGCTACTCGCTCAATAGCGAGAATGGCTCGGTTAGGTTATGGCCAGCCCGCGCCAACACTGGGTATTAGATCAATAAAGTTCAGGCTTTCTAATAGTAAGAAGATAACGAGTATGACAAGTATTATGATAACGATGTCTTTCCAATCCATTTTTCACATCCCTCCAAAGGACGCGAACAATCATACGGTTTATGTGAGGTTCCTTAAAAATTCAGCTATATACTTGATGAATACAGTATCAGCAGCTGTATTTTTCTGGTTTGGCCAAAAATTCAGAAACTGGAAATGAGTCAAACAAGAGGTTAATCTCTTGTTCAATATCAGATAATCATTCCGCTTATCTCCTTCGTTTGACAACTACATATATCGCGACCACTATTCCTCCTACAATGAGTAGTATAAAGCCAATAGGGGGCGGTGGTGGGGGAACAATTATTGAAGCATTGAAAATCACTCCACCTATCAACCTGCATTTGATGAAGATGTCGACCATGAACAAACGTCCTTCACCAGGTGTAATTGCTGAGAGTGAATCAAGAAATAGCGTGACCGTTTCATTTGCTTCCGCATCCATGGGTTGCGAGGAATAGTCTAGTATTGAGGCATTCCAAACATCTCCATAGTTTCCTAATTGAGTCACCTTAAGGTAGACATAGCTAGTAGTATTTGTTGGATTCCCAACATAGAACGTTCCCATACCAGGCGAGCTCATTTCAATAACATAGACATTCTCGTATCCGAAGTTGTTGAATTTGTTTTCAGCTCTCTCCTCCGGATGGGACAGGTTTACCATCAAACAAGCACCTTGAGCGAGTATTGGTGTAAATGAGAAGGTTACACTATCTGTCATATCTTGGGTTGGAGAAACTGTAGCCTCTCCAATTGGCGTCCAAGATACTCCGCCACCAAATGGTGCGTATGAAAGAGTCACTTTTGTGGAATCAGCCGCAATAATACCATTGTTATGTACGATTACTTCAATGTCGTGAACTTCACCTTGAGTCATATAATCAACTTCAACACTATTTCGGTAAATAACAATGTCCGGACAGTCCCAGAAAACCTCTCCTGAGGCTATTGCTAATTCAGCCTGATTGGAATGAGAAATCCATGGGTCTGGACCCTCGTTAGAAGCAAAACGTTGGAAACAATCAACTGTAGACCCAGTCGATGACCATACCAGCACATTCATGAATCGAGTTGGTCCCGGCGAAACTTGCCAGTGAAACTCAGTTATTCCTGGTTCCAAATCAGCTATGTGATATCCATCAATAAGGATGGTTTTAGACTTGTCTACAAGATATTCATTGAATGTGATTGTAAGTATATCATCTCCGATTATTGAATTCGGTGAAACAGAGATACTTGCGTCGCTATGAATTACCTCAATACTACCAATATGAGGTCTGACATTGTGCTTTGTCACTGTCACATTGATATGTGAATAATCTGCTGAGGGATCTACATCAAAGATGGCTTGTCCATTAGGGTCGGTATATCTGACCTCATAGACAAAAGCTCCTTGTTGAATGCAGACCTTTGCGAAGTTTATTGGGTCCCCAGTTTGTGAATTAATGACTGTCACAGCAAATCTTTGAGGATTTGCGGTTCCAACTGAATCTGGATAAGATACATTGATCCATGTAGGAGTCTCAGTCCATAGCTGGGTTTCAGGGTCTCCAAAGAGATGATATTCTTCAAATGTTGTTTCGACTTTATGTAGAGGATAATAATAATCATTAAAGGGCCAGATATAATCACTTCTTAACTCATTCCATCTCCCTTTAGCATATAGTTTACCAAAAATGAGCGCTGCTCCCATCTCATATATTGGCTGGTTATTTGATTCAAGGAATCCAGGCCAGAACGCCTGGATTAATCCATCCATCAATTGCGCACTCACGCCAGCGTAGGCAGGACGCGACGATGAAATTGCTGCAACAGCACCCCCTCCCTCCAGTCTTGTTATGTTCTCAGCATAACACTCATTCTCGTAGTCAGAGAATAGATTTGTGGTATCAAAAGGGGGTGCTCTCCCAAGGTACAAGTACACCTGATCAGTCTCCCCATCAAACCATCCTGTGTTACATGCAATACTAATTATCAGAGGTAACTTGTTTTCATTTGTCAGGTCTGAAAAGTACGACGTGTTGAAGAATGGGAACTCCCATCCCTCCGTTATATCTCTAACATGTGTATTTGGATAGACCATATTCTTGGACCCACCATGACCATAGTACAAGACAAAGAATCTTCCTTCGTTGATATTCGGCGTTATGTTGAGTCTTGCAATTTCTGTGAAATGTAAGGAAGTTTCAGGTGGAAGGTCATAACTCATGAGCCATCCATAATCAGAATAATATGGAAGAAGCGATTCAGAAACTAAAGTCTCATCAATAAGTATTAAGTCTTCAAGGTCTACGTCCGGATAGGGTATGGCCGGTGAAACATACCCATCTGATATACGGTCGTAATGCAGATAATCACATGAATAGTTGATGTGAACATTGTACCCGTGTGTACTATCATTCAGAGTATGTCTAATCCTCTCTAGAGCGGACATGAAGGGAAAGAGCACTTCCTCTATTCCATCTCGATTGTCGTCACCATCATTATCCCAGAAAGCTCCCGCGAAAAGTGCGTCGTTATAGAAAGATGAATCGACTGGAGGGTACTGTTCATATTGAAGAGTCTTATTAACAATTATCTCAGCTTGTTCTACTGTATCAACTGACATTCGTCCGTAGATCATATCTGGAAGACACCCTTCTCCCTCGACGTTGAAATAGCCCAGGTCTGATGCGATGTAACCACAATCACCAAAAAAAAGACTCCAGGTGACAAATACGTCACTCATATGTTGAACCTCATAGGTGGTCGGAATATATTCGACATCACCTAAAAGTAGGACATAAGTAGGTGCTGGATGCCCGTAATCATAGGCATCATTAATTATCTTCTTAACTTCGTCACGATCTCCTGCGTCTACAAGACAAACCTCTGAAGGAACTCCCTTTCGCTTCTTCCACTCTGCTAACCTATCAGCCTGAGACTTGAAATGATGAGTTGTGATGATCAAATACTCAGCATCACCCTGACAACCCTGTACTAGTGTTGCACACGTTGTAGCAAATCCCGGCTGAGCTGTATATGGGCTATTACAAGAGTCATAGTTCAACAGAATATTGAAAAGAATACGCTCAAAAGCTACAGAGCATAGACGGTCTGCAACTGGCTGGATCTGTGCTGGAATGTTGTACTTCATCTTGATCACTATTTGGGAATACACCAACAGTGTTGTATTGACAGGGTTATATTGTACTGGATAGAAACTCAGTCCCAACAGTCTATGGCCTCTCATTATCAATGATGAGGAATTGAATCCTCCCTCTATACTTGTTATGTTTCCTGGGAAGAAGGTGTCATTTGTGTAGATTGGACCGAAATCTATTGATGATACATCTAGACTTGATTCGTCTACTGCAAATGGAATATCTTCAGTTGGGGATGGTGTGATGTTGTACCCGCTGGTGATGTCAGATGATGAAGCTAGAACTTCAATCGAAACATTGACATCGTGGGGAATCTCCACATACTCGAACAGACATGGTAAAACTGGTGCACCCGGACTTTGTATTGAACTAGCTCCAGGCATTTCCAAGTCGTCATACACTGTTCCGTTTATTGTATTTTTACCTCTCCAGAATCCATGGAAATCTGCCACAATCGTGATTCCCGACGTGTCTGAAATAGTAACATGGGCTTCAGCTGGAGTTCCAGGAGCTGAGGAGTCAAAAGAAACCCATAATCCAGCCTGCGACAGAACAGAACTCACTTCGCAGGGGCGACTTTGGAATGACTGATCAGAAAAATCTGGTTCTGCAATCTTCTCAGGATTTGCTCTCATCAATACTTCAATCATTGTTATCGATGATATGACAATCATAGCACTAATGGAAACCGCTGTAAATTTCAGAAAAAGCTCCTTCCTATTCACACAAGCCTTCTTCATTCTAGGCTCCTCCATGCATGTACCAAAGGTCGGGTACAATTACTATTATTAATAAAACACATGATTGTGTGCATAAACCAGAAATTGGATTGGAGCTGCGAGATTTAGATTCTGAAGTCTTGAAAGATTGTATCAGGTTGAAAATTAAGCTTTAATTATAACCTTGCCCCTAAGCCTACTCAGTCGTAAAACTGTGGAAAGGTTAGCGTACATATTCCTCTCCGATAACAATGAATTTCTTAAGATTCAACAGGAGATTAAGGATGTAATTCTAATCCCATGTTGCGGGAATACCACAGACATGGATCGAATTTGCTCATTCTGTGGGGATCCTATCGAGAAGAGTCAAATGATTCTGTGAAAAGTGGAGGGGGAATCTCAATCTTTCTGCACAAACACATGTGCAGACAATTTCATCAAGTCACTTCGTTTGACACCATCATAGAAATCAAAATCTGACGTATGACACAAATGTGTCAGGCGGGAATATTGCTTCAAGTTTTCTCGCAGTGTCAGTATCACATCTAATCTCTTGTAGTGACCTTAGTAGTGTTGGCGGTGTAATCCCTCCAATCATCTCTGAGAGTTGAAATGCATTCAGAGAAATATCCGGTTTTGAAGTGCTCCTTTCAGCTTTCAGCTTTCCACCATCTGGAATGAGTGTGTATACTCCAGTGTTCCAAGGACATTGGTCATCAAACAACTCAATAGTGACTTGGTCTACTGTCTTCTCTGGAATTCTGATACTTTGGCAGTAGCCCTCAAGGTCAACAACCCGCATCATCATTGAACCCAGCATAAATGATTCAGTTGTATGGATGTCCCTGAAGTAATGTCTAACAGGCACTTCTGCATCAGTCCACCATGTGATTTTACTTACGTTGGCGGAGTAATTCCTGACCAACTCAACGATTGAGGGGAAGATATCATCACTGGAATATCTTGTCGTGCCTACAGTCAGTTCAAGGGGCTGATTAGGAACACCTCCTCTGAATCTAAACCAAACACAACCCACTGGACCATTCTTGTCCTCAAGTATGTGAACAATACCATTCTTCATGACATAATCCAAGAAATCAGTATTTGAGAAGAACCTTGACCCTAACCTAGCCATTGACCTTTCAATTTGAATGATAGTTTCCCTGTCTTCCGGGTCTTTTGCCTCTCTCGAAATAATATCTTCTCTAGTCTTGCCTAAACTTATTTGATCTCTCTTGAAGACATGCTTTGCGCGTCTTTCTGCCACTGCGTATGAGAATTTTTCATAGAAGGGTCTATAGAATGGGTCTAGTATTGAAAGACTAGCCTTCTCATCTCGCATTCTTGGAAATGAGATATCAAAGAGTTTCCTAACGAGCCCTTTTCTACGGTAAGCACCATCCGTTGTGACTGCCCATACTCCTCCAAATCGTACTGGAGCTCCCCTGATAATCTGCTCGTGTTCAGATGTTGTAAAGAAGGAGAGTGTTGCAACAACCTTGTCATTGTCCACTGCAACATATGCGTAGTTCTCTTTTTCCGGATTATTCCATCGCTTTATCCAATCTTGCTTCAGATAGTCTTCGTAATCTGTAGCGGCTTCAAATGCTTTCCAAAGTACTCTGACTGCAGACTCACGGTCTTCTTCGCAAGCTTCCCTAACCTCAATCATAGAGGAATTGCTGAATGGAAGTCTTCAAGTGCTTTTCGTATTGCGCGAATTACTTGGAGAATTCATGTCTAATCTTTTCCACCAGTTCCTCGCTCAAATCCGAATCTGTCGCGACGCGTTTCAGGTTGGAAAGAAACTCAAACAATAAGTCCCAAGATTCATCTTGTGCTCTGAATGAAGGACGTCTGCTTCTTTTGCTGCTCCTCCCATTTTTTGCGTTCAGCTCGAAGTTGAAAGAGATCTACGTCCTTGTATATGATGCCTTCCTCTCCTTTGGGGACATTTCTTTCAATGCGTTCCTTTTCTGGCGTATAGATTAACGAGCCGCCAAATTCCGCCACATTTGCGAAGAAGCAGTATGCGTAGATGGACCTTCTAGCATCAAAATGTGCGGCATTGAAATCTTCAGTAACTGGAGTAAATGCAGGATTTATCACTAAATCTACTGGATGGTCCGAGTTCTTCAGCTCCACTCTAAGATCCATATCAAGAAAATCGCGACAGATTGCAATTGCAATCCTTCCATACTCCGTGTTGCATATAATGACTCTCTTGGAATCCTTGGCTGTTTCTATTCTCTCTATGAATCTCTTACCCTCAATGTTGATAATCGCAGGAATATGCTTCTCTTGTTCCCAGAGAATGCCTTCAGGTCCAAAGACTCTGCAGATATTGCGCTTGGATTCTTTGTCATGGTATGAACCTGGTATGATATACATTCCAAATTTCTTAGTGAGCTCTGTTAAATCTTGGACAAATTGGTCAAAGCTGAGGTCGATTGTCATCTCTGGGAAAATAAGGAGATTGACTCCTTCTGAGTGAGCTTTCTCTATCATACTTCTCATCATCAATCTTATTGGTTCAATCGATTCACATCGAAGTCCAATGCGTCCATCCACCTTCTCCTCATACAGTTCATTCAGAATATCACCTTCCCTCGAGAGTCCCATCTGTGCTATACCCACTCTAAACTTGCCTCTCTCTGATCTCTCTGTCCCCTTAAGCAGGTCTCTGTGAACCATTTTGTACTTTGATTTTCTGGAATCTATACTTGATTCAATTCCGAGAGTTTCCACAGTCTTCTGTACCATTCTTTCAAGCAGGTCATTTAAGTTGGTGAGGTCGACCATCTCCTGCGTTGATGTTTCCTTTTTGATGATTGATTCCCATTTCTGCTGTTGATGTTGAAGAAGAGTAATCTCACTTTCCACAGTCTTAGCTAATCTGTACAGACCTTTTTCATCCGCTAATTCTTTTGCCTTTGCCATCAATTTCCGTGCTTGTCGAAATTCGAAAGTGACTATTGCTAGCTTTGACTGAAGTAGATAGGTTTCTACGATGAGTGGATGTGAAGCTTGTTCTTTAGCAATCTCTACGAGACGTTGAGTAAGATCTTTGATTTTCTGGAGAATTTCATCCTCTCCAGTGGCTTTCAATTCAATTAGTAACAAGTCGCATAGGTGAATCATAGCAGTGACAGTCACAGTGTGATCAGCGATATCTTCCTCAACTACCCGCTCAAGAATTTCTTCAGCCCTCACTCTGTCGCGAGTGCGACCACTTTTCTTGAGGAAGAGAGCATTGGAGACCCGATATTGTAGGTTGACCACAATGCTATCTGATTCTTCATTTACCTGTTCAAGTTTTATCAGGTATTCTTTAGCTAGGTTAGCATCGAAACCCTCCAAGGCTAACCCTACAAGCTCACTAAGAACTGATGCAATCAATCTGGTATTTCCCATATCTTCAGAGATGGCTAAGCTGCGTTGGTAATACTCTAATGCTATCTCAGGATTGTTCTTTCTTCTAAAACACTCACCGATATTAGTAAGCGTAAGAGCGATTCCTTCTTTGGCTCCCATATCTTCGTATATGAGTAGACTACGCTGATAGAACTCCAAGGCGTAATCTAGTTCACCCTTTAAGCTGTATATCTCACCTAAATTATTGAGCGCAAGAGCAAACTCTGGTCCAATGCTAAGATGTTCCTGGATAGCCAAGCTTTTGTTGTAACACTTAGCAGCTTCGTTTAGGTTTCCCTTCAATCTGAAAATGACACCGACGTTGACAAGTGACACTGCAACATCTTGCTTGGAAGCCACCTTCTCTTTCATTGCTAAACTCTGTTGATGATATTCCAACGCCTTGTCTAACTCCCCCTTTGATGCACTGATGTTACCAAGGTTATTCAGTACTCTGGACATTGCACTCTCATCTTTCAGTTCCTCGCAGATTGCTAGACTTTCCTTGTAGTATTCTGTAGCCAAATCGAGATTTCCCTTTGTCCAAAATACTAGTCCAATATTATTGAAGGCTCCAGAAATACCCTTTCTATCTTCAAGCTTCTCTTTAATTCTAAGACATTGTTGATGACATTCTAGTGCTTGTTCTAAGTCCCCCCTGTACCAATGAATGACCCCCGTCTGTGAAAGTAAATTTCCTTTTCGTTTCTGAAGTTCTTCATCTTCTTCAACCTGTTCTAATCCAATAGAAGAGATCAGCATCTCAGCCTTCTCTACCGTATCAAGACCTTCATCTAGCCTACCCGAACGCCATGAAATTTCTGCTTTAAGAATCAGGGCATCTAACGTCATTAGAGGGTCATTGAGCTCTTCATTTACAGAAAGAGCCCGAATGATTTCAAGAGCCTCTTCGTATTCTCCTTTCTCGCTTAGGTTCCTAGCGCGAGAAAGCTCTTCCAGAACAGAATCTTTCACAATCTCTCATCCTGATACACTCATAGAAGTGAATGCGTAACCACACCTTTTCTACAGACACCTCATTTGCAAAAAAGGATTTCCAGCAGTGCGCCAATACTTGAAAGTAAATCCTTAAATCTAATTTCTTCATATGCTCCTTTACAATGCGAGGAAACATGACATTCCAGTATTGGTTCCACATTATTAGTGGGAACTAATGCTATGTCCTTTTCCTCGTGATGCCTGCGTTTTCTTTGTGGTCCTCTCGGGGGAGAGGACTAGGTCTGCGGACTGTAGCTTCACGCGAGCAGCCGCCTTGGATGTCTTTTCCTCATTGGAGGTAAAACAAGAATGTCAGGAAGTATTTCACGAAAACGGAAACACAAGGTAATACGTCAAAGTAGTAAGGAAGAGGTTAGATGGTACTTGAAGTTCTTTGCAGATATTATTGAGGATCATCACGAGAGGACGATGTTTCCAAATTCGGAGTATACTACTCTGACACCGGAACAGCTTCTTCGTTTAGTTCAGGGTGAACTCTTGAGTTCGAAGTAAGACTCTGAATTATTCTAATCTGAAAAGTAAGAGGTGGGGAGGGTCTCATTTAACCCTCTACCTCTGTTTTTCTAATCATTTACGCCTTAGAAAGACCAGTGCAAGCACGATTATAACTGCGACACCTACACCTACGGTAATTAGCAGATACAGGATGTCAGGTGTTCCAGTTGTTGGTGTAGTTGTTGGCTCAGTAGTTGTTGGTGTCCAGACCGTGTCATTAACAACAATGTTGTCGATGGCAGCACCAATAGCATTCAAGCTACTAAACTCAAAATATGCTGAACTTGCGACATCGTTGCTAACAAAGTCCGTAACTTTAGTCCCATTGTGGTAAATGTAGAAATGACCTCCACTTGTTCTTGTAACAACAAAGTGGTGCCAACCTTCTATGCCTGTAACTGGTCGGAATTGATAAAAGAGAACTCCATCAGCTCCTCGCATCTCCCAAATGTCAAACCGGTCCATGGTTATGTAAGCTTCAACAGAAACAAACATTGAACTGTAATTGGTGATTGGTCTACTCCCATTTGACATGAATATAACATCGATAACTCCTACATTATCGTCATCATCAGGAACATACATATCGAAACTCCAGGTTCCAACATTCGTTGTACTGTCATATCTTGCAATGTTGTAATCATCATCAAGTGCGACCAATGCGCCACTTGCAGCTGAGTAGTTGCCTGCTATCGGAAGCGCAGTGGTTTCATTGTATCCTAGTATAGTCCAACCGTCATAGTTGCCATCATCGAAGTTATCACTCCACACAACAGTGGCTTCTGCCGTCCCTGTGAATATCGACATACAAAGTACGGACAACATCAGACAGGTGAGTATTGTAATCCTTCTAGTTTTCATATCAGGTTTCTCCCATCCTTTGTCCACACGACAAAGAACTAAACCATGAGTATTCTCTTATTTGATATTATTGTTTCCCTTTGTGGGTATATGATGAAAAATGCCGAAGTCCGAGATGTTTCAGGCTATGATCTGAAATTCTTACATCGAATGATTTCTGAGCTTAATCACAAAGTTGTTTCGGAATGAAGCATATTATTGTCGATTATGTCCGAGAAACATCACCGTTTTTGTAATTATTTAGAAATTATAGATTTTGACCTGAAATTGCCCTACCGAATCTATGTTATTTTTAATTATGCAATTTGTTATATTATTGAAATAGGTATTATTTAATAATTCAATGAATGTTTTAGCACACATTTTCAAACTAATATTAGATATTTCGAAACCATTCTGTGCATAGTTTTGTTTTAATTAGAAACCCTAGACGTTTCCCAGTGTATGAAAACGTCTATCAATTCTCAATTCATGTCATATTATGACCACATTATTCCAGAGATTTTATTCGACAATATTTCGGTTATTTGCGTTCGAAAATGTACACATTAACACATTATTTGAACGAAATCTTGAATAGAATTCATTATTGATGTTCTATCTGGGACAATGAAGCATATAGAGTAATCTTACAGAATAATAGTATATTGACTAGGGCCTTGGAATTGAAGAATATCAGATCATTGGACCTCGAAAACTAAAAAAACTGATCAAATGACCGACACTCGATGAATCATCGACATCATGAATTTTCCGACCCTGAAGCAGGACCTGTTTCAATAGGTGGCACAAGATGGTTCGTCAAAGACTCACTCCGTCATCAAGTTTTACACAAGAACTGATTTCATTTCCTGAAGGTGAAGTTATCAAGAAATGTATCGAATGTGGAGTTTGCACTGCGAGCTGTGCTATAGCTTCTTTGTCAAATAGCAATCCACGAAAGATTGTACAAAAGATATTGGTTGGAGCCAGAGAGCCTGTCTTGAATAGTGGTCAACACTGGTCGTGCATGACCTGTCAGTTTTGTGAGAGTCGGTGTCAACACGGAGTTAGTCTTGCTGAAGTGTTTCGAGCTGTACGGATGGTTGCTATTCGGGATGGAAGAATCCCACTAGAAATCCAGACCGCGGCACAGACAATTATCAAAGACGGATGGTTACTCAAGGAATCCTACACTGACTATGTCGCTGATGAACGAGGCCAATTGGGCCTTAGTTCTCGGCTTAGTTGGAACAGTCGCTACACAGATCAGATTGGTTCAAAGTATTTCAAATCTGGAGGAAAGAGCGGGTGAAAGAACTACTCCTGTTTCGGGGATGCACTACACCCGTGCACCTACCATCATACGAAGCAGCAACGCTTCTTGTGTTGAAGAAACTAGGAGTGAGAGTTTCACCGCTGAATAACGCCAACTGTTGCGGAGCTCAGAATATTGAAACATTGAACTCAAAGGCGCATTATGCTCTCTGTGGACGCCTTCTTGCCATGGCGGAAGCCCAGGGAAAGGATATCCTGACCATTTGTGGGTCTTGCTCGACATCTTTGAAACAAGCAAAGAAAATCTTGGATGCTGACAAGAATATCCAACGAGAAGTGAACAAGCTTCTAAAGACTGAAGGTCTCAAGTATAGCGGATCTGTTGAAGCAAAACATCTTCTTGATGTCTTTCAAGAGGACATAGGTTTATTGAAACTCAAGAACGCAATAACTAACCCGTATCCAAGTATTAGGATTGCTGCTTACTATGGATGCCACGCTGTGCGACCGCTTGGGATTGAATCAATTGGTAAAACAGAAACACCGGACATTATTGACAAGATAATCACAATTGCAGGCGGGGTGTCTGTTTACTATGATGGGAAGTATCAGTGTTGTGGTGCTCCACTTCTAGTTTTTAATGAACAAATCGCTACTAAAATTGGAAGGAAGAAAATTACCAATATCCGATCATCTCGTGCAGAGTGTATTGTGACATCTTGTAGTTTCTGTACTATCCAATTAGCCCAAGTCCAATTCATTGGTAGAGTCGGGACGAAACGAATACCAGTCCTGACATTGCCTCAATTTCTTGGCCCTGCTTTGGGAATACAAGATGAATCACTTGGTTTGCAAATGAATCGAATTAACCCTAGTCAGATAACAGAACTATTAGTTGAATCGAGGAGTGACAATGGAATTTACGGATAAATCCAAACCTTACAGAGGAGACTTTCCAGTCCGAGATGAGGATGTGAATAGTGATTTCAAGTATGAGGTTGCTAACCAGGTCGGAGGAGAAGGTCTTCTACGTTGCTTGAAATGTGGGGCTTGCAGTGGCGGATGTCCTGTGGGTTCGGTGATTGATTACAGACCTCGAAAGGTCTTGGGGAATGTACTGCTTGGTCTGAAAGACGAAGTTCTCTCAACCGACCAAATCTGGTTATGTGCCGCTTGTTTCACATGCGAGGAGCGATGCGTTCAGCAGGTCAACTTTACTGATGTGGTCACTGTTCTTCGGAATATGGCAAGTAAAGAAGGTAACGCAGCTCCCGGCTACGTGAAAATGGCAGAGATGGTCATGAATAATGGGCGTGTGAGTACAAGAACCGGACTTGTCGACAAGATGCGTGAAACCCTAGGACTACCCGTTCTTCAGGAACCTGACATAGAGCAACTCAGGAAAATCATGCAAGCTGCTGGGTTTTATGAAGTGATAGAAGCCAACAAGAAAAAGGAGGTAGACTCAGAATGAAGAAAGCACTCGCGTGGGGTTGTCTAGTTCCAACTCGACGGTCTCTGATTGGATATGAAGCAGCCACAAGGAAGGTCTTGGATCATCTAGGTATTGAAACAGTAGACATTCCCAACGAGACCTGCTGTGCTCCGTTTTGGATGCAGTCACTTGACCTCACAACATCAATCGCTATGGCTGCAAGGAATCTTGCCAAAGCAGAAGAGATGGGTCTTGATCTCTTGACTCCTTGCAGTGGTTGTTTCCACTCATACAAACGAGTGAACCATGTTCTAGAGACCTATCCCGATATGCATGAGCGTGTAGATGACATCTTACGAAGTGTGGGGTTGAGTTATGAAGGAAAGGTCGAATCACGACATATTGTAGATTTCTTGTATACTGATATTGGTGCGGCAGAGCTTAAACGGAAATCCACCAGAGACCTGAGTAGTATCTCTATCGGCCTTAGGTATGGATGTCACATGCTCAAACCTCACGAGCTGCTTAACATCGAGTATTCTGAACGACCTACCTTTGCAGATGAACTCATTGAGCAGTTTGGTGTTAATAGTGTACAATACGCTGGTCGTCACAGATGTTGTGGAGGTCTCTTGAGAGGAGTGCAGGATGACGTTGCAGATCGTATCCTTCATGAGCGTCTTGTAGACGCAAACAATGCTGGAGTTGATGGTATCGTTACTGTCTGTTCACTCTGTCATCTACAGCACGATATGGGCCAGAGGAGTATCAAACGAAAATTCGGAATGGATGACCTCGAGATTCCAGTTCTGCATTTCCCACAAATTCTTGCTCTTGGGTTTGGCTACTCCCCTGAAGAACTTGGACTCGACCTTCATACTGTGAAGACGGATAAACTTGTTGCGAAAATTATGGGGGGTGGTAGTAGATGAGCGACGCCAACTTGCGGATTGGAGTGTTTGTCTGCAACTGTGGACTAAACATAGCTGGGACGGTTGACTGTGAGGCTGTAGCAGAGTATGCGGCGCAACTACCTGATGTTGCCCATTCTGTTGATTTGTTGTTTGCATGTTCAGATGATGGACAAGCGAATATCAAGAAAGCAATAAAGGAACATAGTCTTAATCGTGTGGTTGTTGCATCATGTACACCTCGAACTCATGAACCTGTATTTCGAGCATGCGTTGAAGAGGCTGGACTTAACAGATACTTGTATGACCAGGTCAACCTTCGTGAACATGTCAGTTGGGTTCATATGGATGACCATGACTTAGCTACGATGAAGGCTCAGGAACTTGTCGCTATGGCTGTTGAACGTGTTAGGTACCTCGAGCCCCTAGAGAGAAAGGCCGTTGATGTCATTCAAAGTGCTGCTGTTATAGGTGGTGGTGTCGCTGGGATATCAGCCGCTCTGGACCTTGCCAATGCAGGATTTGAAACTCACCTCATTGAGAGTCGTCCAACAATTGGTGGACAGATGGCGTTGTTAGACAAGGTGTTTCCACAAAATGACTGTGCAATCTGCATACTTGGACCTATCATGTCGAAAGTTGGCCAGCATCCTAAAATCAATCTCATGACCTATAGCGAGTTAGATAGCGTTGAGGGGTATGTTGGAAACTTCAGGTTGAAGGTTCGAAAGAAATCACCTTTCATTGATTATGAAAAATGCAATGGTTGTGGTGACTGTGAAGGAGTCTGTCCTGTTAGTGTTTCAAGCGAATATTCGTTTGGTATTGCTACTCGAAAGGCGGCCTATCGACCATTCCCACAAGCAGTACCTAACAAGTACACCATCGACAAACGAGGAACATCACCTTGTAAGATTGCATGTCCCGCTCACGTGAATGTACAGGCTTTCATCACACTCCTCAAGGAAGAGAGGTTCGATGAAGCTTTGGAGATTTACCGTAAGAACTCTCCATTCGCAGGCACCCTGGGTCGAGTCTGTACAAATCCCTGTCAGGTGGACTGCGAACGCGGGAAATATGATGAAGCGATTAGCATACGAAATCTTCACAGATTCCTAGCTGATTATGAACGAGCTAATGGTGAAGTTAAGGTAGAATCTGTTCAGCTTGACAATAAGAAGAAGAAGAAATCTGTAGCAGTTGTTGGTGCAGGTCCTTCTGGATTGGCATGTGCCTACGATCTTGTCAAGAAGGGTTACCCTGTAACCATCTTCGAGGCGAGGAAGGAGGCGGGGGGTCTCCTCCGTTGGGGCATTCCAGAATATCGTCTACCAAGAGATGTGCTCCGAGATGAAGTTGATATTGTCAAGCAGCTCGGAGTCACAATCCAGACTGGAACAAAGGTCGACTCTATTAAGGAACTCAAGGATCAAGGCTTCAAAGCTGTTTTTGTTGCTACAGGAGCTCCTTCAAGTCGCAAGATGAAAGTAAAAGGTGAGAATGCCAAAGGTGTCCATCATGCACTTGAATTCCTTGACCGAGTCAATAGCGGCAAGACTGTACCAATTGGGAAGCATGTTGCAGTAATTGGAGGAGGTAACGCTGCTATTGACGCTGCTAGAACTGCAAAACGATTAGGCGCTAGCAAAGTCACAATTGTCTATAGACGTTCTCGAGAAGAGATGCCCGCAATCGCGAGCGAAGTCGATGAGGCTGAGAACGAAGGAACAAAGATTGAATTCCTTGCGACGCCCGTTGAGATCTTAGAATCTGATAAGACTGTTTCAGGGATGAAATGTGTGCGGATGCGTCTTGGAGCTCCTGACGATTCAGGCAGAAGACGCCCTGTTCCAATCCCTAACTCTGAGTTCAAGATACAGGTTGACACTATCATTATCGCAGTCGGTCAAGAGGTCACGCCCGATGCTTTGATGAAAGGCCTTGAGGCCACTATGTGGGGCACTCTTGAGGTAAATCCTACTACTTTGGAAACCAATGTCAAGGGTGTCTTTGGAGGGGGCGATGTAGTCAGCGGAGGGGCTTCTGCAATTGAAGCCGTAGCTACTGGGAAAGAAGCTGCAAAATCTATTGACCGCTTTCTTATGGGTGAAGATCTCATCGAAGGCCGTGAAGAGGTTTTGATGCCAATTGAAGACATCGAGGTTGACGAAGCTGCTATGAAGATGAGGTTTGCTCCTGCAATGCGAACAATAAGCATGGCAAAACGAAAGAGTACCTTCGCAGAGGTCGAGCTTGGATTCAATGAAGCAATAGCCATTGCAGAAGCGGAAAGGTGTCTGAGTTGCGGTGTTTGTTGTGAGTGCGAGAAGTGTGTTGAAGCCTGCAAGCTCGGTGCTGTTAACCACTCACTACAGGATGAGATTGTCGAGCTCAATGTAGGCACAATCATCGTTGCTACAGGCTTTAAGGTCCATGATCCATTTGAAACCCGAGAGTTTGGATATGGAACCTTTCAGAACGTAATTACAAATGCTCAACTTGAGAGACTTACTAATGCAGCAGGTCCGACGCATGGAAAACCAAAACGCCCCTCTGATAATACTATACCACGAAAAGTTGCTTTCATACAATGTGTTGGGTCGAGGGATAGAAGGCTTCATCGAGACTACTGCTGCTATATCGGTTGTGAGAACTCTCTAAAACAAGCAATCCAGATTAAGGAGAAGTACCCAAAGACAGAAATCACCGTATATGCTATGGATGTCAGGACTCACGGTCTCGGATACGAAGGTCTCTACAGACGAGCTCGTGAGATGGGCGTGGTTGTCGTCAAAGGAAGACCTTCCGAAGTCGAAGAAATCCCTGAAACTAAATCACTAATAGTGCTGGCTGAGGATCTATACACTGGTGCGCGTTTAGAAACAACAACTGACCTTGTAGTCCTTGCAACTGCACTTCTACCAAACGACGACAATGCAGAAATGGCTCGGAAGCTAAAGATTTCAACAGGCGAATATGGTTTCTTGATGGAGGCTCATCCCAAACTCCGTCCAGTAGACTCATTCCAGGATGGTGTGTTCCTCGCTGGAGCTGTTCTTGGACCTATGGATATTCCAAAGGCAGTCGCCTATGGAAAAGGTGCAGCTGCTGGAGCTCAGGCTCTGATGGCTCCTGGTGTGTTTTATGTAGAACCCATCTATGCAGAGATTGACACAGATCTATGCTTTGATTGTGATCTCTGCACTGATGTCTGCCCATATGGTGCGATTACAGGGACCGGTGAAGAACGTCGGGTTATGTTCGAGCTATGTCAAGGATGTGGGACTTGTGCTGCTGCATGTCCAAAGAACGCCATAGACATGCGACATTATCGTAGACAGCAACTATTGCCGCAGATATTAGCTGCTGCATCTGTTCAAGGAGAGTTGGTACATTGACGCGAAAGAGATTCGAACCAAAAATTGTTGCCTTTACGTGCAACTGGTGTTCCTATGGGGGTGCTGATCTTGCTGGTATATCTCGTATCCAGCATCCACCGAATGCGAAGGTTATCCGGCTCATGTGTTCTGGACGGCTGGACCCTGTAATGGTGATTGAGGCTTTCAAAGGCGGAGCCGATGGCGTGATGGTTACGGGTTGCCACATCGGGGACTGTCACTATTCAACTGGCAACTATCGTACACAGATCCGTTTTGACGCACTTCAGATAGCGATGAAGACGCTCGGTCTACACCCCGAACGACTCAAACTTCTCTGGGCTAGTGCCTCAGAAGGTCAACAATGGGCCGAAGGGATAACCGAGATGACCGAGTCGCTTCGGCCATTGGGCCCTAATCCACTCAAAGCAGGAGGTGAAGCAAAGTGACAGTAGCAGGAGATAAAGTAGATTTTAGTTCAATGAAACCTTCGGAAACCGCTCTGATCATCGGAGGTGGAGTTGCGGGTATGCAGGCAGCACTTGACTTAGCGGATCAAGGCTATCAAGTGGTCTTAGTTGAGAAAACCCCATCCATCGGGGGAGTGATGGCTATGCTGGACAAAACTTTTCCAACCTTGGATTGCTCTGCTTGTATATTAACACCCAGACTAAGTGAGGTTTCTCGTCATCCCAACATTAAGTTGCTGACCTATAGCGAAGTCACCGGAATTACAGGAGAAGCTGGAGATTTCAGAGTGAGGGTCCTAAAAAAGGCTCGAAAGGTTTTGGAGGACAAATGTTCAGGGTGTGGGGAATGCGTACCTCATTGCCCCATCCAAGTGAAGAATGAGTTTGACCAAAACCTCGGATACAGGAAGGCGATTTACGTCGGTTTTCCCCAGAGCACTCCTTTAGTATACACGATTGACAGTGAAAACTGCATCAAATGTGAGCTTTGCGTTAAATCATGTGAGAGAGAAGCTATCGATCTCACGATGGAGGATGAAGAGATAGAGGTTTCTGTAGGCGCCATTGTTATTGCGACAGGCTATGAACTATTTGATGTGTCCAAATATCAAAGACTTGGTTATGGACGATTCAAGAATGTCATCAATGCACTGGAGTATGAACGATTGATCAATGCCGCAGGTCCCACTGGTGGCAATCTCATGAGGCTTAGTGATGGCAAGATTCCAAAGTCTATCGGATTTGTTCAATGTGTAGGGGCTCGAGATGTCAAGATGGGTGTGCCCTATTGCAGCAGAGTCTGTTGCATGTATGGAATCAAAAACGCAGTAATGGCAAAAGAACTTCAACACGATAATGTCAAGAATGCGACAGTGTATTATGCTGATATTCGAGCATATGGGAAAGGCTTCGAAGAATTTTACACTATGTCCAAAGAACGGTTTGGTGTTAGGTTCATTCGAGGCAGGGTAGGAGAAGTAGAGGAAGATTCTAAGACCAAGAACATCACTGTCTGGGTTGAAAACACAGAAACTGGAGAGTTCCTCAGGGACGAACATGAACTAC
>CAZPWM010000059.1:0-19657 GCA_964590575.1 uncultured archaeon
ATCGCAATGTCATTTCCAATCATCACATTCTTTATGGCTGTGTGGTTCTTGGATGAGCCCCTAATACTATCGCGCCTTGCAGGTGCTATAATCGCAGTCATCGGTATTGTTCTGATATCGAATGAGCAGAATAGAAGTCAGAAGTACAGCGAAACACCAGTAAAATTGGATATCTTGGGGATACTTGGCGCCGTCGTGACAGCACTTCTGTACGCAATTGGAACCATCGTGCTACAAGTTGGTATCGAGGGAGTTGATCCGATTGCAGGTAACCTAATTAGAATGATTGTCGGTTCCATCGCTTTTGTTCCAATGGTGGTAATAGCGCGATTTGGGGGAATGAAACTGATATCCCAAAAGGCGATAGTTCGTGTGATTATTGCAGGCTTCTTCGGTATGGCAGTGGGGTCTCTTCTCTATGTGGCTGCAGTGGCAATGGTTGGGGCCGCAATAATGTCAGTTCTCTCATCAACAGCACCACTATTTGCAGTTCCAGTTTCTGTTTTCATCCTGAAAGAGAAGTTGACCACAGTTGCGGGAATTGGCATTCTAGCTACGATAGTTGGTGTTGTTCTTGTCGTGGTAGGTTTCTGAGAATTATGGAGCAGCTGACAGCTCCACATAATCCTCAAAGACTTCACTACCACGTTGAAACCTCACACGCAGTTTCGCACCTACCTTGCTACGTATGATTATCCGTCTCAAGTCCTCCATTCCTGTAACGTCTTCGTCATTGATAGCAATTATAACATCTCCAGGTTGGAGCCCTGTATTACGGGACGGACCTTTTAGTACTTCAACTAGCATTGCTCCTTTCTCCACCTGAAGATTGTAATGAGTAGAAATCCCTTTGTTCAAAGTCACTCCGACTATTCCCATCCAAGGTGTCTGAACAGTTCCTGTTTCAATAAGCTCGTTATAGACTCCCTTGAGTGTATCCACCGCAATTGCAAATCCGATACCCTGACTCCATGGAATCATCGCAGTTGGCACTCCGATAAGTCGACCATGAGAATCAACAAGAGCTCCTCCGCTATTACCCGGATTGATCTGCGCAGATGTCTGGATTAGTCCTTCAAGGTATGAGCCCTGACCCTGAATTGTACGGTCTATTGCACTCACCATTCCAAAAGTGACTGTTGATCCAAGACCAAGAGGATTGCCAACTGCAATCGCGATTTGACCAACTTTGAGACTGTCTGAATCTCCCATCTCTATTGGATTGAGCCCCTCTGCATCAATCTTCAGTATAGCGAGGTCTCTTACCTTCGATTCACCTACAACAACTGCCTTGAAGTTTCGTCCATCATGAAGTGTGACATCTACATCTCGTGCACCCTCGATGACATGAGTGTTTGTCACAATGAAGCCGGTATCAGATAGGATAACTCCTGATCCCTGACCCTTGACGGGTACAACACGAGACAGTTGTGTCCGAGCAAGTCTGGTTGTTGAAACGCTTACCACACTAGGTACAACCTCATCTACAACCTCAACCATTTTCTTCTCAAAATCTAAAAACATGTTATTAACAATAGTTCAGGGAATATTAAGTTGTCTAAATGTGCGTGATATTGTCAAAGGGTTTTTCGGGAGGTATTGTACTAGAAAGAGTATTGTTTCTCGTGTGATGGTTGTAGTGATAGAATGGATAAACATCATAGTGCTTGTCGTTTCGACGATTCTGTTCTTATACTTCTATGTCAAGAGTGTGAGTCCTGCGCAACTTGAGAAGAAGATGGGAGAGATAGCGTATCCGAAATGCAAGACGTATCGCCTCATTGCTGGTAGTTTTGAAGGAATAACAGTCATCAACTATGTGATCTATTTTTTCTACCCGCTTCCACTTGGACTCCCTCTAGTGTTTCCATGGGATTGGATGGTTTCAATTCTTTTTGGCATTATAATTCTGATTCCTAGTCTTTATCTCATGGTGATTGGAATAAAAGACGCAGGTCGAGAGACCCTTGAACCAAAGAAAGAGCACACCCTTTATGGGGGAATCTATGAAACTGTTCGGCATCCTCAAGCAATCGGTGAGGCCGTAATGTGGTTCCCAATCGCGCTCTTCCTCAATTCACCCTTTCTAGCTCTTTATTCATTTTTATGGATTCCAATCTTCTACATCATGTGTGTAGCTGAAGAGCGAGACCTTGTGATTCGATATGGGGAAAGTTATCTCGAATACAGGGACCGAGTGGGATTCTTGATACCCAAGCGAACAAAGAACTGAAACTATCTGGTTTAATCACACTGCTACTTCGAAGACTTGATTCAGTTGGAGGAACATAATGTCCAGAAGAGGTTAAGGCTAAGTTCTAACCTCTAATCATCCTTTTCCGAACACATAGTAACCTATTTCAAACCAGAAACTATCTCTATACTACAATGCCAACTCCTTTCATGAATAATGATCGCTTTCTGGTCAGTAAAGTTATTGCAGGAGCCGATTTGAAGACATCAATACAAAAAGCAATTGATCTTATTGGAGGTCTCGACAAAATCATTGATTCCGATGATAGGGTGACGATAAAACCCAACCTCAATACAGCTGATCCTTATCCCGCTTCAAGCGATCCTGAATTTATTCAAGCGCTCGGTGAAGTCATTCTAGAAGCTGGTGCTTCAAAGATTGATATCATTGAAAGTTCAACGATGCGATTGTCCACACGTGTCGTAGCTCAGAAAATCGGATTAGATGTTGTTGCAGAGCAATTGGATGCAAATCTAATATTCCTTGACGAACATGAATGGGTAAAGGTCAAATTTCCCCGAGGTCAATATCTCAAGAGTGGTTCAATTGGTAAACCTTTGCTGGACATACAGAAGTTAGTTCTTGCACCATGTCTGAAGACCCATTTCCTCGGTGGATTTACTGGGAGTATGAAACTATTCGTAGGATGGATCAAACATAGTCAACGAATTCGGATGCATGCTCGTAAACTCCAACCAAAGATTGCAGATCTTGCATCATACTTCAATCCAGATTTGATTGTGATGGATGCACGAACCTGCTTTGTAACAGGTGGTCCTGCATCCGGTACTTGCTCTACACCGGGAGTTATCTTAGCAAGTGGCGATATGGTTGCTATCGATGTTGAAGGTGTTAAGATCATTCAGTGTTGTAAAGCTGAGAACAAACTAGACATGGATGTATGGGACATTCCCCAGATCAAGCATGCTGTTGAGATTGGGATAGGCGCAAAGAGTGATTCCGACATCGAAATTGTGCAATAGAGGTCATGTTTCAATTGCGTTCAGGGGTTTTGGAATCCATATTCTGAACTCTGCACCCTGCGTGTGATCCCCGATGACTCTGTCGTGGACCTCGATAGTACCGTTATACTTCTCAACAATATAATGTGCAGTGTGAAGCCCCAGTCCCCCAAACCTTCGTGATGTGTCGAAGAGACTAGTTTTCACTGGGTCAGGAATCCCTTTTCCATCGTCTGCTATCGATACAGTATAACCAGCTTTATCCTCCTTAAGTACAACCCACACTTTCTTCTCATCATTAGGATTATGTTCGATAGCATTCATCATAATATTTGAGAGGAGTAACTCAAGAAAATCGTCAGCTTCGATTATTACATCCCTGATAGAATATGAGGTTTCAAAGGTTATCGATCCAGAACTCTTTGATAAAGCCTTGATTGTGAGTTCAATAGCCTCATCGAGTTTCCTCTCTCTAGTTGGAACTGAGAGCAGCTGTTCAGTCGCTTTAGCCTCTTCGATAATTCTTGAACACCGCCTTACAGCATCGCCAATCACTTTCATGAAAGAATCCTTGTTTGACTCATCTATCGCTGATTTCATCAGGGCGGCACTATTGAGGATTACTTGGAGTTGTTGAGTCAAATCATGACCCATAAGATCCAAATAAAGAAGTGCGCGGTCCTTTGCAACCCGAAGTTCTCGTTCGCTTTCACGTCTATCTGTAATATCCACAATCACGGTCTGAACTGCTGATGTTCCCCCATACTCAACACGACTTGTAAAGCTCTCCACCCAACGGATTTCTCCAGTTTTTCGGATGAATCTATACTCGTATTGAGGCGGGATAGGTCTTCCTTTAATCTTATCTTCCATTCTTTTCTGAAGATCTGTTCTATCGTCTGGATGAACAAGATCCCAGACATCACTGGCTGTCATTTCAGAAAGTTCATCATTAGAGTATCCAACAAGGTCCCTGAAAGCTGGATTGTAATAGAGAAGTGAATCCGTAGTTAGAATAGTGATTCCTTGAACTGATTGTTCTGCAAGGCTTCGATACTTTTCCTCAGATTTGATGAGGTTGTCCTCAGCAACACGTTTCTCAGTTATGTCTTGATATGTTCCAAGAACCCCAATCACATTGTTATCTTCATCATGCAATGAAACAATATTAATCTCAATCCACGCTTCTCGGTCATCTGCTTGATGTTGAGGAGCGATGATGTTCATCTGCGGTTGGTTTGTTCTGATTACTTCTTGATCAAGTGCTCGGAACAATTCAGCTTCTACCTCATTCCATGCTAGGTCAAAGTCTGTCTTTCCCACGATGTTGTCTGGATTACCTACACCTGCAACTAGTGCGAAGTTTTCATTGCACCCAAGATAAACCGAGTCAAGGTCTTTCCAATATACGTATTGAGGGATTGTGTTCATGACTGTTAGAAGCATCTCTTGGGATGAACGTAGTTTTATTTCAGTCAACTTTGCCTCGGTAATGTCAATGACTATAACTTGGAATGCTTTGGCTCCTTCATATTCAATATCTCCTGAGAAAGCTTGAACCCATCTAATAGAACCGTCTCTTCGTATGAATCGATATTCATATGGCATTGGTATCTTGATTCCCGCCCTCCTATCGCTAGCTAACTTAAGCAAGTAACTTTTGTCTTCAGGATGAATAAGATTCCAACCCTCCTCAGATGGCATAGTAAGTATTTCATCCACTGTATACCCAACTAGAAAGGCAAAGGCTGGATTAACATACACATACCTATCATCCTGGATAATTGTTAAACCTTGGATTGACTGTTCTGCAAGTAATTTGTACTTCTTTTCAGCTTCAATTCGTGCAGATATATCAGTGATTACGGCGAACGAGCCCTGATGAACCCCATCTTCACTAATGAGCGGAGTACCTGATACAATTGTTGGTATTTTCTTTCCTGTCCGTGTTGTCCATTCAAGCTCATATTGAGATGAGAGACCCTTGGTTCTTTTTCGGACATTATTCTCCAACAAAAACAGGTTTTCATCATCAAGAAAAGTAGTAAGTGGTTTCCCAATCATCCAATCCAAAGGATAATCAAGCAGATCACTGAATCTTTGGTTTGCATAGGTGAGAATACCGTTGCTATCAATAACACCAAATGCGTCATTCATTGCATCCAAAAGTGCTCTAAACCTATGTGCCTCTGTAATCGACTCTGAATCCTCATTATGAATAGTTTCGATTTTTTCATCTGGCAACTAGGAAATTCCTCTTTCTGAATGAAATGCTTCGCTGAGCTATGTTTCTTGACCAGAAAACCATAATTTTGTATATTACTATCTTGTGTGTTTGTTATCCGCGAATCGGATATGGTTCATCTGTCGTAGTAAAGGTTTTACTAAGAAAGAATGTGCCTCACTGAGTGGAGTTAATGTCTGGTATCCAACAGGAGCGTCTTGCGAAACGTGTAGCGTTCTACAGTGTCATTGCATTGTTAGCTGCATTTGCATGGTTCATAATTGGATTACCTGCTTGGCAGACATATCACACCGATATTGCCTTTCAGACATTCATAGCATTCTCGACAATAGCGTGTATTGCTATCTCCTTGCTAGCCAATAGAGAACACCCTACACCATTTCTTGCGATGGTTCAAGCAGCTCTGTTCTATTCTTCAGCCATGCATATAGGATTTACAATTGATAACATATATTCACATGATACTTGGATACTGCATAGGTCCACATTGAATCTATTCAATGACTTACTGGAGTTAGCTCTCTTAAGTTGCTTATTCTTCATTTCAGTATGGTCAAATGTGAGATGCAAGAAAATTTCTAGTAGAAGGCTCTACTCAATCGCACTCGTATTAGGAACTTCCCTTTTGCTAATTTATGCTGTTCTCTCAGATAGAATAATCCAAATAATCCCTGAGTCACTGATGCATGGTTTGGGTGTCATTGTCTTTGGAATTGTAATAATCATACTAGGTGCAACAATATATCTTGTATTCCAATCTTCAAAAGAAGACCTTCCATACCAGCCCATCGCGTTCATTGTGTTCTGTGTTTTATTAGCTGTGGCTGCAGTTCCTCTGATTATTCCTCTTTTTCAGTCATCAGAAATCTGGACACTTTCAGTAACCTTTCAGTCTGTTGCATTCTTCGTTCTTTATTTGTCCCTAGCTATTCCATATCTTCAGGATGTCGGGATGAAATCAAAAAGTGCAACCATCTTCGCATCTGGCTTTTCAGCTCTTTTCCTTATTCCATTTGTTGTTACTCTTATTGTGGAAACATGGATATCTGAATTTTACGATCCAGACTTGAGCGTTTACATTATCATACATCTGGGTGCCGCATCTCTGTCAGTTGTTATGGCGATCATGACTTATGGGCATGCGAAAACGAGAGGAATGAGGAATCTCTATCCCCTCATTCTTCTGTTTGCTTCATGGACTGTTGTAGATATTTTTCAGGTAGTGATGTCTCAGCTACCATTACCATATGAGGGTGAATCAATGGTTCCGTACATCACTGGGAGTATAGTATCACTAATCGCACTGTATCTAGCAATTCGTTGGACGATGGGTAAACCCCCATTGCATTTACCTCGTCCTGAGTTATGGCCTCTTCTTGGATTCTCGATTCAGGCTGGTCTTGTCATTATATCCGAATTGATTCAAACTGCTCTCACGGGAGCAGTTCCCACTCTGCTCCATAGCCCTCTAGGGAACTCTGTCCTTCTTATTATCAATTTCTTTGCAATGTTTGAGTTCACGTATCTTATCGTCTATCTATCACGTAAATCAGGAGGCGGTCTTACAGTGGAAGTTCTGCTCACCGGTTTCCTCGCCCTTTGGATAGTACCCAATATTCTCAAAGCGAATTACCTGGATTGGACAGCGGGGTGGTATTCTGCTGAGCTAATTCTGCTTGTTGCCTTATTATGTGGTCCAGCTGTCTTGGGTATGCTCTACCTTGGGGAAATGCGGAGTGCAGAGAGCTCCCATCAAAGAGCACGGGTCTATTCTGATCTTCTAGTTCATGATATTTCCAATTACCATCAAGCCATCCTCATTTCATTGGGACTCCTTGAAGTCAACGGGATTCAACCTGGTATAAGGGAGCAAGTCCTCAGAGATGCTCAAATTGAGTTGCATCGGGCTGATGAGCTCATTCGCAATGTGCGGCAATTAGGGATGTCTGAAGAGATTATTCATCAGATGCTTGACCGTCTTGACCTGGTCCAGTGTATTAGGACATCTTTTGACAATGCTATTCCAACTATCCACCGGCAAAATATTGAATTCAGCATTAATCGAAACCGTGGAGAATGCTATGTTCAGGGTCACCCCTTGATTGAGGGAATATTCACGAACCTTTTCCGAAACTCAATCCAGTATTCACCTGACAAGAAACGTATCGAAGTAGAACTTAAATTAAGTAGAAATCAGGAAGGCGCTGTTTGGATCGTTAGAGTCATCGACTATGGTCAAGGAATTGAACCTGAAAAGAAAGTCAATCTCTTCAATCGTTTCATGAGCGGGGCAAAAGGAACAGGTCTTGGTCTTTCTGTAGCAAAAACACTCACTGAGATTTTTGGCGGGACAATCGCAGTAGAAGATCGTGTCCCAGGTGATTACACGAAGGGCTCTGTCTTTATTGTCACACTTCCCGCTGCTCAATAACTTTAGTTTCTAGCAAGTTTGACCAGTTTATTGTCACTTTTCTGATGGTTTGTAATTTAGAGAAAGTTACACGGTATCAGGTTTTCTAATGCAGTGGCTCTACCAAAGATGATCTTACGTTCACTGAGTTTAACTTCACTTATCTAGTGAGTTATTTCTGTTGATGAAACTGCTTCTAATGAGTTCATTCTTGTCTGGATGGTTTTTTTAATCTCATTAAGCATTGGAGCTAGATTATCTTCTCGACCGCTTCTTAAATCCTCGATAGAATGAATGTCTTTCATCATTGCTCCAAGTCTATCTAGGAGGCTCACGACTCCAAGATTGAAGATATCTCCGAAACTACCATCAATAGAATACAGAACACGTTTTCTACCCCGACCAGTCTGGTCATAATCTCGTCTTCCTTCAATTACCCCCAACGCTTCAAGTTGAGAGATTATCAATCCTGCATTTGCACGGGAGTAACCTGTGACTTTACAGATATCATCAGAACTCATGCGATTACCAGTTTCATAACTTTCGATAAAGAGTGCTGCTATGACCGGTCCTGCATTTGTGGATAGACCGATCCATTTTGCCACTTTCTCAAATAGTCTTGTGATAGGTCCTTTGAGAAAACCATTGTCATTTCCCATTGGTTTACACCTGTTGATTCTTTCAGTTACACAGCTAATCTAAGCCTTGCTCACATTTTTACAATTTCGCCAATCCATATATGATTATTGGATAAAATATAGAGTTTAAAATCACATGTCTCTTTCGCGAGTGAGAACAAAGAGTACATCTTCTCCAGAGTATTTTCCCGTCACAACTCTTGTACTAGCAAATTTCTTGATTCCATTCATTGCCATAAGAGGTAACTCAAAACTAATGACCGTTCCTTCTACAGCCCCTTGCAAAGCTGCGCTAATCCTCTTTTGATCATCCTTCTCATAGAAATCCAGAATGCTTTTTCCCTTAAGAGAAGTTTCGCCTGTTCCTAATTTTGCACTCGCTGTATCGTTTGCATGGAGGACAGTTCCAGCTGTATCAATGACGAAGAACAGGTCTTGAAAGGAATCGAACATCTTAATCATTTCTGACTGTGACCGAATGATTGACTGTTGTGCTTTTACTCTGGCCATGTAGGCTCCAACTTGAATTGCAATCGCTTCCAGAGTATATCTGTCGTTGTTAGGTATCTCATCATGTGAGTGAGACCCAAGACTGAGTATTGCAACGGTTTTTCCTTCAAAGAGAACTGGAACAATCGCTACTGCTGTTAGGTCTTCATAATCACTGAGTCCTTTTAGTGAATCATTTATCTCTGATCTTGAAACATAGAGCGGTTCTGTTACTTCAAGGCTCTTCTCTTGACCTAGAATACTCTTGAGAAACTGAGATGATATTCCTTGGCTTGTTGAAAGATCAAGCTGTCCAGTTTCATCATCCATGAGGAAAATTGCTGCCGTATCAACTCCTTCGAGATGCACTACTGCCTTCAGAATCCTATCCAACGCATCAATCAGATTTTCTGTTTCACAAAGTATGTTTCCCAAATCTCTTTGTAGGAGTAATGAATCTTCGATTTTTTCTCTCTCAACAATCTCCTGATAGAGGCGATCGTTGGTTTCCTTTAATTCCGCAGTTCTCTCTTCAACTCGTTTTTCTAGGTCCGCCAGCGCGGTTTCAAGAGCTTCTTCTTGCCGTCTTGATTCCACCTCAGATATTATCTTACTTGCTAGCTGCGAGAATAGTTCTCGAAACTCTTCAGTTCCTTTCTTGAGATAATAGTCTGCACCGAGATTCAATGCTCTAATAGCGACAGATTCTTGACTTCGCCCTGTGAATATGATAAATGGTATGTGAGGGTTGAACTCTCTGACCCATTCTAGAAGCTCTAATCCTGTCATACTATCATGTCCCAGAAAGTGATCACATACTATTGCATCAAACTGCTCTTCTTCAATCAATCGTAGAGCTTCTTGATCAGTGGTTGCGGACACAAGATGAATTCGTTCATCCTCTCGTGTTAGAAACTTACCCGCAAGAAATAGTAGGTCCTCGTCATCATCAATTACTAGGACCCGTATCTGCACTTCCACTCCACCTCTTCTCATTGGATTCTCTTATCCAACTAAATGATTCTCTCGATTGGTCCTAGGTTTGGCGTTTAATAGATATTATATTTGTCATCAAGCAATTCTCGTGAACTCAATAGGAAAAATAGCGATGCCCAGTCTGTATGACTGGGCTCTGATATCAGCTTGTTTGCTGTTTCGGTTTTATGATGAAGATATATACTATGATTACAATGCCTACTACAGCAATAGCTACAACTCCAATAAATAGAGGCAGCAAATCTGGTGGAGGAGGTTCGTGGTATTCTGGTACAGTGTAACCTAGCTGTGTACTCTGAGATTCTTGTCCAAATCCGTCTAGTGCAGATATATAGAAATCAACTTCAGTGGCTTCAGGTTGCCCTGGTATTGTAGCGTTGAATCCATTTCCCGTGTCGACCATCTCAACCTCATTCCAAACGCTTCCGTTAATCCGATAGAAGAGTGACACGGATACAAGACTTGGATCGTAGACCTGTGCTGACACATTCACATCCCACCCAGCTATAGGTGGTGTCAAGTGAATGGAAGCAATCTCAGGTGCAGGATCATGATAGAGGTAGACGTCGTCGAAGAGAACTTCTATCTGTCCACCGACATCGGCTTCTCCATACAAAATAATACTATACAGAGTTGTGTTTGGTGCAACACCAAATGCAGATTCATAATCATTGTATAGATTTCGTTGAAAATTGATCCAGACCCCCTCAGAATTATGCTCTGGCACAATAATGAATTCATCGAATCCATTTTCAGTTGGAACTGCTGAGTTGTTCGCTATAATATAGGCTAGTGATTCTTCTTCAAAATAGGCTTCAATGTACAAAATATTACTAGCATCCACAGACCAATCCTCAATGCGCCAGAATAGGTCCAACCAAATGTCAGTACTATTATTGATTTGATAATTCTCAAGATACTGGTATCCCTCAAAATACTCTCCATCTGCTAGTGCAAGCTTTGCTGCACGAGCGCCTGAGTATGCTATATCTGTCACTGTATAATTGGGTGCTGGATTATCGCTAGGGTTCCAAGTCCAAATTTCACCACCCACCTGCTGCTGGTCCTCATAACCCATGTCACTCAATGCTGCAGTGACATGAGACGCGTCGTCGAAAAGAATCGTGATACGTGCGCCAGGATCTCGTGAGTAAACTTCAACTTTAACATCATCAATAATGATGAAATCGGTTGTATTCACTGAGATTACATCTTCCCAGATACTCCTATCAAATGTATGCCACTGACCAGTCACATTGAATCCTGTAGCATTAATCTCTTGTCCCTCGTAAGTTTGGTAGGGAACTGCGGTTCCCATATAGAACAGCGCATAGGTGAGATAGAAATCTGCATCTTCAGTTCCGTTCGAGCAGTGGACCCTGAGATACGCATATGTGTGAACCGAGGCTGACACCACTTCATCAATTCGCCACTGAAGACTGAGTCTGTCTGGGTTCAAGGAAGATGCTCGAATATTATTATTATTAGTAAATTGAGCATTGCTCTCATTTCCATTCGATGTTACAGTCGCGTTTAGACTGAAGTCACCCTCTTGGCGTACTGAACTTTTACTAATCAAAGCAGGGTCGTTGTTCTGATTTGTTAGCCAAACACTCCCTGTTTCGAAATTACCATTCGAAATACTACCCCCAATGAAAGTAGTACCATTAACAAGCCACAAATCATCAAAATAGGCTCGACAGTATGAAGTCGTAAAACTTCGAAGTTCAATTTCGAATGTTTTGAATTGGCCAGTTGGGTACGTGCCAAATGCTTCGAAATAATCATCTGTCATATTTCTATTAAAAATATTCCAAGTCTGCGTTGGACCTGAGATTTGAAAATAACAATAATTTGTGCTATTGGTAATAACACTATTTTGGCTTTCAAAGTAATAATGTAGAATCCTTTCTCCAGCTGTATCAAACTTCACCAAAAGGCGAAGGTAGTTGTTATCAGTTGCACTGGGCAATTCATCAATAAACCAGTCAAATTTGAGGGTTAGATTAGTCGGATTACTCCACCAAGAATATGAACCCCTCTTCAATACAGCCTCAGAGTAATCTTGAGGTGTTAATGCTCGTGCCTGAAGGACGAAGGAACGAGCCCCTTCATTTACATAAGCAGGATTGCTTTGAATATATGCATAATGCTCTTTGGTGAATTGAGATCCGATACCTTCTGGACTTGTGTCATCATACCATAGCTCAAATCCAGGATTTGGAAATTGGTTCGTTTTCCATTCGACACGATTGGGATCAGTTGCAGCGTCATTAAAAATCGCGCTTTTGTTTGGACTCATATCAGCAATTGGAGTGACCAATGGTATAAGCCATAATAGTACGCAGAAAATTCCTAGTAATTTTAGGTGGTTCTTCATGATTTTTCCTCCTAGTGAGGTCTTACCATGCTGGTGAATCAACTGCTTATTTCTCTTTGCCGCCTAAGTAAAACTACCATCTACTCACTAGCTATTGTTTGAGAAAAAAAAAGAAAATAAGTAAGGGTTGAACCCTTACTTTGTACTTCTATCTCTTACGGAAGATTACTGCAGCTACTACAATGCCTAGTACTAATCCACCAACTCCGATCACAGCGACTGTCAAGATATCGAAGCCTGGGGGTGGTAGTTCTGTTGTAGTTGTTGTTGTCGATGTTGTTGTTGTTGTTGATGTTGTTGGTGCGAATCCACCTGGAACATATGGCTCACCATTCCAGACAGAGGCAACTGGGGATGCTACTGTAGTTCGATTGAGTGTTTGAACCAATTCCGCAATTACGAGATTCTCTGTTTCAGATCCAGAACGGGTGTCATTCACAGCTTTTGCGATATACATCTCTGCAAGCCCTTGATGGTCCTCCGGTCTCAAGTATGTTTCTCCCTTCGGACAGTTTATGATTACACCACTTTCCAGATAGTTGATCATCAAGTCAGTATCAAGGTCTGCAATCTCATTTGTTACGTCCACCAAGAATTGTGCTGTGGCAAACGCACTTGCAGTGAAAAGTTCCGGAACTCTATATTGAAGACCATATTGACCGTTTGGCTTGATGTTTCTGGTGACATGTTGCGCTACCATCCAATCATTTACTGCATTGTTTGGTAGTTCATAGCCATATACACAGAGCCCAGTAGAATTAATGTAGGTAGCAGGAGGCGTCAAACTCGCTTCAATGGCGTTCATGGAAAGGATATCAATACATGCTCCAGCAATTTCCATATTTGCTGCAAGACTGTATGTTGTCATATCATTGTACAGATATGAGAAGTCAAGAGCCCAAATGATGAACAGATACTCGATATCGTTCACCAAATCAGCTGCTTTGAGAGCATCAATCTCTTGAGAGAAATCTGTATCAAAGAGGTTAGCATACACGGAACTGATTACGACTCCTCCCTTCTCTTCAATTACATTTGTCATTGAAGCAACGCCATCATATCCAAAGGAATAATCAGCGGCGAGAAATGCAAATTTGGTATACCCGAGTGTGTCCATCGCGTATGTAACACCTGCATAGGCATCTTGCCAGTTGTTTCTAGCGATACGGAAAATGTACGGATTAAAGCCCGATTCAGTTATCGAAGAAGCAGCAGCTGGAGTTATGAAAAATATCTTCTCATTATCTTCAGCAATAGGTGCCAATGCTGCAGCAACCGCACTAGAAGTTGCTCCCACGAGAATGTCAATTTCATCCGTTTCAATAGCTGTTACTGCCTGGGACGCTGCATAGGTCACATCACCCTTAGTGTCATAATAATGAAGTTCATAGGGTCGACCTGCTTCGGTCTTATTCTCATTGTCATATCCCATCATCGTAGTTGCATATATCATTCCCAACTCGAAGCCTTGTTTCGTCCATGGTCCATATGAAATCAGACCAGCTGTTTCAGGAGTGAAAATTCCAATCTTAATTGGAGTTGTCTGTGCAGCAACTGGTTTAACCATGAAACAAGGTAGAAAGATGGATGCGATCATTAGCAACGAAAGAGATAGAGATATTATTCTCATTTTTTTCATCTTCTATCCTCCAATAACAGTTCTTTATCAGAATACTGTTAATGTTAGAACATAGAGCGTTCTATGCCTAACCACTAATGATGATGTCCCTGCTATTTATCTCTTGGCTAATTATGAAAAAACGAATAACTGTTCTTCTCTAAAGTGTGTTTTTCTGGGATTGTTTGTGTAAGAATCCTAGAACTATGCTGTTGAACTCTTCAGGTTTTTCAAATGTTACAGCATGACCCGAATCACGAACAATAACCATTTCTGAATTCAGTAAGCTGTCGTGAATCAAACTCGAATACGGATGGGTTGGTTTTAAGATGTCCTTCTCACCGGAAATCACACAAATGGGTATTTTGATCTGTTTTAGCTGATCTGTGATATTTAGCTTGAGAAACGCATCCATCAATCTTACAAGTGGAGGATAATCTAGTGCAGCATAACGAACCTTAGCTTGTTCCAAAATAGCAGTATTTTCTCGAATGAAGGGTTCTGCAAAATTCAATGGTACAGTAGCGTGATAAAAAAGGTCAGGATCACCGAGCTCGCACGCATATCTCCATAGTTGAGCCATCTCAAGGAGCAAGGTGCCCACGTAAGAAACGGCACTACACACAACAAGGCTTCTCAGCATTTCAGGATACTTCAGTGCAAAGACTAAGCCTAATTCAGCACCATAGCTTATTCCTACATGATGAGCTTTGGAAATGCCAAGTTCTTCAAGAAGTGCCTTTTGATCATCAGCATGGACATCAAATGAATAGGGTTCTTCTGGCTTTTCGCTCTGCCCCTGTCCACGCATATCGTACAGAATGACTTGATACTCTTTAGAAAAAACAGGAACTTGATTGATCCATCCTAGTGTATTCGAAAAAACACCATTACCAAAGATGACTGGTTCTCCATCACCATGTATTTCGTAATAGATATCTATTCCATTTACGTTGCTGACGGGCATGACTACTTCTCCTCTTGTCCAAAATCTTGTCGCAATTTCCGTTTCAGGATTTTCCCTGCTCCAGAGATATATGGAGTAAAACTATCTGTAAAGCGTACTGATTTTGGAATCTTGAATTTTGCCAGTTTTCCAGCGCAAAAGTCGATTATCTCTTCTTCTGATGCTGTTTGACCTGATTTCAAAATAACAATAGCACGTCCCACTTCTCCCCATTTGGGATCGGGAACTCCGATCACTTGGACTTGGTCAATCTTTGGATGCTCTTCGAGGATTTTCTCAATCTCTCTTGGATAGACATTCTCACCTCCGGAGATGAACATGTCCTTGACCCTATCCACTACATAGTAGTACCCTTCATTATCAAAATACACCATATCTCCAGTAGCAAACCATCCACCATCATCGAGAAGAGTCTTGTTCAATTCCGGCCTGTTCCAGTAACCAATAGTCACTGTGGGTCCTTTAAACATCAGTTCGCCAACCTCATTCGCATCGCAATCCTTTCCAGTTTCAGGATCAACCACTTTTGCATCGATAAAGAAGTTTGGAGTACCAATACTTCCACTCTTTCGTTCCGCATCCCATGGATCAAGAGCGAAACACCCAGGACCAACTTCGGTCATTCCAAAGCCCTGCTTGAATTTGACTCCATGAGTTTCTCTGTATTTCCTGATGACGTCTAACGGCAAAGGCTCACCACCAGAGGTCAGGAATCGAACATTACTGAAATCTATGGACTTAAAGTCAGGATGGTTCATGAGCATACGATACTGTGTAGGAACGGCAAAGAAAAAGTTGGGATTCTCCTTGTTGATTACTCGCACAAGAGTGTCAAGATCCCATCTCTTCATCTGAATTACCTTGCCTCCCAAAATGAAGAGTGGAATTGCATACACATACAATCCCCCAACATGAAAGAGAGGTAGATGATTTATGTAGACATCACCTGGGAGAATGTCTCTAATAGTACTGAGCGTATTGAACGCCACATGTCTGTAGGTTATCATTGCCCCCTTTGGTAGTCCAGTTGTGCCGCCGGTAAATACAATCCCCATTGGATCTTCATAAGTAAGGGATACTGGTTGAGGAGATGTGGAGGGCGAGTTGTTAATTGCATCTTCATAAATGACTGATCCTTCTACCTTTGCATCTTTTCTGTTCATTGACACCCATTGATTAACAGTGACTTCTTGTTTAAGTTCTAATGCAACACTTGATAATTCAGAATCGTAGAATAACACCGATGGAGAAAGATCGTTGATCAATTCTGCTAATTCTCGGGCTACTAAACGCCAATTTAGAGGGCTGAAAATGCCACCACACTTTTGACACCCGAAAAATATTTCCCAGTACTCAAGACTATTTTGTGCGAGTATGCAGAGTCGGTTCCCTTTCTGAAACCCAATTTCTTGTTGAAGGAAATTCGCCACTCTATTTGCACGTTTATTGAATGCTCTGTAGGTATACCGTTTCCCGGTTTCTACATCAACAAGAGCCTCAGCCTCTGGAGAGAAGACATCCCTCTTGGATAGATAATCAAATTGATTGACCATTGTTGTCTCCTCGATATGAAATTATGTCATTTGAAATCAGTCATAACCGAAATAAAAATCCCTTACCACCATTTCAAAACAGCTGCTGCCATGTTGAAACCGCCTCCTGAAGAACAGAGTGCAATGTTTTCGCCATTCCCTTCTCCAGGCGGTGGAAGTTTTCCTTGGTCAATAGCATCATACATTGCTAGTGCAATACAAGCTGAACCGGTGTACCCCCATTTATCCATGACATTATGAGTCTTCTCAAGCGGCAAGCCTAGTTCCTTCATAACCGCCTCAATTGTACGTAAGTTAACCTGAGTAAAAAAGATCCAGTCAATATCCTCGATGGTCATATTCGCTTTTTCTATGCACTCTCTTGTTAGGATTGGCCAATGCTGGAGATTCGTGTCTGCAGGAAATCGCTTTCGGAAAGATAAATGATGTCTATTATTCTGAATTGCTTCAATTGTGGGTGGTTCTGCTGTTCCTCCCACGAAGACTCCTAAATGGTCATGAAAGGACCCATCAGCAATTAACTTTGAAGCAATGAATCCCTCTCTGTCATCACTAGCTTGCAGAATCATTGCTCCTGCTGCATCAGCAAATAATGTACAAGTATAGTGGTCGGTCCAATCCACGAATTTAGTCATGCCATATGCACCAATTACTAAAACAGAATTAATGTCTGGATCTGTTCTGATATATCGAGTCGCAATGTCTAGAGAAGTAACCAAACCTGCGCAAGCGCAATTGACATCAAATGTGCCAGCATTTTTAGCACCAATTTTATGTTGAACCACTACTGAGGTTGCTGGAGAAATATAGTCTGGTGTGTCGGTACTCAAAATGATCAGGTCGAGATCGTTGGCCTTCAATCCTGCATTTTCCAACGCTTCACGACTTGCATTTGCTGCAAGGTCAGATGTCACTTCATCTTCGGCCATGACATGACGCTGTCTGATACCTACATTCTTTATCAACCAATCAGCTGTCCCAGGGCGGTTAAGCATCTGTTCAATGTCTTCATTTGTCAACATCTTCTCGGGAATGTATATCCCCAAACCTGTAATCACAGCTGAGCGAACCATATTCAACCTCTCATGAGTTTTCTCCTCAGATCCAACACTCTCTTTCCTGCCAAATCATCTTCTTATTTGGCTTAGGAATCAGTCATCCCTTTTCTACTTCATCTATAAAATTCATTACCTCATTATTGAACTCCTCATACTTTTCGATAATGACAAAATGCGATGCATCCTTTATAATCTTCAACTTCGAATTGGGTATGCGCTCAGCTAGCAGCTCTCCATTCTTCGTCGGTACTGCACGATCATTAGCTCCGTGGAGAATAAGTGTTGGCGCAGTTATCTTATTCAATTCTGATTCGGAATTAAATTCACTTGTTGCGGAGCTCTGATGCACCTGAGCAAATAACGGTGTGGGGTGCTTTTCTGCCCATACATCTATCTGCTCTAGTAAGGATCTATTGTCTTTGAGGAATTCAGGACTGAAGGTAGCTCTATAACGCATCTCCCTTGCTTGCTCTACTGAGATTGTTTCTGTAGGCAGGGCAATTAGTAAAGCCATTGTTTTATCATCCATGGGGATATAATTATGTCCTCCAAAGTGAGTAGATGAAAGAATCAAACTTCGAACTTTTTCAGGATAGGAAATGGCAATCTGCTGAGCAATCAATCCCCCCATTGAGATTCCTAAAATATGTGCGTCCTTGATGTTCAACGCTTCCATCAGACCAACCGTATCGGCAGCCATCATCTCTATTCTGTATGGATAGTCTGGTTTGGAACTTTTTCCAGCTCCACGATTATCAAACACTACACATCTGTATTTTTCCTTAAATGTGGGTACTTGCCGAAACCAAATCCAGCGGTAGCTAGCCCATCCTCCAATGAGCACAAGAGGCGGAGCGTCATGTGCTCCATGAATCTCATAATAGATGTCAATGTCTCCTACAGTCGCGTATGGCAATTCAATCACTTCCTTCTGATGTTCTTGATGCAAGACTTCCTAATCTCGATCTCAACCTTCTACCGAAAGTTTTCAATCGTGATGTAATCCCCCATCTGAAGATGTATATTAGGCTTAAACCAATCACGCCTAGATATCCAAATATCGCGATAATAATAGGGAGAAATCTAATGTCTTCCGTAAAGAGTAGGAAAACGCCCATTGCACCTAGTAGCCCAAATACCCAGTAGTCCGCATCCTTAAGTCCAAACTCAATTTTTCTTATATTTAGGCGTTGTAGTTTTCCTTTCAGAGAATCGAATTTCCTACCAATCGAACCCACGATACCAAGAGGCAAGAATAGGACAATGATTATGTACATCACTCCAAGTCCGACCAACCAAAACCTTCCATCCAAGTGTAGCACTGATGTTATGAAATCCACTAGATTTAACTCAGAATACGCCACTAATCCCGTTCCTAGCAATGGACCAAATAAGGTACCTATTCCTCCGATGATGGTGAATAACATTGCATCAATTGTCCCATTAACTCCCAGAACTTTGTCAGGACCTATAGTTCTTATAAAAACCGTATATAATGCTCCCGAAAGCCCAGCAATTGCCCCACTTATAACAAGCACAACCGTCTTTGCACGAAAACTGTTGTAGCCCAAAGCTTCAGCCCGTTCTTCATTCTGAGCCACAGCAGTAATCATTCTCCCAAAGGGAGAAACAATTAGTCGTCTTACGAAAACATAGATTATCACGAGACAGGTCAATACTAGATAGTATTGCACTGGAATAGTATAGTAAAAAGTGGAGGAATCTTCAATCCATAGTAAAACCATTTGGATTATGTTTCCTCCTACTGCTACAACCAAACCAAAAAGAGAAATTACAATGATGATTGCTGCTAATAATTTGGTAGGTAGTAATTTAGGTGGTTTTCCGTCGCCGGTGTCTGTATTGTCCTCAGAGTATCGAAGAGGGTCACTGATCGATTCACCTCGTTCAATCCAAAAGAAGAGAATCATTAGCAGAAAGGCAAAAAACACCAATACAGATCCGAGAATATTTGTTCCTAATATTAATAGGACAACCATATAGGCAACCATAACTGGAGTGACCAAGAATAGACCAAGAGTTTCTGTCCGTTTTTTCAAGTAAAGGATGACCATTCCAATAAAAGC
>CAZPWM010000060.1:0-18865 GCA_964590575.1 uncultured archaeon
GAGAGCTACTACGTACCTTGCTCGAAAAAACGTCGGGCTTGTCATAATTATGTATAGTATGAAGGACCTGTATCTGTTGACTCCTCTGGTTTTGGAACAAGTTGACCAGTGGTTTCGTTAAGCAGTGTAATTACCATGTCGATTGCTCCATGCAGTTTCCGCATTGTCCTCCACAGTCTGTCCTCAGAGAATGCGTCATCATAAATCCTGTCAGAGATGACAAAACCCGGTCCTGGAGGTTGAGGTCCTGGTTGACCTGGACGAGGTTGGATGAAACCCATTGTGAGACCTTCCTGAAAGCTGAACTTCATAGCCTCCATTTGGAAAGAGCGCATCTTTTCAACTGTCAGGAGTTGCTGATGTTGAGGTGAGATCATGACCTGTGACTCAATCTGGAGAAATCTCTGGTCATTCGGCCGAATAACTGAGAAGAAGAACCGATGAAATTTCACCTTGAAGAGAAATTCTGCGCGTGGATTTGATATTGTTTCCACCTTTGTGCCTTCTCGGGAAAACCAGTCACGTACTGCATCCTTGATGAGTTCTGTTTGGTCCACCTACTACTCCTCCAAATTAAGTATCCAGATTGTACCCCTCACTTAACGCTTGTGTTCTTGGAGTAACTCTGTGAAACGTTGAATTTTGGCATAACCTGAAGGAGCCATGTCTGCATAGCACGTGATCTGAGATCGTACAGATTCGATCATCTCTGTGTTCCCCTGGGTTGTGATCAATCGTTCCTCTGAATTTCGTCGCACAAGAAGAACTCCCCAGGGGTCGACGACCTGACTATGACCAAAATACGTCTTTCCATCGAATCCAAAACCAATTCTGTTGGTCGCAGCCACGTAGAGTTGATTCTCAATCGCCCTGGCTCTCACAATTGTATTCCAATGCTCACTCCTAGGGTCTGGGAACGCTGCAGGGACGAGAACCAGTTCTGCCCCTGCAATAGCTAATTTTCTGGTTACCTCTGGAAATCTGATGTCATAGCATATCTGAACTCCGACCTCAATTCCAGAGCAATCGAACATAGCCATAGTGTCACCACCCTTGAAGACATCTCGTTCTTCCTGGAAGGGATGGATTTTCCTGTACAAACCTAGTACTCGACCCTTTGGTGTTGCCAGTACTAATGTGTTGTAGAACTTGCCGTCACTCTTCTCTATCCCCGTCCCGATTGTAAATGCGGCATGCTCTTCAGCTACGGAACACAAGAAATCAGTGGTTGGTCCTGGGACTCCTGGTCCTTCTTTCTCGTAGTCTTCGTGGCGGAAACCAATTGCGAATAATTCTGGAAATTGAATGAACTGAACTCCCTTTCCCGGTTTATATTGCTCAAGTATCAACCTCGCATTCGCAAAGTTATGTTCACGGTTTCCTTCAACACAGGACATCTGAATCAAGGTCATTGAGAATTCCATACTACACCAACTCAATCACAGTCTGAAATACAGGACTTGTTCAGCTACCGACTAGATAAGGCAACCGAATCAAGAATCAAGACACATCATAACGCTTAATTGTCTGTCCGCCAGACGAGCTAATGACAGCTCACACTGGAAGTGTTTCCATTTGGTGAACGAGGTAAATACTGAGCCAACAGGCAAGAAGGACATGCCAAAAACATCTTACTCTAAACCCACTATAGGGTCTACTGGTAAGACTGGTAGCTGGCGGACTTTTGATCCCAGAGTCAACTATGATGAGTGTAACAAATGTCGCACTTGTTGGCTCCATTGCCCAGAGGCTGTTATTAGCATAGGCGAAGATGATTATCCTATTTGGGATTTCGACTACTGCAAAGGCTGTGGAATCTGCGCAGAGGTTTGCCCGAAGAAGTGTATCGAGATGGTACGCACCACAGACTCAGTTGCAGATTCACTACGGGTAGGAGGTTCAGAGGGATGAAGACAGAACTTATGAGTGCAAATTATGCTGCCGCTCGAGCAGTTGTTTCTGCGAGGGTTGAAGTTGTTGCAGCATACCCAATTACACCTGCAACTACAGTCCCTGAGCAGGTTGCTCTATTGAATGAACAGGGAATTTTCAAAGGGCAATTCATCCGAGTGGAGTCAGAACACTCTGCAATGTTTGCGTGCATTGGAGCAAGCTCAACGGGAGCTAGGGCATTCACAGCTACATCCTCAAACGGTCTTCTTCTTATGGATGAGGCATTGCACTGGGCCGCGGGGGCTCGCTTACCAATTGTCCTGAACAATGTCAACCGGTCCGTTTCACCGAGCTGGAACATTCACGTGACTCATGATGATGCTTACTCAAAACGCGACACCGGATGGATTCAGTTCTACGTTGCCAGTGTCGACGAGTTATATCACACGATTATCCAGTCCTTTAAGCTGGCAGAAGATGAACGTGTTCTCATGCCTGTGATGATTAATTCTGATGGATTTGTGTTGAGCCACACTGTTTCGCCTTTTGACTATCTCGAACCTGAAGAGGTTGACAAATTCCTCAAGCCATACACCCCCCCTCATTGGGTCATGGACCCTAAGAATCCTGTGAGTCATGGTAATATTGTTTTTCCAGAGTTTTATACCGAATTCCGAAATATGATGCATGAGGCGACAAAAAATGCGCTTCCTGTGTACCTTGAGATTGAAAAAGAATACAAGAAGTTGTTTGGCAAATACTTTGGAGGACCTATCGACTGCTACAAGTGTGATGATGCCGAAGTAGTATTCACATCTCAGGGTTCAATGGGTTCAGAGGCAAAGGATGCGATTGATGACCTCCGTGATGAAGGTTACAAGGTTGGGAACGCAAGGATACGAATGATTCGGCCCTTCCCTGTTGACCAAATCCGGGAGCTTGGAAGCAGAGTAAAGGGATTTGCGAGCTTCGACCGAGGGGTTTCCTATGGATTTGGAGGTCCCGTGGCCAATGATATTCGCTCTACAATGTACCATACCAAGTATCGGCCAATTATTAAGAGCTACATCGGGGGTCTTGGCGGTCGAGATATGACTATCGCTGACATCAAAGCTGTGATTTTGGACACATTCAAAGCAGTTGAGAGCGGAGAGCTGGGTCCTGAAGAAACCTGGAACGACTTGAAGGAGTGAATGAAATGGTAACAACAAAAGAGATTCCACTCAAAGAATATGTATTGAAGGGTAATGCGGCATGTGCTGGCTGTCAGGACATGGTAGCTCTCAGACATGCCCATAAAGCACTCGAGGGCGATGTCATTCAGGTTGTCCCTGCTTGTTGTACAAGTGTTGTTCAGTCACTATGGCCAAAGAGCGGTCTGGGTATTCCTGTTCTCAATACTGCATTTCCAGCTGCAGCTGCAACAGCATCTGGTGTGAAAGCAGCACTCAAAGCTAAGGGTAATGATCATACCATAGTCATGGTCTGGGCTGGGGATGGCGGTACCTTTGACATAGGTATCCAAGCATTGAGTGGAGCATTCGAACGAAGGACCGATTTTCTTTACATCTGTTACAACAACCAAGTCTACAGCAATACAGGTACTCAACGGTCTGGTGCAACACCACTGCATGCTCAGACGACAACAACTTGGTTTGGAAAGAAAGAACCAGAGAAAATGCTTGATTTCATTGTTGCTGCACATGAACCAGTCTATCAATTCACAGCAAACACCGCTTATCCTCTAGATCTCTATGAAAAGTTCCAGAAAGCTCGTGAGTTTGAGGGTCCCAAATTCGGACATATCTTTCTTCCATGCCCTCAAGCATGGAACTATCCTGTGGAAAAGGGGGTGGAGATAGGAAAGCTTGCAGTGGAAACTGGATACTGGATTCAGTGGGAGCGTGTGGACGATGAGTTCACATTGGGCAAACACAGCAGGAGGTTCCAAGATCCTGAGAAGAGAAAACCAATCGATGAGTTTCTGAAGATGCAGGGTCGTTTCTCACACCTTTATAGACCCAAACGTGATGACAAAAAGATCAAGGAGTTTGAGGATTTCATCCAGCACAGATGGGATATGCTCATGCGAACCTTCACCTGAGGATAGCTGGCAACCTTCATTTCCAACTCAAACGACTCGCTCCCAAAAAAAGAAGATATAATTAGTTTAGATTATTTTGAAACTGGAGTACTAGATACGTGACGCCCCCAGCATAAGCAGATACGATTCTCTTGATACGATGCTCATCATCAAGATGGTCGATCTCACCTGCTGTGATGTCGGTCCGGGCGGATTCTTCTGCAATAAATCTTGAAACCCATGGGATATCCATGACTGCTTCTCCCACATTCAATAATTGAAGTAATCTATAGGCAGTTTCAAAGCATAGAGTTTGTGTAAATCTCTCTGATTCTTCACCAAGAGACTCCCTGTGATTTTCCACAACTCCAACAATAGCATCGAATGCTTCATTCACTTTGTCGATCAGCTCGTCTGCCTGCATATCTTCGAGGTTCTTGTCCTCTGCTCTCTGTTTAAGTGATGAGAGCGCCACTCCAAATCGTCTTTCCGGAGTTATTTGGGGTTTCTCTCCTGTTCTAGCACGATGACTGAGGATACTAAGTTCTACTGCTAGAGCTGCAGCTCTATCTGCAGAATCAGTAAGCCGCTGTGCAATTTCCTTTGCTTCTCCATTGAGTAAGTCAACAAAGAGAGATAACTCCCTATTCTTTCCTCTACCTTGGCGCACTCTCAATGTATCTGCGTAGTGGTCTGCAATCACTTGAATCAAATATGAGAAGAAATCAACATCAATCCACATCCTTTTCTCTCCCTCTTGTTCAGATTTGAACAAGGAACAAGTACTCAATCGCGCTGCATTCTGCCTAAGCACTTCTAGAGCAGTGAATAGCTTACCATAGATACCCAAATTCCCTATGAGTGGCCAATCAAATGGTTTCCGAGACCCACCCCCAACTATCTGGTTCTTCAAGGTCGTTTTTGAATGCATTACAATAATGTACGAAGTTGTTTCCTCTATGAGCTTTTCTTCATTAAGAGTGAAAACAGCATCGAGGTCAAAGAGACATCCACTCGATTTCATTAGAACTAAAGCAATCAACGATTTCAATCGTTGAGATGTCATCGAACTATCAATTGCATAACCCCTCCCAATTGGATTTGGGCGGAAAACAATATCTATTATTCCTCGGTATGACATACTTACATTCATTTGTGATGCTAGATTTGAGCGTGACTCATCAGACGATATGAGGTTTTGAACAAAGATTTTGATATCAGTAGATGCAAAATCCTCTGGTGCTGCGACCGGATCTATTACTACCTTCGGTATTACCCACAACCAGAGTAAGGATACAGCTTCATCCCTTGCAGCGCCTATCACTTGTTGACCTGATTGGAACTCTTCTGCATCTAGACTGAATCCAACCCATCTTGGCACATCCATCAGGAACTTTAAGGTTTCATCATCATGGAAAGCTTGTGAAAGAATGTGTTTCTTGATTTCTCGATACATCTCCTCTGGATCTGATGAAGTTACTGAGAAACCTGCTAAACCAAGCTCTTCTCTTATCTCAAAAGATGTCTTTCTACTCCATTCCTCTATAGTTCTATAAAGAATTGTTGTGTGAAGATTTTCCACTACAGCTCTCGTAGTGTGCGTCAGGTCTGAGGTCATTTTTCTCTCTCCTCAAACAACTTACTCATTACATCCTGACGTGAAATACTTCCCTGAAGCTCAGATGTGATGAAAGCACGCATATCGTTGATTGCTCCTTCAACATTGATTTCTTCACCTTCATCTGCAAGCTTTGAGAATAGCAGGTTGCTGACCTCTTCTCCTAAATCAACCTCATCTGGAAAATGCATGCTAGAGTCTAATTCTTGTTCATCACTGTAAAGGACTTCGACAATGGTACCATAGGGATGTTTCTGGTTTCGTAAGTAGACTCGATTCCGTTTCGTTAATTCATAAAATTCGATGTCATCAAGCAACTTCTTGAGTTTCGATTGAAGGAATGAACTAGATACGTATGCTCTCTTTAGTTCACTCAACGGGATTCTCTTAGCTAGACTTGAAGCGATTTGTATCTCGCGTTTGTAATTGAAGGTATCATAAGATAATCCCGAATCCTTCAAGAAGGATTCAGCCTCGAAGCTTCCAAGTGTATCATGTGTTATCTCAATGGGATTTATGCCTCCATTCTCGCCAAGCTTGATTCCTCCGCCCACATCAAAGGTTCTTACATCCTCTGGTCTAAAACTAGGTAATACGACTCCAGAAAGGGTTCTTTCAGTGACCTCAATTAGAACCGCATCAACCGATGTTTGTTGTGAGGAGCAATAGAACAAACCTGGGAGGAAAGCATAGAGATTCTCTTGACTTGACATATTTTGTCGTTCAAAGTCAGTTCTAACTCGAGGCATAGAATATCCAATACCATTGAAATACCCTAAATCAGAAATACCAATTAACCACTCATCTTCAGGAAGTACACTTTCCTGAATCTCTACAAGCTGCAGGGATCTCTTGATTGGAATATACACTCGCTGCACCGGTCCCTATGCTTGCGACAGTAAACATGCAATTTGAATCTTTGGCTGATTTCTTTGTCGAGCGCTATTTAACTTTCATGACGAACCACAAAAACTCCTATTGCAATAATCGCAATGGCTCCAAGTATAATAGCTGGTACTAGGTAAGATCCTACTCTAAATTCTGGAAAGTGCGGGTCAGTCTTTTCTAAGTACTCCCTCAAGTTTGAAACACCATCTTGATCAGGGTCCTCTGCGGAGTCATTAAGAGTAGGATTGAGATAGTTTTCCACCTCCCACAAGTCTGGCATTGAATCTGCGTCTGTGTCTTCTGAATTTGGGTCACAGTGGTTAAGAAATTCCTCTAGATTTGAGAGGCCATCAGAATCTTCATCCAATTGCGCATCATTTGCGTTAAGGGGATCTAATCCGTGCTGTATTTCCCATGAATCAGACATCGAATCGGAATCTGTATCATTCGAAAACCTTGACGTACCAACGATCATCTCTTGACCGTCGTTGATGGTGTCTAAATCTGAATCCATTGAAAAGAATTCTTGATCGAACCAAAATTCTTGACTATCTGGCACGTCATTATCATCGATGTCAGTTTCGTATGTGATTTCCAGTTCGTATCCAATGCTTGTTTCCGACGGATTGAAAACACTCAAGGTGTAGATGCCTTGCATTGCCACAGATTGACTCAGAATGAGAGTGGATTCCCAAGGTGAAGGTACAGGATTTTCAATCTGGGCTAGTTGCCAACCTAGTGTGTCGGTTAGAGTGATGCGAGTGCCTCCACCCCACCATCGACAAGAAACATTGATTGTTGTAGGAGTCGTAATGACAATCGCGTATGTATTTTCTCGACCTTGTTGTAGTATGAATTCGTCTACAACGACTCTAGGCTCTTGATATGCACGTGCCAACGTAAACGCAATACTGGCACCAATTGCCTTCACGGCTTCTATAGCAACAGTATAATTGTAAAGTGGATTATTCCAAACATCGGAAGGCGAATGGTATGCAGTGTCTATAGTAAAACCAGTTTCAGTTGCTAAAAGTGAGGGATACCCCTCCGCGATGAATGATGCATGGTCGGACGAATATCCTCCAGCCAAATCGTTTAATTCAATAGGCTTTATCATATGGAAACCATAGTTCTTACTCATGGCTCTAGTAAGGTCTGCCCAGTACAAACCGTCTTGATAAGTTCCAGTCTGATATCCCATCCAGAGTTTGCTATCACTCAGAGCATAAGGATGTGGCACTAGTAGCATGTCAATATTGTAGTAGAGTAAGATATCGACTCCCCTATCCGATAAAATTCCAGCAACTTCTCTACTACCTCGTAAACCAATCTCTTCAGCATTCCATGCTCCAAAGTAGATGTCTATTGGCCATTCGTACCCACTAAGAACTCGTGCAAGTTCCAAAGCAGTAGCAATTCCAGTTGCGTCATCATTAGCACCTGGTGCATCGGGGACAGAATCGAAATGACCTCCCACCAGAAACGCAGGACCGTCAACAGGTAAATACCCTTGGAGTCGTCCAAGAACGGAATTATAATCGCCTAGAATCTCAACCTCAATTCTTCCATTGGAAACCTCTACAAGTTTGTCTGCAATCCAATCCCTTGCTACAATATTATTTGATTCCAAATCTGCAGGATTTACATATTCTCTTGAACCATTTTCTGTGAGTTCGATGATAAAGTTTCGAAAAGAACTTAGGGACACTCTATTGAAAACTTCGTTTGAGTAATCTACGCCATAGATTCTTTCTATTTTAGCTGCAAGTATGGTTTCATCAATTGGCTTGATTTGATTAGAATGATCATCATGTGCAGTCGTTGTACCAAATGGAGTCAGGACTATTAGCGTACAAATGACGACGAATATGGAATACTTCTTCATTTCAGGACCTCTGTTATCCACCTAGATTACGAGTTCGCTGAACATAAAGAAGTGCACCGATTAGAGCAATTGACAATAATGGTACTGAAATCCAAGTCACCGGGATTTCCATTGCTTCAGGTACTTGAGGGTTCGTATGGTTAATATACTCCTGAAGATTGGTTATGCCATCCCCATCCGCATCAAGCATTGAGTCGTCAACTAATGGGTCCAGTCCGTTTGCTACTTCCCAATAATCGTCCATAGCGTCTGAGTCGGAATCAGTAGAGAATAAGTTGAGTCCTCTAGAGTATTCTTGAGCATTACTAAGGTGGTCACCATCTGCATCCTCATTTGCATCTGCGGGATTCAGAGGATCTAGTCCATTATCCACCTCGAATTTATCGGGCATTGTATCTCCATCACTGTCTGCACTCATCAAATCTGTGCCGAGGAAAATCTCTTGAGCATCACTAAGTTCATCCCCATCTTGGTCTGACTCGAAGAGACCCGCGTCAATCCAGAATTCATGAGAATCCCCGACATCATTGCCATCTATATCTGCGTTAAAGGAGAGCTTGAGTTCATAGCCAACTGGAAGCACATGGTCTTTGAATACCACAAGAGTGTACAATCCCTTTGTGGTTAATGATGGACTGAACACATTAGTGGGTTCCCAGGCTGATGAGTGGTTGAAAATTCCGGATGACACAAGTCCGCCTGAGGGGTTGAGTAAAAAGAATGATGATGAACCTCCAAACCATCTAGCTGTGAAATTCAGTGTTGTTGGGGTACTTATTGGAATGTAAAACGTTCTAGTCGTGGGGATGGAGAGAGTGAAGTTGTAGTTCAATATTGTCCGTTCACCATATGTTCTACCCATGATGTGTGCCATACTAGCACCAATTACTGCAGTTGTTTCACGACCAAGATTGTAGTTGAACTGATAGTAGTCCCATTTATCATTCCCATTGTGATATGACATGTCACTAAGATAGCCCGACTCAAAAGCACACATGGAATGAAAGCCCCTGTTGTAAAATGCGTAGTGATCAGATAATTGCCAAGCCACGAATTCAATTGATGGAATGGGGACTATCAAGTCATCCCCAATATTGTTACTCATCATGCGAGCAAGTTCCGCCCAATATTGTCCGAGGTGATATCCCGATTGTCCCCCCATCTCATATCCCATCTGAATTCGCTCGTCTGAAGGCGCACTTGTATCTTGAACCAGAATAGTGTCGACATTATAGAGCATCAAGAGCTCAATTCCTCTATTGTTGAATTCAATAGCAACCTCTGGACTCCCTTGCATAAACCGATAGCCGAATAGACCATTGAATGCAATGAAGTATATGTCAAGTGGCCATTCATACTGTGACATGACCTTTGCAAGTTCTAAAACTGCTGCGATACCGCTCCCATCACAATTCGCACCGTCTGAGAAATCTGGTGAGTCATAGTGTGCTGAAACAGCAAATGCTGGATTATCCCCTGGGAGGTATCCAGGCAGCTTTCCAACTATGTTTTTGTAGTTCCCAACTTCTTCAACTTCGATTCTACCTTTTGAGAGTGTCACAAGGCTCTCTTCAATATATTCTCGGGCATTTCTGTTTCCTTCCAAATTAATCTCAGCCGCGTTCATTATGAATCTGGTTCCAATTTCAGAAATCTCCCTCACGAAGTTTCTGTAGTCTGTGGTTTTGACACTGGAATAGATGATTTCTGACAGGTCTGTTCCATACACCCTCGGAGTAGATTCAGACACCACCTGCGCTGGAATGGCACCAATTGTAGAATTGAGGGTTTCATCATTCAAGATTGGGACTGGTGTAGCACAAAGTAATATGATCAAGAACCCTAGAAACAAATACCGTTCCATGAAGCCAGGTCTTATTGATTCTCCTCAATAATGTTGCCCTACACGCACTAGAGTTAGATATTTCAGGGTTTTTGATACTGAATAAGTGTCTAAAATCAAGGTTGAAAAATCAATGCCGCTAGTAGATTTTCCCACAATCGTCAAAATTAAGGACCCTATTCATGGATACGTTTCATTAACAGCTCTGGAAAAAGAGATTATAGATTTGCGACTTAGTCAAAGACTCCGTTATATACAAGCCCCCGCAGGACTCTCTCTGGTCTATCCTGGTGCTGTCACATCCTTGATGGGTCGGACATTTGGATTCATGCATATGACTGAGGTTTTTCTCGAATATCTTGGCGGGGACATGGATGAGGTACTCAAGGGTCGACTAGCATCCTTATTACTCATGTTGACTAACGGTCCATGGGCGAATATATCTGAAGAATATCTTTCTGTGCGTGGCATTGATAGACCAAAGATTACTCGGATAATCGTCGAAGAATCCAAAGTGGGAGAGCTTGTAGAAAAACATGGGTTCACAATAAATGAGGTGGTTGAACTCATTCAGAAAGGAATCCCCGTCAAGGGAATTCGTCTTGATCTTATTCACTGCCCAATCAATCCCGAATTGATTGATGATCTCGAGCGAGACTCGTATTTTGCCGGAGTTGAATATGCTCAGCTAGAGTTTAGGCGACTCTTTACAGCAACTAGGATTGCGAAGAACAAGATTGCAGTCGAGCGTAGTTCTCTGTTCACACTCGAGTCTTACCTATCTGCTGCTGCAAATATGTTTGAAGCTGTCTATTTCCATAAAACGGTACGAGCTGCAGAGCTCATGTTACTCAGAGTGCTCGATGAAGCAGGGTCTCAACTGTTCTGTCTACCGACAGAGGATTCCGAATCATTTCTTAAATGTGATGACCTGACTTTTCTGTACCGTTTACTCCACGTTTCTCCTGATGATACTGAAGAGCTGCGTACTGCGAATCGTATCTATGATGATTTCAGTAAAAGGAATCTTATCAAATTGACAAGTTCGAGATCTATCTCAGACCCAGCATTCTTATCAAGACTTTCTACCGCTGATGGTTTGTATGAACTGGAGAAGGAGATAGCAGATGATGCAGGAATTGACCCCTCCCTTGTCTATGTCGACTTTCCTGATAGAGCCTCTGTGACATTCTATCCAGGACGTTTTAGTTTTGAAGATTTGGTTCTCTTTGAGCGAGGTTCAACTGGTTATGAGTTTTGGCACGCAACTGATGTAAGTCTAATAGCTAGGAGTTTCTCCAGAATCTTGAAACCAGTGCGTGTTTACACAACTCGAGGTTATAGACCTAAACTGAAGAAGTCTGCAGATAGAGTCCTAGAAAGTGCTGAACCGATTGAAAACAAATAGTGTGTGACATTCCGCAATATATAATATCTACAACTCTATCCGTTATATTACTGGTGAGGAAAATGAGTGACAAACCTATTGCAATAATTGAACAAGTGATATCAGCGCCCAATTTCTTGATGATAGTAATTGGAGCTATAATCTGGATATTAGCTTCCTTTATACCGTTCATTGGATTTTTATTCAGTACCGTTGGTTTCGGACTTACTACGTTTGCGACTATAGAAGCTGCTATGACGAAACCTGTGACCTCAGCACTACCTGGTTTTTTGTTGGGTGGGATAATACGAGTCATAGGTTATCTTCTTATCTTCATTCCGTTTGCTGGCGCCATAATTAGTCCCTTTGTTATTATTCCTGGAAATGTTCTGATTCTTTTCTTTGGAGCTTCTCTAGCTCTTCAGAGGGCTGACATACCTATCGTAAAGGACCTCGAAGATTTCATCGACTCAAGGAAAAAGAAAGAAGTTCCGAAGAAAAGCGAAGAAGCCCCTAAGAAAAGCGAAGAAGTTGTAGATGTCGAAGAAGAAACTACGGACGAATCAGATACAACTGAACAATAGAAGGTTGACTATTACTAAGCCTAAGGAAGGGGCTCACCTGAAATTCCCTTAATAGTGTATCATGAAAATCAGATGTACCTAACAACTCCCTATCTCTCAGTGGTGCATTGTAGTGTTCTCATGTACGAGATGCGGTGACTCCCTATTCATTCGCAGTGTTGATATGAAGGATAAAATCCTGACAATGGAGGTGCAGTGCCTTAGAGGACACAAAAGTGTTCGCCGCCTTTCTGAACACCAGGCAACGGAGATGGCTCCAGAAGTATTCAAACGACTCTATACCTGCACAGATTGCGGTTCTAATATGACACTTATTGAAGAACGAGGTGCTGGTACAAAAATAGAAGGTGTTTTTCTCTGTCCAATACACGGACCGCAGAAACGAGAGTTCCCATGTTCTTTTCATGCAACTGTTGAACTAGCTGGCGCTGATGTTGACAGTCCTCGTTCAATCATTGATTCTTATAGATGCCCCCAATGTGGCCTTGTATATGCTGTCACTTCAATTGATCAACGACAAGGAGTTCTAGAGGTTGAAACACGATGCGCTAATGGTCATAAAGCTACTAGATACTTACCCCGTAGTCTTGATACTACATTGCTCAAGAATATTCTTCAAAGAGTTGTACATTGTGATCGGTGTGGCTTACCAGGGCATATAACTGATACAGAAGATCGGGGAAATACTACACGACTAACAATAGCCTGTCCTATTCATGGAACAACGAAAAAAGACATTCTTTCCGCACAAGTGGATCTTCTTCGAGAGGCTATATCTGAAATTCCTGAGGATGCAGTTGTAAAGTCGTCATTGACAGCTCATGATTGTCGCCGTTCCCTTGCAATCAGGAGCATTGAGGAGGACAAGCAAGGCTACAAACTGAAATGTGTTTGTCCGGGTACAAAAGTCCTATCTGACAGAATTTTACCTCTCACATGGAATGAACCGGTCATTAAACGAATAACATCTGCATTACTAACTTGCGATGAGTGTGGACAGCTCACTCATATTCTTGACAAAAAGAAGCTCAAGAAAAAAGTTGGTTTCAGAATCGTCTGCCCAGTACATGGTGTGATGACTCGAGAAGCACCGCCTGATGTCTTCAAGCTAGTAGATGAACATCAAGCTTCGATTGATCGCATGCCCTCGATTGTGAGGAGTTTGAGCTGTGAAAAATGCAGCATGCCAATGAACGTTCGTGATGTTGAGGAACGTCGTGGTCTGATTGAGTTTGATGTTGATTGTAGAAATGGACATAGGAGCAAGCGTCTATTCGTTCCAGGTCTTGATCAAAAAACCCTCATAGGTCTCTACAAAAAATTGTATCAATGCCCAGAATGCTACGAATCACTTGACCTGGTCTATATTGAACCTCGGGGTCGTGAGGACAGGGTTGTACTATTGTGCTCACTTCACGGGAAAATCGTTCTAGACATCCCGCCAGACCATGCAGAGGCGATGCAAAGCGCCTATAATGAGATGCAAGCAGACAAGATCAAACCTCCAGTTGAAGTACTTGAACACGAAACCTCAGAAATTCTCGAAGCTTCAGAAGAATCATCTTCAGGGAGTGACACTGGAGTTATTGTTCTCCGAGGTTGCGAGATTGTTGGGGGTAAGTTCGATTTCAAAGTCAAAATAAAGAATGAAAGTGGTTATGTGATTACCAACGCCACTGTTTCTATCGTTGCATATCCCCAAGACTGCATGGAACTAGCAGGAGAAAATGTCAAGACAATCTCGCGAATCGAAGTTGATGGGTTTAGGAGCCCTCAATTCACATTCTACCCGACAAAAGATTGTGTTCAAGGTAAGGTGGTTGCAACTGTATCATACATTGATTTCTTAGATCAGCTGCACACTGTGAGTGTTGAACCATATCTGATACGATCAGTGTGTGACTTGCTTCAACCCCTAAAGAAGACCTCAGAAGCATTCGAGCTTGTGTTGACCGAGCTTGAGAAGACACAGCAAGAACAGACTCTAGACTGGAACGCTCAAGTACTCTTCACTAAGGCTGAGAAGATTCTACCTGCAAAGAACTTCCACATAGTTGATAGTGAGGAAAAGATTGTACGTGGAGAATTCATTGGCACTATCAGAGGTTATGCAGAAGGAAAGTACACCCAGAAAAAAGTTGCAGTTGTCCTACTAATCACCGGTCCTGAGAATGGTCGTCATTCATGTGTGAGAGTTGAAGCATTAGGTGAGGATGTAGCTATGCTCCCAACCACAATCGATGAGTTAGCTGATACAATGGATTCATGGATATGCCTTCGATGTGGTGCACCATTAGAACCTGAACAGGTAGAAGAGATGGGCCGGAGATTGCCAATTCGTTGCAAATACTGTGTTCACACTTTGACCATAGCTCTCTATCTACAATAGAGCACTAGTATGCACACTTACGTAATATCTTTTAGGAAGTAGAGTGCATCTGACATAGTTTCATTTCCGAACGCCTAGTGGAGGAGAGAACGATTTTCACATGTAAGAAATGTAAAGAGCCATTCTTTGTTCAGTCTGGAGAACTGAAAGGTAACACACTTCGTGTTTACTGCCAATGTCTGAAAGGTCACAAGGGTAAGAGGGATATTTCAAGATACCAAGCTGACAGTATGGCTCATGAAGTGTTTCAGGGCATTTTCACTTGTGTGGAATGTGGATTGACGATGTCCTTAATGAACACTGATGTGGGTCGCCAAAAGGCTGAGTATATCTTCATTTGTCCAATACATGGACCTCAAAGAAGAGAGATTCCTGCTTTCTACCATACTTCTGTCACAGGAATGCAGGCGAATATGAATTTCTCAAAATCAATTCTTGACTCTCTGAGTTGTCCTAAGTGTGGGGAGGTTTTTGTTGCTACTGAGATTGCTGAGAAGAAAGGACTCCTTGAGATCAAAGCACGGTGTTCTAATGGACACAAAGAAATGCGGTTTGTTCCAAAGATAGCTGACGAGTCTGTTCTCAAAACAATGGTCAAGCGACTCATCCACTGCGATGAATGTGGCCTTCCATGCAAAGTACTAGGTTCGCAACCCAAAGGGAACAAAGCCCAGTTAGAAATTGCGTGTCCCGCACATGGAAAAATGAAGAAAGAACTCCCAGCTGAATATGCATGGATGGTGGAATCGATTGTTGAAGCCATGTCTGAGGGTAGCATTGTAAAATCGATGTTGAACTGTCGTGATTGTGGGAAGTCATTATCAATCAAAGCAGTCGAGCTTGACAAGATGAAATACAAACTCAAGTGCAGTTGTGCGAATGGCCATAGTGTTGAACTCTCACAACCATCTGATTTGGATGAGGAAGCCATTGATGCTATTGTCGGTGGTGTTTTGAAATGCAATGACTGTGATTTGGTGACTGACATCGTGGAAACAAAGGTCAGTGGTAACAATGTGGAACTGAAGCTACTCTGTCCTGTTCATGGTGATTTCAAGAAAGGAATAAGTATGGGTGTTTACAAACACGTTGAGGAACGAGACAAACAAGTAGACAGGATGCCATCGACTGAAGAGAGTCTCAAGTGTGATAAATGTACATCTCCGATGACAATTCGCGGGACCAAAGTTCACGACAACATCGTTGAACTAAAGATGGACTGCATGAATGGTCATGGTCATGAACGTTATTTGCATGTTGGAGCCGACGATCCTGTGATTGAACGATTCTATCATCAATTGTTCGAATGTCACAAATGTCACAGTCCATTGACTCTGACAACCATTGGTGAGAAGGATGATAAGTCCGAAGCTTTCCTCATCTGCGAAAACCATGGTGAGAGCAAAGTTGAGATTCCAACAGCGCATGCAAAATTAGCTCGAGATGCATACCTCTCAACTATGTCAATGTCCGATCTAGAGAAGCTTCTGGAAACCCGTTTGCAGACAGAAAGAGCTGCAGAATACCAAATTGAACCAGATGCTGATATCCAAGAAATGGTAGATATTGTGAACGATATCATTGAGCAGCAGAGTGTGAAGTTCATTGGAGAGAAGAGTAGAACCAAGAATGGCGAGGAATCATGGTATTATGGAAAGGCTCTAGCCGGTACCGAATATATTGTGATTGGATCAGTTTCAAAAGAAAACCTGACAATGCGCATCTCAGTTGCTAGTGATGACGAGAATAAGATGAACATGCTCCTATCAGAGATGCGTGACAATCTACGAGAGGTCTTACTCAAACTTCAAGATAAGACTGGAGACACAGCTCCAAAGAAAATTCAATGTGCTCAATGCGGTGCAGCGCTACCCAAACGAGCTCTTCCTGGTGAAACTGTGATTTGTGATCACTGTGGAACTCCGTTGCATTGGACTTAGTTTCAATAATGACACAAGGAAAGCCATATCGAATGTGCAAATCAAAAGGGTATCATTAGATGCCTATTCACCAGTCCACTTTGCAGCTGAATCTTGGAAAACTCCCATATGTGCAAGTACTCTCTCGATCACTGAATCCACAAGTTCCTCAATGGTCTTTGGTTTTGCCCAAAATGCTGGACTAGCAGGGATCACAATGGCACCAGCTTCTGTTACTGTAGCCATATTCCTAATTTGAATTAGATTGAGGGGCGACTCTCTAGGTACAAGAATGAGCTTGCGCCTCTCTTTCAAACTGCAATCCGAAGCGCGAGCAATGAGATTGTCTGCATATCCATGAGCAATTCCTGCAAGAGTCTTCATTGAGCATGGTATGACAACCATTGAATCGAGCGGAAAAGTCCCACTGGCTGGTCCTGCTGCGAGATCATCTTCACTATAGAAGAAGTCCGCCTCTTTGCAGAGGGTTTCTGAGTCAATCCCGGTTTCATACTTGAGGGTCTCTTCACCCCACTTGCTGACAATCAAGTGAACTTCATGACCATCTGACTTCAGAGCTCGTAACAATCTGACTCCATATATTGCACCGCTAGCACCTGTTATACAGACAAGGACTCGCTTCTTCATATTAGTCACCAGTAGACTAGAATCTCTGAACTAGAATTTGTGTATATACCTCTATCGAAATGATGAATGCAATGATTCTCAAAACAGAAAAGCTAGGAGTATGTATATGAGAATAGATCCGCCTCCTGCCCTGATTCCTACCTTCTTGGCAATACCAGCTGCCTCAGCTATATCTTGTGTGAGAATGTCAAATCCCTTCTCTCCGAAGGTCCTAAGGCCGGTTGCCTTGCCAAATCCTAGTCCAACCTTGACCGGTTGAACTCGCTCTCGCGCTTTCACTGACGCTGCTACAATATGCTCAAGGGTTTCGAAAGGTTTGTTTCGACCAACTGGTGGATATCCTCTACTGGAGAGCGAGATTGCATTCACGACGTGGGTGTCTGTCGTGATAATTTCAGCATCGTCAAATCCCTGTGCCTTGAGCAGACTCTGAGCCTGTTCTCTAAATCCTGGTTCCACGTTATTGCCATCAATAGAGATTAAGGCCATCTCACGCTCGCCAAGATTGAGGACAATAGCGATTACGCCGCCCGGCCCCATTCCCTCTGACTGAGTGATATCGCTTGGTATAATCTGGTGCATTCCCAACTGTACTTTCGTTCTGTCGTTATTGATAGTTGAGAACACAGCTCCTGAAACCGTGCCGACAAATTCACTCGCCTCTGGATCTCCTTGGTTCACAGAAATCGCACTATCATCAATACAATTATGCGCGTCAACCACTGCTACGCCTCCAATCTGAGGCAATCTTTCACGAATCATGTTAGCAACATCATATCCAACATCCAATGAAATGTCGTCTGTAAATTCAGGTGCACTTGTGCTAATTGTGAGTACATTTTCACCAACAAAAAGACTCCAAACCTTGAACTTCCCTCCATCAGACCAATGTGGTCCAGAAATGAATTCATGAACCTCTGTTTCCTCGATTAGTCTGTCTATCTCTGATAGAATAATGGGATAGTCGTCTTTTGTGGTCAGATTCTGCTGATGTGTACAAGTGCCATGCATGATAAAAGATGGGATTCCATGAGTGTCATGAATGTGTTTGATAATAACAGAGGGTAGTTCGCTACTTCCAATGTCTCTGAAGGGTCCTGGATGAACATACTGAATTACTCCGCAAGCAACAGGTCCTTCATCATCTCGAAATATGATAATCTCAACAGGAATATCTTGTACAGTTGCAATCTTTGTCAGAATCTTTTCCATGGGTTCAGGATTACTCGCTAAATAATCATGACCAAATGCTCTGAGGAGTTGTGGTCCGTTGATTCCTAGGTCCCTTTCAAAAGGCACACTAACGGCTCGATAGATGTAATGGACTACCAATGAAGCAACAATCAGTGAGATACTAACGGGGATGTACCACAAAGGCGGAAGTTGTGGAAGAGCAACGTTTGTTGGAGCAATAATTAGCTCGACAATAATCCAAAGTAATGGAGGCATAAGCGATGCAATGGTGTTCCTTACAGGATGATGATCACTCAATCCATTCACAAGGAATGCAAAAGCCATGTATGCGACTGAAACTCCTAATATTGAGAATCTAATCTCAAATGCAGCAGATGATGTGACTGCATCTACGATGCCACCAATTACACTCAGGGCAATCCAAAATATCAATCCAAATTGGACCAATCCTGCAGTCCTTCTCCCATCTAGGGGAGAGTCCTCTTCTGTCGTAATCGCATATAGTAAACCTGAACCGATGAACACAGGTGCTCC
>CAZPWM010000061.1:0-18650 GCA_964590575.1 uncultured archaeon
GGAAGGCCAAGATATGGCACGAAGATCATCACCGCAGTGAGTGATTGCTATTGGCGCAACATTTGTCATTTAGAAGCTTTTTCTCTGGCTATCTCTAGAGGCGGTTTGATGTCTTCAGGTATTGGGCAGATGTATTTCTTGCCTGTCATTCTCTCCGCGTGTTCATCTTTTATCTTCTTGAGCAAATCTGGTTTTGTGACAAGTTCGACTGCCGAACCCGCCATGACCTTTGTTGCAAATATGAGGGACTTGTGCCCAATACTCATACCGCAACACGCTGTCCATTGCCAATCATGACCTGCAGCTTCTAGGGTCACAGTAGCAGTGGAGAACTCCATAGTTGGCGCTATCCATGAAACATCGCTTGTATCTGTTGAGCCCGGCCATATAATCCCTTTATCCCATGGGTCATGAATTTCTCTATCAATGTGGATATTGTCCTCTACTAGTTGTTCCCACCCTGGTCTTTTCGTAGCTCTCAACAGCTCACTCTTCGCCTCTTTTGTAACTGTCTTAGCCATCTCTTTTGCAAACGTCATTTCTTCGTCACTGTATTCTGGCGCTCCAATCTCTCGCATATTAGCGATGACAAGTTCACTCAGTCCTTTACTAGGAAGTTCGTTGCACAGGCCCTCGATGAACTCTACTTTGAGTTTAGTCTGAGTCATCAAGGCAGCTCCTTCAGCTATCTGAAGTACCCAGTCATAGATTTGATTAACCTGCTCACGTTCAGGAGCTCGTATGTAATACCAACTACGAGCGTAATCTGGTACTACATTTGGTTGCATTCCACCAGCTTCAATCACATAATGAACACGAGCCTCTTGAACTACATGTTCTCTCATGAAGTTCACCCCGACATTCATGAGTTCTATCGCATCAAGTGCGCTCCTTCCGACATAGGCTGTGGCTGCCGCATGGGCTGCAGTGCCATAGAAGTGAAACTTCGCAGAGTTCATTGCAAGACTGCTTCCCAACCCTGCAACATTGAAGCGACCTGGGTGGTGACTGAACACAGCATCTACTCCATTAAAACAACCGGCTCTGACCATGAACACCTTTCCACTGTAAGTTTCCTCAGCTGGAGTTCCAAAGAATTTGAGAGTCCCTTTAAGTCCATGCTTCTCCATCACCACTTTTGTCGCAATCGCCCCCATCACTCCCGTAACACCATGGATATTGTGTCCACACCCATGTCCAGGTGCTCCTTCCTCAATAGGATCTTGATATGGAACTGGCTTTTGTGACAGACCTGGAAGGGCATCATACTCTCCCATGAACCCAATTGTGGGATCTCCTTTTCCATATGAGGCAACGAACGCAGTTGGCATATCTGCGACGCCCATCTCCACGGTGAATCCGTGCTCTTCAAGGATATTGGCAAGATACTTTGAGGATTTCTCCTCTACAAGTCCAAGCTCCGCAAGATTCCATATTTTGTCACTTGCATCAATAATCATCTTCTCGTTGTCAGAAATCCAATCCCAGGCATCTTTCTTCATATTATCGACCCATTTTCCAAATGGGCTATCATTCTTAAATCTGACATGATGTGCGTATCTATCATGGAACTTGACCCGAATTCTTGCTACAAACTTGCTATTGATATACAATTACAACGATGATTGACAGAGTGAAAAGGAAATGGATGCGAGTCCTGAATCTATTGATGAAAAAGTCATGTACAAGGTACTTGATGAAATCCTAGTAGCACGTACAAGAATCCATGGTCAAGTAGGTGATCTTTCGGAAGTATTTACTAATCTCAAAACAATTACAGGCGAGTTCGCTACTGGGAGTCCTCTTGTTATTCACCACTGGGGTGTTAGTGATGAAAATGGGCATGATATGGATGTGTGCCTCCCGATAAAGAAGGAAGTCAAAGGAGTTGGGATTATAACAACAATCCTTCCTGCGGAAGAAGCAATGACCATTTTTCATCGAGGGCCATACTCAGAAATAGGGCCTACATATACGAAGGTATCGAAATATACCTACGAGAGAGGTCATCCCATTGCTGAATCAACAAGAGAAGTTTTTCATCAATTGGATCCAAACAATCCAGAGAACACCATCGTAGAAATTCAAGCAATCCTACACGATTGGACACACAGATTCTCTACAAAGTTAGAAACGGTTTTAGGGTTAGAAGCAAAAGACGAAATCTTGGCATCCATGAGCAGTCTCGACATTGACTCGCCTGCAGAGGCTCGTCAAAAAGCTCTCTGTAAATCTCTAGAAATATTAGAAAGCAAGACAAATGATGAGCAGCAGCTTGATATTCTCTCACACTGTGCTCATGTATTTCCTGTAGAGCTAATTCCTCCAATGCGGGATCTATTCAGAACAACTGGAAGTATTGATGCGGTTATCGATGCCATGAAATCTAAAGGTGGATACTATCCTAAATTACAGCGGCGCGAGGGTTCTATCATTTATTCAGAGAAGGGTCCCGCTAATCCTGCAGCGTATAATGAAGCTAAGACGCGCGCTGAGAAACGTAGAGCTTTTTGCTTTTGTCCATTAATCAGAGACTGTCTTGATGAAACTCCAAAACTCTTTTGCAATTGCTCTGCTGGGTGGCCAAAACAACTCTGGGAGGGTGTTCTTGAGAAACCTCTGAAAGTGGATATCGTGAAGTCTCTAACGAACGGAGATGATACATGCGAATTCGCAATTCATATTCCTGTCGAGATCTCATTACCTAATGGTTCGCTCTCCAACTAGGTGTACTCGGGACTCATCTGAACAAGTGCATACATCACACCCGCAAAATTGGATTATCTATAACACAACTTGTCAGTCGTTAATATTCTATACTAACAGTACATGGTTTTAGCAAAGACGTAAATCAATCTGTCAGTAAGCTCATATAGTACCAGTTTCACACGGTATTCAAATGGAGTGTTAGTTTTAATGACCTCCTCTGAAACCACACCTCACATGGCGATATTCTGGGATGTAGAAAATGTAGCTGATGAGTCCGCTACACATAGGTCCATGACTCAGAAGATACGCCAGACTGGTATTGTTACCCGAGCGTACGCATTTGCTGACTGGGACTCTCGACGTAAGCTGGCTGAGGAACTCTACTCCTTAGGTTATGACTTGATTCATGTTCCTGATACAAAGGACAATGCCAGTGATTACAAGATGGCTGCGTACATTCTTGATCATCTTGTCCACTACAAAGAAACCACACGCTATGTTTTGATAACTGGTGATGGTGACTTCAAACTGATAGCTGGAGCACTCAAGGAGCATGGTGTGGAACTGTGGTTGATTAGTAATCCTATCATCACTGCTTCCGAACTACCTGAACTTGCTACAATATATAGTGACATTTTCTCTTTCAGACCTGCGTTAGATTGTGTGCACCCCGAAAATTGTGATGAGTCTGTCCAGAGTATTGTTCAACTAAGGCACCTAGCTGCTGTGCAGCTACAGGAGGTCATCAGAGTCATCACGAAGACCGGAAGTAAACCCGGCGTTGGTCATGCAAAACATGTGATGCAATCATTGAATCCTGATTTTGATGAAGCTGCTATGAATTTTGGACATTGGAATGATTTCCTTGACTGGTCAGAAGCACAGAACTACATTAAACGTGAGGGTGAATTACCTACAACCATCCTGATCCTCCCGGAGAGGATATCCCCTGAATCTGTAAAGATGTCTAAGGAAGTCAATGATGCATTTACCTTTATGGCGCAGGTTGCAGAGGAAGGACTCAACGAAGGGTCTCCATACACACTCACCGAACTCGGAGTTAAGCTTAGAGAACGTGGACTGGAATTCGAGAAGGTTGGATATCGACGGTTCTCAGACTTTGTGCTCTCTGCAGAAAAACGCGGTCTGATTCGAATCATCGCTCCCGAAAAGGAAGGTGACCGACCATTCGTCCTTCCAGTATATGATATTAACCATCTACAGGATTGGTTTAAGGCAAACGTAGAGCGTATTTTTGGTCCGTCTGTAAATGTCCCAAAAACTGCTTTTCTGAAAAAGATTGGAACAATGCTTCTCGAAACACAGACAACTCTTGACGAACTCGAGAACTGTCTGACTGTCCCTCGAGTGAAGGAAGTTTACAATGAGATTTTAGATGCAAGTGGGATTCCGTTTCTTCCACCTTTCCAACAGTCATTAGCCCATATTTTGATAGGCAAAGGATTAGAATGTATTAATGTAGTTGAAAAGGTCAATGAGGAACTCAGCCCTCTTGGAATAAAATTACAATGCCCCGAATAGCAGAAGGATTATCTATGCCTCTACCCATGCAAAATGAGTTGTGTTGACGATGAATCCTTACGAAAAATTAGCCGCTGTTCTCGACAAGATTCCAAATGGGTTTCCTCCTGCAGAAGATGGTTCACATCTCAAAATACTCGAGTGGATATTCACGCCTGAGGAGGCTGAACTTGCGAGCCAACTAAAACTAAATGGTGAAACATTGGATGAACTGAGTTCCCGGTTGAATCATTCAAAAGAAGACTTGGAAGGACTCCTTGACGTCATGCATTCAAAGGGTCAGATCAACTCTTGGATGTCAAAGAGTGCAGGTAGCAGGAAATATGGTTTGTTACCATTTGCAGTAGGTATCTACGAGGAGCAATTAAACCGAATGGATGAGGAGTTCGCACAGATTCTTGAGGCTTATTTCCAGCTAGGTTTCAAGAAAATCGCTGTAACTGAACCTGTAATTTTTCAAGTAATTCCCGTGAATCAAAGTGTCAGCACTGAACTAGAGATATATCCATTTCAGAAGGCTGAACAATTGATCGAGTCTGCCGTTTCATGGGGTGTACGTGATTGTATCTGCAGGAAGCAGAAAGATCTGATTGGTGAGGGCTGCGATTATCCCAGGGAAGTCTGTCTTGCATTTGCACCGAACAGAGCGAATGCATTCGATAATCAGGAGTTAACTAAGCCAATCACGAAGGAGGAGGCACTCAGGCTTTTGAAAGTGGCAGAAGACGCAGGACTTATTCATTGTACATACAATGTCCAATCTGGGATGAACTTTTTGTGCTCCTGTTGTACGTGTTGCTGTGGTGTCTTGAGAGGTGTTGAGAAGCTAGAAAACCCACGCGAGTACATCAAGACTGACTTTGTCATGAATGTGAATCCTGACCTATGTACAGGTTGTGAAACGTGTGTTGACCGTTGTCAGTTTGGAGCACTAAGTGTGCCTGAGGATATTGTCGTTGTTGATACAAGACGCTGTATTGGATGCGGTGTATGTGCTATTGTGTGCCCAGAGAGTGCTCTTGAGATAGTGCGTGTTGAATCTCCTGAAAAGCCCGAGCAACCTGAAAATCAACTTGACTGGATGACCAAACGTGCAATGTCTCGAGGTGTCGACCCATCAGATATAATGTGATTCAATCTGAGAATTAACAAAGAATGACTAGTCTTAAGAAGAAGCGACTTGAACATCATTGTGAAACTGCACATGACCACTGATACTGATTCCAAAAAGAAGGATGAATCAAGGAAGGGGCGAACGAAACAATACATCCCCAACCTTGCAGAGTTCTACTTTGAGCCCACATTCGACTGGACTAGAAAACAGGCTGAACGTCTATATGCTAAGACCAAGTCAATATCACCCCTTTTTGAATTGGACAGTATTAGATTCGAAGACTGCGTAACCGGGATGAAACAACTTCCCAAGGAGTCAATAGATTTAGTTATTGCAGATCCTCCCTTCGGTATAGCCTTTGATGGTAAGAGCAGTGTGTATAATCGTGATGAGCGGCTCGTTATCGAGGGATATGAGGAAACAAACGAGTCTTATCACAAATTCACTGCTAAGTGGCTCGCGGAACTCCCTAGAATAATGAAATCTGAATCATCAGCTTATGTCTTCAGTGGTTGGACAAACTTGGATGCTGTGCTTGAAGGAGCTCGGGATGCTGGTCTTATGACTTTGAATCATCTAATCTGGCACTATCCCTTCGGCGTCTATACGAAGAAGCGATTTGTCACAAGTCATTATCACATTGTACTTCTTGTCAAGAACCCTCGAAAGTATTTCTTCAACAAGATTGAAAACTATCCTGAAGATGTTTGGTCTGTCAAACGCCAATACCGTACAGGTCTTACCAAGAACGCCACAACACTTCCACTTGAAGTAGTATCTAGATGTATTGACTTCTCCTCAAAACCAGGGGATATCATTCTTGATCCATTCATGGGAAATGGAACGACTGCAGTAGCAGCTAAAATGAACCTGCGTCATTTCATCGGTTTTGAAATCAATGAAAAGTTGCGGCTGTTGCTTGATATAGAACTTGGTAACGTAAGATCTGGAGAGTTTTTTATTCCATACAAAGAACGTCTTCCTACGATTGAGGAACTTGCAGAGTTATATCCTAAAGCATATCGAGAGTACATCCGAAGAAAGAAGAATGCCTGATGGTCTGGAAAGAGAGAATGATTCACATGGATGTAGAGGAACTATTCAGACGACATGGGTCTGAGCGAGACCGACTCGCAGACACGATGAGTACCAGCGATCTCTACAAACGAGAGTATGGAGCTGAACTAGCACAATGGGAGTCGCAGCTATTCCAACAGTTCAAAGAAAAAGAAACAGCCCGTCTTTTCAGATATCGGGGGTTCGTGCATCACACAAGGGATACTAATCTTGTTCTTCTGACTCCTAGTCCTTGGCTCATGGAAGGTGAGTTCATTTACTTTGATATGAGCCAAGAGCTACCTCCTGATGGGGCTTATATCGAGGTGATTGGTTCACGAGCGGTTGCTCCACAACCACTGCAGGACTCTCACACAATCATCCCTGCTATAGCTGCTGAAAAATGGACTACTCTGTCGGTTGACTTTCTCTCAAATGTGCGACCACCAATGAACCTCAAGGAACTCTCCAACATTCTTTTCGAACATGTAGGAATGGCTGAAGCCAGTAAGAGGGTGTTTGCTCGCCTCTTTGTTTCCAGTCCTCCCTATCAAGATAGTATTGGAGGACTAACAACAGGTATTCAAGCAATAGCTTCCCAAGATCAGGTTCGACGTTTACTCACATTCATCAGAAGAGTTATTCCACCAGCAATGAAGGGACGACAACCATCTCATAGGAGCGTTCAAGGAATCAAAGTCCGGGCTCCACGGCTCTGGCGTTTTGATGTCGGTTCCTTTTCTGCTAACAGGATACATCAACTCTGTGTGCAACGCAGAGATCCTACTGGATACAGAGAGGTCTCTCTCGGTACACTCACAGAACTAGAAACCGCATCCCTACCAGATGTTCCCATCGCACTAGCATCCGAAGATTTCTGGGTTGAAACTGGGAATCCATCGCATTTACGATTACCAATACTGAAGTCTGCCATCACATATCAAATGCTTACACCCAAGATAACCAAAAAGAGCATCGACTCGGGTACAAAACACATCCTTTCTCGTTTAGAGGATATGCAGGAGAGCTTTGGTTTTGAAGAGAGTGTTCTTGCACGGGGGAATCTACTTGATGCGAATGATCTTGGGCGACCACTAAGTACTCTGAAACTTGCCCGTTCTACAGCACGTGCTTATTGGAATGAAAAAGTGACAGTGAAAGACTTGAAATATGCATGGGACCGCATACTCGAACCTGCCCTCAAGGAGTTTATTGAACTCACCGAGTTGAAAGAGGGAGCTGAGAAGGACTGGGGTAAGGGAAGTCGTATTGACAAATTCAATACTAAAGTCCTAAAATCTGTCAAGAAATTAGATACAGGAAAACGTGGATCTTTGGGGCCTACTTTGAAAGAGATTGCAGAAGAAGCAGGTGTTGAGCGGCATGTAGCTGCAGAGACCCTTGCGCGTATGAAGGACAGTGGAGTCCTCTATGAGCCGCGACCGGGTCACTACAGATTAGTTGAATGAATCTATGGGAACGACTTGAAGAACTCGTCTGGTTCTTGTCCTTCCTCAATCAGCTCGATTTCTTGAACACCCACTCGTTCAGCATCGTATCTTCTAGCGAGTATGGTGCCATCGAATTTTTCCCGAGCTGTTGCATCTTTGCCTCGCCAGACAAAAATATCCTCCCATGCATCTAATAGGAACACATCGTCGCTCTTCAGAGAGTCCTTGCTAAGTTTGACCTCTGCAAAAAAGGTTTCATCACCTTCACGATGAACTCGCCAAAGCTTATGCTCATGGGTTTCCATCTGAACCTTCTTCAAGATGCCTTCTGTGTCTTCGTCAGTCAGTCGAAAATCATCGAAGAGTGCCTTGAATTCTTCAGGTTCGTTTCCTCCCTCTATACGATCGATGTCTGCCTTACCCTCACGTTCTGTGTCCCTCATCACTGCTGATGCTGCTGTGAGAAACTTCTCATCAATGCTGCTATGAGGCCCAATCCAGAGGTAAATCTTGAATCCAGCATCTACAAGAAAACAATCACCTCGAGCGAATTTCCCGGGGTCCTTCATCTTTACGAGTCGACCCTTTTGAATATGGTATGTAGTTGGTTCTGGCATTGTACAGTTCTCCTAGGTTCCGTAATCTAGTATTCATGTATAAATGAAAGTCCGATATAGTGGAGGGAAAATCCCAAATGTGGTTACAAACTAGGTAACTAGACGCATAGTGACGTTGTATATGAATGTCCATGGTAGATTCGTATGATAGTCAGAGAAAGAAACAATTTGTGGAACTCCTGTATTGAGATCTATAATTCCGTGCCATTCTGATATTTGATTTGAACTATTAGAACTATAGCCAAAATAGAAGTAGTTTCTCGAACTGGCGGAGAGGTATGATTCATGTTCTAAGAATGGTCTATCAATCTCATATGGGAAGAAATAATCAAGATGCCCCCAGCCTCCTATAGGGAGAAAGCAGTTCGATACATGTGAATTGATTGCAAAATAATATTGAACTGGAATGATAGTGCCATTTGAAAACGTCGAACTAGTTTTCAAATGTTCTACAACGGTCTCAATGAAGTTACTTCCATAGAATACGATTGTGACATTAGGGAGTGAAACTATCTCAACAGCTATGCGTGAATTATTCATAGCTGCTAGTTGTGGGGGAAGAGTAATTGTGCTAGTTGATGTGTTTCCCGTCACCGAAACATCAAATATGAACACATCACTTTCTTCGATTGCCCAAGAGAAAGTCATCGACTGCCGTACATATTCTGTCAGGAATCCAACCGAAAGGGTGATGACTAAGGTGAGGAGGACAACTGCAAGGATTCTCTTACGATGGTCCAAGTTACGCACCTCGTTCAACTATTCCTCTGATAAGGGCGGCGCCTTTTGGTCGTTGCGTTTTGATGGTCGATAGCTATCTTATTTACAAGATTCCATGCGAAAAGGAACTTGGTGAGCCGATGCCAGAACTTCCCGAATTACAAATAATCGCAGAACGCTTGACTAGTGAGCTTGCTGGATTTCCAATAAAGAAGACATCGGTTCATAATCATCTTGTAGTCCACGGCTTACCCGTTCAAGAATTTGAGTCGAAATCTGTTGGAGAGACCTTTGAGTCAGTAGTAGCAGATGGGAAGTTCTTAATTTTCTTTCTTACCAATTATGACATTGTGTTGAATCTCATGCTAACAGGCCGGCTGAGAACGACACCCAGATACAAACGACCCAACAGCTATGACATGGTATCATTTCGAATTGAAGATCTGACACTATGGTACTCTGACGCTAAGAAGATGGGACGTATCTATCTAGTAAAGAAAGGCGACTACTCACAGGTTGCTGATTTTGAGGGTAGAGGGCCCTCAGCGCTTGACCCTGAGCTCACACTTGAGATTTTCATGAATCGGTTGAAACGACATAATGGCCAGATCAAGAATGTACTTCGAAACCAGCGCTTTGTGAAAGGAATTGGCAACGCCTACGCTGATGAGATTCTCTTGTATGCAGGAATATTGCCGTTTCGCAATCGATCAACATTGTCAGATGAGGAGGTAGAAATCCTCTATCATGCAATGGGAAAGGTTCTCTCGCACATTCGTGATGTAATATCGAAACGGTCTCTTGATGAGATTGCTATTGAGAAGAGGGATTTTCTAATGGTACACAACAGAGGCGGTGGAATCTGTCCGCTCTGCGGAGGACGCGTATCCGAAGTCATGGCAAATCGGTTCAAGACCAACTACTGCCAGACGTGCCAGAAGTAATATGAGTGACGTTATCTCTACACTCATAGCCATTGGAGATGAGCAGAGATGGATAAATGGGAAGAGCAATTCCTTCGAGAGATTGTTGAGCTGGACACAAACAGCGATGAGAAGAAGAACTACGCTGTCTGTGCTGAAATAGTCAAGAAATACTGCGAAGAAGCAGGTCTCAAGGTAGAGATCTTTGACTCGATGCATGACGGAAAACCGCAGCCCAATGTGGTAGCAACCATGGATGTTGGCGCAAAGACAACAGTCCTTCTCTGTACGCACTATGATGTTGTTCCCGCAGGCGAAGTTGACGAATGGAAGAGGCCTCCTTTCGAGCTGACAATTGAGAAGGGGAAAGCATATGGTCGTGGTGTAAGCGACAACAAGGGGAACATTGTTGCATCAGTCAGCTCTGCAAAGGAGCTCATCAAGAAAGGTACATCGAAGGTCAATTGGAAGATTCTAATCAGTCCCAATGAAGAGATTGGAGGCGCATGGGGCATTGATTATTTGATGAATGGTCCTCCGAAGATTCGTGGTGATTTTGGAATCGTGGTCGACTCAGGTCCCGAGTATGTCAGCACAGGTGCGAGTGGAGTCATCGCAGGAACCATCACTGTGCGAGGTGTTCAAGGACATGCTGGCTATCCATTCAAATTTGCAAACGCAATCCATCTCTCAATTCCATTAATGCAGGTCATGCTTGACTATGTTGATGTTCGACGAAAGGTGGAGTCCAAACTACCTGCGCCACCGGGCAGTCCTCATCAGACTCTTTGGGGTCGCTTCTCAATGACAGTCTACAATGCAGGGAGCAAGACTAACACAATCCCTGGCAAAGCTGACATATCATTCGATTGTCGTACTATCCCTGAAGAAGATGTAGCAGATGTTGCTAAAGACATTGAGAAGTTCTTTGAGAAAGCAAAAGAGGAGACCTGCGTCGAGGCGTCGCTTGAGTTCAAAACCAAACACTCTGGTTGGGGATCAGACTCTGAGAACAACTATGTAAAAACGTTCCATGAGTCAGTCAAAGAGGTAGTGAGTCAAGACATAGTAATTGCTGCAGATTTGGGCGGAAATGATGGTCACTACTTCACATCTCACGGAATACCAACAGTTTGTTATGGTACTCTCAGAGACGATAATAACTATCATGGCTTGGATGAGTTCATGCATCTTGAGGACTTTGAGAAGGTGAAAAAGGTCCTCATTCACTTTGCGGAGGTGTGTGATTGAATGGTTGATATACATGAAATGAAGATAGGAGCTCCTGGTCCCTTCCTTCCACCCTGGGACAATGCACTGAAAAATGCACAGACCATTGATTCCTTAGGATATGACAGTATGGCTTTTCCGGACCATTTTGCAGGGTTTATACCTGAGAGCATCTGGACCCCTGATGTCACACCGTTGGCAAACTTCCAGCAGTCCCCCCACACATACTATGAACTATCTGCTATCATGAGTGCATGCGCTGCAGTGACCGAGAACGTGCAGCTGATTTCTTCAGTTACTGAACCACTAAGACGTCATCCAATCCTTCTTGCACAGACCTTTCTCACACTCGACCATATCAGTCGAGGAAGAACAGTACTTGGTATTGGAGCAGGAGAAATTGAGAATGTGGAGCCCTATGGTTTAAACTACTCTGGCCAGGTCGGAAAACTACGAGAGGCTCTTGAAATCATCAGAATGGTCTGGAATACGCATGAACCATTCGATTATGATGGTCGATATTGGAAACTCAAAGACGCTGTCTTGTCACTTAGGCCTGCAGTAGATGGAAAACCCCCGCCAATCTGGATAGCGGCCATGGGTCCTAAGATGCTCGAATTAGCCGCTGAATATGGTGATGGATGGATTCCGACAAGTCTGACTCCTAGTGGTTATGGCGAGCGCTTGAAGGTAATCAATAATCACAGAAAGAAGCTCGATAGAACAGGACCGTTCACAGCTGCGATATGGAACTGGTGTATCTTGGATGCAGATCAATCAGAATGCGAGAAAATGATGAATACACCACTAGCAAAGGCATTTGCACTCCTCCTTCCAGGAGTTGAATGGAGACGTCTTGGGTACGACCATCCATTTGGCGATAATTTCCACTCGTTGACAGATTATGTTCCTATGAGATATGATCGAAAAACAACGTTGTCCGCCATGGAAAAAGTCCCCGAAAAAGTGCTTCAAGAATTCTATATGACTGGCGATACGGAAACGATGATAAAACGACTAGAGGATTTTGCAAAGCAAGGGCTTGAACATTGTATCATGTGGAATGCTTCGGGTATGTTCGATTTGGTGAAGATAAAGTCATCCTACAAGATAATGAAAGAGGTCATAGCCTATGTCAAAGGATAGGCTAGTCCTGGTTACACAAAATAAACACAAACTCAAGGAGCTCATCCCGCTCTTCAGGAAGTACAACGTAGATTTCGACACCACATCACTTGAGAAACATGAAATCCGGTCCGAAGACATTGAGGAGATTGCCCGGGTAGCGGCTAAGGTTGCATTTGAAACTCTTCATAAACCAGTTGTCGTAGATGACACAGGTTTCTTCGTCGATTCACTCAATGGTTTTCCAGGATCGTATGCCGCAATTGTTCTAAAGTCGATAGGCTACCAAGGCATTCTGCAACTCATGGCAGGCAAAGAAGAACGTTCATCGAAGTTCAAAACCGCTGTGGGATATTGCGATGGCCAACAACTGGAATCATTTGTAGGAACCATGCCTGGTACTATTGCATGTGAACCAGCAGGAGAGGGCGGTTTCGGCTACGACCCCATCTTTGTGCCTGACGGATTTTCGAAGACATATGCAGAACTAACCTTAGATGAAAAAGTGAGTGTTTCTCACAGAACAAAGGCGTTTGAGGAGTTCCTGAGATGGTTTAGAGCCGTACTTGACAAGCCTTAAGACGGAAGATATCGACCGCTTAGATGGAATAACAATGTCAGTGAGTGAAACGACCCTAAAAGCCCTGAAGCATCTTGGTCTCACAGAATATGAAACCCAAGCATACCTCGCGCTTGTTGCTGGTGGACAGATGGGCGCGTCTGATGTGTCAACAAAATCCAAGGTTCCATACTCAAGAATCTATGACGTATTGGGTCGATTAGAGGAGAAGCAATTCATACAAATTAAGAAAGGTCGTCCAACCACCTACATTGCTAAGGCTCCCACAGAGGTGATGCGTCTTGTTCGTCTCGATTGGGAGGAACGACTAAAGGAGTCCAGCAGAGTAGTTGTTGAAGAATTGCAACCATTATTTGAGAAGGAAACAAAGGTAACTACCCGTGATGTATGGGTTGTACATGGTCGTGCATCGATCCTTGCCAAAGCCATGGAGATGCTCGATTCTGCCAAAGAAGAGGTCCTTCTTTCTCTTCCATCATTTGACCTCTCAGCAGAAGATGTGGACACGGTCGTCGAACGAGTTCTTCTTGTCAAGGCCAAAGTTCGAATCCTTACATCTTCCATTACAGACGCATTGAAGGAAGTCATTCCTGAACGGTTTGAGGTCAGAACAAGGAAACGTGTGTTCGGAGCAGGTCTGGTGGTTGATCAGAGAGACACTTTGATTATGTTGGCTGGGGGTGAAGAGAGTGACGAATTTCTAGGGATATATTCGTCTCATGCTATCTTCGCTGCAATGAGCAGTAGCTACTTTGAGTCCCTTTGGAAGGATAGTACCCCTCTTTGACGGCCTTTTATGCTATCTTAAAGACATTCTAGCATAAGTATTACTCGCCTTTAGAACAGTGTCTGTGAGGGTGAAAAATGACTCAGCCTGATATTGAGACGCAAGACCAGGATGAAACCGTAATGCCTGAGGAGAAACGTCCGAAATTCGAAAACAAACTCTCACCTAGTGCAACAGCCGTCTTGCGTTTTGTGAAAACTTTTGAAGAGGGTGGCCAGTTGCAAGTTTTTCAAACGGATGCTGAATTTGAGTTGCTACGGACAATGGTCACTTCTTACAGAGGAAGTTTGTACTCCCTTTTAATTCGTAGACTTGAAGAAGTAGTTGCTCTCGGTGGTGTGTCAATAATCTCTCAGCGGGACATCATGAGTCTAATAGTCAACCTCTGGGAAGAAAATATATCTCATCTATCGAGGACGGAGCTACCCTTCCTTGAGGCGGCTCTCAAAAATCCGGGGGCGACGCTAAGTTTTCTAGCTACAAAAGCAAAACTGAGTTATGCTCAAACTAGAAGGGCTCAGAAACGACTTAATGAATCTGGGGTTCTAAGAACAGTTGGAATGTTGAATACACACAAACTTGGACTTGAGCGAGTCCTAATAATTTTCGAATCCCCCTCTTTGGTTCTCTCGGGTCCATATGTTCAAAAAACCCTCATGGTTGACGGTTACTCTCCTTTGGTTCTGGTTGTTGCTACAATACCTCACCAAAAGAGAACAGAACTGCTAGATACAATACGCTCTTTTAGAGGAAGTACTGGCAGTGCATCTGTTTGGGCTCTCTCAGATGGAAGGCCCTTCTTCAGTGGTCGATACTTCAATGCTCATGGCGGCTGGAATCTGGACTTACTACACCTTCGTTTGATGCTACGAAAAGGGGGCGACCCACTGCTACTAGCTGATGTTTCTACGCCCTCCCCCCAGAAACCAAATCGATTCACCTATGCAGACGTCAAGATAATCGATGCTCTTGTTGATGGTTTTGATAGCACCGGTAATGATATCGTATCTACCACCGGCTTGTCACCCTCTACTGCATTTAGAAAACGAGCACAGCTTATCAAGAACCGAGTTCTTTTACCGAGAGCTCGAGTGAACATTCCCCGCCTCAGTGACAGAGTTATCTGTTTTCTGAGTCCTGAATGCTCTGGTGATATCATCACCGCATGGAACCATCTACCAATAACATACCAAAGTAGAATCCAGAACATTGAAGACCCATCAGAGAAAAAGGTCCTCCTAGTGTCCGCTCTACCTGCAGGTTCTGGACGTAATCTGATAGATGTGCTTAATGATGAAACCTCAAAAATCCATGATTATAGTGCTCATGTAGTAGCCGCTGGTACTGGTCAATCAACCAAGGTTGCATCGATGTACGATAGACGGAGTGACAGCTGGAAATGGGATGTTTCAAAATACTTTGATGCACTAACATATAGTGTAGTACGAAGAGAGGCTTCCTCCACTGATATCCCTCTTGACCTTGCGTAAATAAACCGTGACACAACCCTAATCTTGTACGGTGTTAACCATTCTAGTGAGTGACTCATGATTGAGATAGTCTTCTTGGGATCAGGTGGGTCTATTCCAACAGAAAAAAGAAACCACCCTGCTATAGCTATTCGATACGAAGGATGGGTGTTGTTATTTGATGCTGGTGAAGATGTCCAGAGAAGATATGAGAAAGCACAGCTTGGACTTAACAAGAAGATGGCCATCTTCATATCTCATGTTCATGCAGACCATGTTTTAGGATTACCAGGTCTCCTGTTGAGATTCTCTCTTCTTGGTAGGTTGAAACCTCTCAATATCTACGGCCCCAAAGAGCTAATCGAATACGTCAAAGTCAGCCAGTCAACAATCAATCTAGGAACTACTTTCGAAGCTGCTGTTCATGCAATTGTTCCCGGTGAAATATTCAAAGAACAAGACATAACAGTCCGTGCTTTCGAAGTTGATCATCGTGGTCTTGCATTCGGTTATGAGATTATTTGGGCTCGGTTAACTGGACAATTCCTTCCTTCCAAGGCAAATGATCTTGGTATACCTCAGGGACCCCTCTGGAAAGATCTGGCATCTGGTAAATCCGTAGAGCTTGAAGATGGTTCAACAATTTCACCAAGAGATGTAACTGATCCCAGTCCACCACCTTTGAAGATAGTCTACTCAGGAGACACTAGACCTTGTGAGGAACTCAGGAAGGCGGCGACTGGTGCAGACGTACTGATATGCGAGGCTATGTATACTTCCGAACATGCAACCCTTGCTGATGAAAGAGGTCACTCAACAGCAGCTGCGGTCGCAGCTTTGGCGAAAGAATCAAACGTGAAGTTACTGGTGTTAACGCACTATAGTCCTCGTTACTATGATGGTGAGGAAGTTATTGGCGAGGCACTACCACTCTTCCCAAACTCAGTATTAGCTCGAGACCTCATGAGGATACAGGTTGGGAAGGATGGTTCTGCTATCATTATGAACCCTCCAGTTATCTGATCTACCCTCTGAATCCCAATTTAAGAGCCTTCAAAGGATGCTTTGAGAGTAGTCGCTTTCCGATTTGGACCTTGACATCAGATAGTGTTGTGACTCGAGAAACGATGTCAGTCATGTACTTCATCATCACTGGGTCTTCTGCAATTATTTGGAAAAGTAATTCCGCGTGATTTTGCGATTTGTGGAGGATTCCTGTGAGCCATCTAGTGTCTATCAATTCCTGTCCTATTGCCGCCTTCAATTGGTTTTCATATTCAACAACATGTAGAGGTGATTTCAATTTGACCGCTTCAGACGCAATCTTTGCAGCCAATGCTCCGGACTGTATTGCATAGGATATTCCCTCGCCTGTGAATGAAGAAACTAAACCTGCAGCATCTCCAATTAACATACTTCTCCTAGCGATACAGCGATTCAATTTTCCGCCTAACGGAACCCTGTAAGATACCCTGTTCGAAACATCGAGCTCTATACCTTTCTCTCCCTCAATTAATGCAATGAACTCCTCCCATTTCTTCTGGAGGTTATCTTGCTTGTCTAATCGACACCCTATTCCGATATTGAACCCCTTTTTCTTAGGAACGCACCAACCATATCCCCATGATACTAAGCCAAAGTATAGCTCAATTGCAGGTGAATCATCCGCTCCATTTGTCATCATCACTGATTCGACATCTTTAGAGCTCATTGGTACATTAGCAGTATAGCATAACGCAATTTGCTCTGGTGACCACTTAGAACGAACGCCTAGTTCTGTAGCGATGACTCCATTTACCCCATCCGCTCCTACAAGAAGATGTGATTTGTATGAGTCTCCAACAGCCAATGCTCTTGTTCCAGAGCGTAGCTGTTCCAGTCCAACAACCTCAACTCCTTGGATCACCTCTACACCCGCATCTGCTGCAGACTTCAGAAGATATGCATCAAACTCACTACGAGTTACTATGTGCCCTTTAAGATTGTCACTGGTCAATACGACTTTCTTTCCTGAAGGAGTATGTACTACTGCCGCATTGAATGTCCGTTCTATTAGAGATGAAATATCAAGATCAAGATTTCGAATTGTGTGCGGTCCGAGTGCACCCCCGCATGGCTTCTCTCTCGGGTGATGTGCCTTTTCAAGTAGAACTACGTCTAATCCTGCTTCAGCAGCACGACGCGCGCATGTTGCTCCTGCTGGGCCTCCACCGACTACAGTCAGGTCATACACCCACAATCACCACTCACTATCACTTATCACAACACGGATAAATCCTATTCTACGAATCTGGATATGGGTGAAACACTCTGAGCTCAGAAGGAACAGCTAAAGTCTGTCTTATCACAACTGGAGGTACAATCTCGAGCATTTATGACCCTAGTACTCGTGCACTTCGTCCTGGTCTCTCGGTGGAAAACCTACTAGATCGTCTTCCAAAAGGTATGGGCAATGTTGAGGTAATTCAGAGAGAATTATACCAGTTGGATTCTGCTAACGCACAACCACACCATTGGCAGACTTTAGCAAGCTCAATCAAAGAGGTTAGCGAGGAGATTCCTGACCTTCAAGGTATTGTTGTTACTCATGGAACTGATACAATGACCTATTCTGCCGCAGCAGTCAGTTTCATGGTCCAAGATTTTGGAAGACCAATAGTTTTCACTGGGGCTCAAATTCCAGCATCTGTACCTTGGAGTGATGGACCAAGAAATCTTCTGGATGCGCTACGAGTGGCTGCCTTCGGAGACCTCGGAGAAACTTGTATTGTGTTCAACAGTGAGGTGCATCGAGCGACGAGAGCAAAGAAGGTAAGAGTGAACTCCTATGATGCTTTTGATTCAATGGACCCCTCTCCATTAGGTATCCTCGCTCGTGATATCGTTCTCTACGATGGTCGTAAGAAACGTGATCATAGTTTGACTCCGCGATTCGACACACGCCTTGACGACCGTGTATTCTTGCTCAAAGTGTTTCCAGGACTTCCTCCTCGGACCTTGACTCATATTGTAGACATGGGCTTCCATGGGATTATCATTGAGGGATTCGGCTCAGGTAATATTCCCACAGACGAGAACGCTCTTACTGGAGGAATCCTTCAAGCAATAGACCAAGGTTGTTTTGTTGTGGTGAGTTCACAATGCGCATTTGGACAAGCTGACCTCTCTATCTACGAAGTTGGAAGAGCTGCAATGGATGTCGGAGCTATGAGTGCATACGATATGACTTCCGAAGCGTCATTGGTTAAGTTATCTTGGGTTCTAGGGCATACACACGAACCAGACCGTGTTAGAGAGATGATGGGCATCAGCTATGTTGGAGAGATG
>CAZPWM010000062.1:0-18571 GCA_964590575.1 uncultured archaeon
CCTTATTAACAATAATTAATTATCGTATACAAACATGTGTTGAAATTTGATAATATATACTTTACTTTAGATACTATAGTATCATGCTGTCCAAACCCATCTCTTTGAGTATGGCTGGGTACACTTCATATAGCGGTTTGATTTTCGAGAGTAGACCTAATGCCTTAGCAACAGAGCCATCCAGTTTGACCTGTCCCCGGGCCATTGCTACTGTTGTGTTCAGTTTTCCCTGCCAAAACTTATTCGTGGTTTCGGATTTTGACCAGACAATAATCTCAGGTTCCACATCACTATCAAACGTCAGCGTACCAATTTCACCATTTGGGCCGGGATCTCTGAAATTGATGGTCATTTGAACACTAGGATCTTCGATATCAAAACGGACAACAACCTGTGATTTGGCAAGTTTTTCCATTATCTCAGTATGTGTCGTAGCTTTCTCCCAGAACTTGTTGAAGATTTCTTGAAACTGTTCCTTACTTTCAAAGCCAGTCATAATTACTGACCTCCACTGGCAAAATATGTGATGCTACTGGATAGAAGTCTTTTGGCTTCCCAGAAATACTAATTTACATGTAAATATTGATCGATCTCCCACTCTGTAATCTCTGAAACGCCAGGGTCTCGAGTGGACTCAACATATTCTTTCCATTCGCGTCTGCGTAATGTTACCAATGAGTCAACAACCGAATCACCGAGTACTTTTCTCATCAATGTACTAGCTTCTAAACTTTCAAGAGCACTCTCCAGTGAACCTGGTAGAGACCTGAGTGTCACTCCGGATTCATAGAGGTTCTTATCCGTGGGCGTTGGTGGTTCAATCCTTCTCTCGACTCCGTCTAAACCAGCAGCTAGAATAGACCCGATGACGAGGTGTGGTGACGAAGAAGCGTCAGGACATCTCAGTTCTATTCTCGCTGCTTTCTTGGAGCCGTTGAAGTGAGGTATGCGGATCATAGTACTTCTGTTTCTATATCCCCATGCCACTCTGGTAGGGGCTTCAAACCCTGGGACTAACCTCTTGTACGAGTTCACAGTCGGGGCTAGAATTGCTGATAATGTAGTTGCATGTTCCAGAAGTCCTGCAATGTAAGTCATCGCCAGTTGAGAGATTGAACTATCTCCTGTGGTAGCAAAAAGATTCCGGGAGCTATCGATACCCCACAAGCTCTGGTGAAGATGCATTCCAGACCCATTCTGATTAGCGAATGGTTTTGGCATAAAGGTCGCAATCATGCCACGTCTATATGCTATCTCTGAAATGATAATCCGTGAGAGCATAATGTTGTCAGCTGCGGTTGCAGCATCGGTATACTGAAGTCCGATTTCTTGTTGACCTTTTGCTACCTCGTGATGGTGGGACGTTGTGGCAATCCCCAAGTTTCTCAGGGTCCTTACGATATCACGTCGGAAATCAAGCCCAACGTCCTGGGGTTGTGAGGAGAAATATCCGCCATCATCAAGAGCAACTATTGTGTCATCTGTCCGTCTAGCAACTATGAAGAACTCAAGCTCACTGCCAACCATGAGCTTCAATCCTTTCTCCTCCGCTCTTGACACAATTCTTCTGAGGATGTTCCTCGGGTCTCTAGGATGGGGCTCTCCTGAAACCTCATGAATCCTGCAAATAAGGAATGCTGCTGAGGGATCCCATGGTTGAGAAAGTGGGGTGGCGCGAGAAGGGAGGAGTAGAACATCGCTTTCATTAACCGTTGCATAGCCGGGAACGGAGGAACCATCGATCACAAGACCGTGTTCAACAATCTCATCCAGTCTGTCATATCCGACTTCAATGCTTCTTGTAAACCCAAGAAGGTCGGAGAAGATCAGTCTTAGGAAATCTGGTTGTTCGCTGGCTTTGCTCATCAAGATGGACCTCTGCAGCTTTGAATAAGAGGTGCGTTTGAGAGATTGCATTGCCCCGATATGCGGACCCTTAGGGGTGATGAAACTCGAGAGGTTTCCTTTCTTTCAACTTTTGAGGCAATGACTTCTCTCAATTTTGCTATATTATAATTGGCTATATTATTTTCCTGCTGAAAAGCGAAAGTTATTCTGTTCTTTCGGTAATATATGCCATATGGCCGAAAAAATTTCGAAAGAAAAGGAACTTGATAAGAAGAACCTAGATTTGCTTTATCTATTGCAAAGGGACTGTAAACAGAGTATAGCCAATCTCTCTGAAGAGATCGGCATTGGGATATCTTCGGTACATGCACGAATGAAGGCGTTGAAAGAGAGTGGTGTCATCAAAAACTATTCAGCAATTGTGAATCCTGATAAAGTGAAAAGAGGAACCCTAGCCTTCATCCTAGTCACAGTAAGATATAGAGTTCCTGGAAGGAAAGGTGTTCTCTCGCAAAGAGAGTTCTGCGAACAAATTACAGGTCATCCTTTGGTTCAAGGAGTGCATGTGTTGAGTGGCGAGTATGATGTTCTACTGAAGGTACGTGCAGAAACTATTGGAGAAATGAATAAGTTCATTGTTGACTTCTTGCGAGAGCTTCCCGAGGTGGACAAGACACTCACCATGTTTGCCATGGACTCATATCTTGACACACTAGAGCTTCGAGATCTGAACAATAGCGACCAACTCTAGATAGAGGACAACCGACACGAACGCTTACATTTATGGCTTCAAATACATTTCAAAATAACAGCATGAGGTGATTTTTCATTGAGAGATGCCGAGAGACCGAATTTTAATGTGGAGCAAGCACATGACATTGCCAAATCACTCTACAATCTCTCCGGCACTCTTAGAGAATTGCCTAGTGAACGAGATCAGAACTTTCATCTAATCGGAACCGACGGACATGAGAACATTCTGAAGATAGCAGCTGCATCTGAAAAACGTGAAACATTGGAAATGCAGAATAGTGCAATGCGTCATCTTACAGGGGTCAATGCTAATCTTCAATCTCCAGTAGTACGTAAAAGTATCAATGGCTTAGATATTGAGATAACCACGTCCAATGATGGCTCAACCCACTTTGTGAGATTAGTTTCTTACCTTCCTGGAACGGTTTTTGCTAAAGTGAACCCTCATTCATCCGAGCTGCTGGTTGACTACGGACGGTTCGTTGGTTCAATCAGTAAAGGCCTTGTTGGATTCGATCACTCAGCTGCACATCGCGAATTCTACTGGGATATTCAACAGGCTAGCTCAGTGATTCGAAAATACAAAGACCTAATCTCTGATGAAGAAAAGAAGACGCTTGTAGACCACTTTCTGGGTCTCTTTGAGACCTATGTCCTCCCCAGACAAGATGATTTAGCGCTCAGTGTAATTCACGGTGATGCTAACGACTACAATGTGATTGTTAATCATCCACATAATGATGAGTCGCGCACTTTCGGAATCCTCGACTTTGGAGACATGGTATATTCCTACACTATCAACGAACTAGCAGTAGCAATTGCTTATGCCATACTTGACAAACCAGACCCTATAGATGTCGCTCAAAAGATTGTGTCAGGGTATCATGAGATATCACCGCTAACCGAAACTGAGCTAGATATCTTGTTTCCTCTTGCTTGCACAAGACTTGCGATGAGTGTGGCAATTGCAGCCTGGCAACAACAGCTCGAACCTGACAACGAATATCTGAGTATCAGTCAAAAACCAGCCTGGAAGGCATTAGCTCTTCTCAGAGAGATACATCCTCGCTTTGCTTCATATTGTTTCAGAGCCGCTGTTGGACTGGAACCATGTGCAGATTCATCCGCGGTAGTGAAGTGGATCAAGAGGAACTCTAGGAATTTTGGTAGTCCCATTGGAACAGCTCTTGACAGCAAGAACAGTATCATAATCGATGTGAGCGTTGGGAGTGTAGATGTGGTTTCACCCCATCATCTTGCTGACCACCAAGCCTTCGGAGACCTCGTCACTGAGAAACTCAAGGACGCGGGAGTCAACATTGGGATTGGAAGATACAATGAAGCACGCCTGATCTATACTGGTGACCAGTACCTCGCGCATGAGGATGAAAGTCGAACTGTCCATCTTGCCATTGACCTGTTTGTCGAGAGTGGCACACCAATTCTATCTGTTCATGATGGTATAGTTCACAGCTTTAGGGACAACGCCTTACCATTTGACAACGGACCCACAATTGTTATTGAACGCAAAACAACTCCGGAAGGTCCATCATTCTATATTCTCTACAGTCACATGACCCGTGATTCCCTCGATGGCCTATATGCAGGAAAACCCGTGAAGAAGGGAGAACAGATTGGAAAAGTCGGCGAATATCCTGACAATGGGGGGTGGCCTCCGCATCTTCACTTCCAGCTCATAGTTGATATGATGGATGAGGAGGGTGACCTGTATGGTGTGGCTCCTGTGAGTAAACGGGATGTGTGGCTAAGCATCTGCCCTGATCCCAATCTGATCCTGCGGATTCCTAACTCTCTATTTCCAAATCCTAACATGACAAGAGATGAAATCCTGTCTCTTCGAAGTGAACATATCGGCCGACCTCTTGGAGTTTCATACAAGAAGCCTCTTACAATCGTTCGAGGGTTCATGCAGTATCTCTATGATGAAAATGGTAGAAGGTATCTCGATATTCGCAATAATGTTCCACATGTTGGTCACAGCAATCCTCGAATTGTCAAAGCTTTGAATCAACAGGCCGCAGTCCTGAACACGAACACCCGCTATCTGCACGAGAAATTAGTGCGATATGCCAAGCGGTTAACAGCAAAGCTGCCGAATAATCTCAGCGTCTGTTTCTTTGTCAACAGCGGAAGCGAAGCAAATGAACTTGCCCTACGGTTGGCTAAAACACACACTAAACGCAAGGATATCATTGCCATTGATGGTGCCTATCATGGTAACACTTCTGAACTTGTTAACATCAGCTCCTACAAGCACGATGGACCTGGCGGTGAGGGAGCTCCCCTGCATGTCCACGTTGTGGCTATGCCTGATACATATAGAGGCGAACACAGGGGTCCTGATGCAGGGAAAAAGTATGCTGAGGATGTACTCAGAGCGACTCAGAGTAGTGAAGGTATTGCGGCGTTCATTTTTGAACCGCTCATGGGTTGTGGTGGTCAGATCATCTTCCCAGAAGGCTACCTTAAGGAAGCATTCAAGCACGTCCGGAAAGCTGGTGGAGTATGCATAGCAGATGAGGTTCAAGTTGGTTTTGGAAGGATGGGTAACAAATTCTGGGGATTTGAAACTCAAGGAGTTGTCCCTGATATCGTGACCATGGGAAAGCCTATAGGAAATGGTCATCCAATTGGTGCTGTTGCCACAACACAGGAGATAGCAAATTCATTCGCAACTGGAATGGAGTTCTTCAGTACAACTGGCGGAAACACAGTTTCTTGTGCAGTAGGGATAGCAGTTCTCGATGAGATTGAGAACGAACATCTTCAGCAGAATGCAGAGAAGGTCGGAGCTTATCTACTTAATAGATTGAAGGAACTAATGAAGACTCACGCAATCATCGGAGATGTACGGGGTCGGGGTCTCTTCATTGGTGTTGAACTTGTTCGAAACCGTGAGACCCTTGAACCTGCGAAGGAGGAGACCAAGTACATTGTTGAACGTCTTCGTGACCTTGGACTCCTCATCAGTCTTGATGGGCCTCTACACAATGTTCTCAAGATCAAACCACCATTAGTCTTCACAGAGGAGAATGCTGACAGGTTTATTGAGGCATTAGACTTGGTCCTTCACGAAGATCCAGTGGTTCATCATGAAGAAACTTGAACTGCTGTCACTAGTCCGTGGAGTTGAAAATATCTCAGAGGATAAATCAGGAGTATACAATTGCAGTCCAATTGGTAGATTCTCTGTATTCATCGAGTTTTCCGGTCCAGCTCCTAATGACGTAATATTCAAACCACCCGTACAATTGAGGAATGCGTCAATGCAGTAATGGTCCGAACCTGTTAAGGCGTGTGCGGTATCACCAACGGTCGAATTAATCAATTTGTCTTCGAAGAACTGGTTTGTGATGATATAGTCAATGCGACCCAACAATGGTGTGTACTGGTGTCCAAAGGTATAACCTGGGTTCGTGGGATTGAGCTCTCTAAAAACATCCGTGAAATTATGCACCTCTGAAGAATATTGACCATAAACTGGATCTTCTGGGTCAATTAACATAGTCAGAGGTCCATATCCTGCATCAGGACTGTTAGGTGCAAGAGCTCCCGTATCGACAGGGGAGTATGAATTCAAATCTCCTAGGTATATTATTGGTGCATCCCCCAGAGAATCAAAGTAATTGATAATTCCCTCATTCTCCCACTCTCGACGATCAGCATCAGCAGAACTACCACCTGCCTTTAGGTGACATCCTACAAAATGGACTTCTGTTCCATTAATGTCAATGATTGCATCGACAAAATCATGGGTGACATCGTAGCCCGACTCGTCATCTAGATACACTACCTGGATTTGAAGGAATGTCAAAACAGGAAATCGACTTAACACAGCCTCACCGCTTGTGGAGAACGATATCCCTTGTGCGCAAAAACCCTCGTATGGGTCTTCATCTGCAAAATATGAGTTTAACTCAGCAATGGCGGTATTGAGGTCCGCACTTCCGTCATCATCCCAATATCCTGTTTCGACAAGTATCAGGATGTCTGGATTCTCTTCTTTGACAACCTCTTCCCAGTCTGGATCTATTCCAGACTCCTGGATGTTGTACGCCATTACTTTGAACACGGGGTCAAAGTCGGTTGAAGCGAAATTGATGGAGTTGTCAACTGTGACATTGATATTCGCCTCACCCCAATTCGAACTTGCGTCTCTTGCTCTACATCGAATGTTGTGTATCCCATTGGATATACTTCTCGTATTCCAATTATATGATTGACCTACTGCAGTGAGCACACCATCAATGTAAATCTCATATCTAGGAATGCTACTATTATCAGTCGCTCTGAATGTTATTGCCTCAGCGCCATAAACAATCGCATCCGCTGAAGGTCCAGTGATGGTTACCACAGGTGGAGTTGTATCAGTGGTTTCCACTTCTACAGGAGATTGGGGTAGAGTTATGATGACCGCCATAAGTGTAACAATCAAAATCACCAATATCACAATGCCAACTATTTTTCTACTGTCCATCTCTGATATCTCCAACTATACAGTCTTGGAAGGGGTTCTCCTTGTATATGGTCTTCCACTTGATAAGCTTTGGTCAATGGAACACAAAATTGACAGAGTTATTAACCTGCGCAACCTCCTACTTGATTGAGTACTATCATTAACTGGATTAAGGAACTATTCTCGCAGGATTATGAACTGGAATGAACCTTCATGAAAACAAAGCCTGACTATTCAAACAATATTGTCAATCTCATGAGTTCGATCGCTGACGCCTCTGGGGTTTCCAGTCCATACTCTCCCCTCGACTCATTGGATTCCCTGAGTGATTCGAAAAATATTGTCCTCATGATAGTGGATGGTCTTGGCTTTAACTACCTCAATTCATACGGAAATGGGACCATACTCCGGAAGTATCTCAAAGGGCCTATCACGTCTGTGTTTCCTCCATCCACCGGCTCAGCAATCACTTCATTCCTTACTGGACTCGCCCCACAACAACATGGAGTCGTAGGTTGGTATGTTCATCTGAAAGAGATTGGTCTTGTTTCTCGAATTCTACCATACACGAATGTAGTTGATGATAATGTCATTGGTGTACCCATTTCCAAAGTTATTGATGTGAAAGGGATTTTCCAAGATATTAGACGTGATTACTCAATGATTTATAATCCCCATATTGTTGATTCAGTTTACACTCTGAACCTAGCGGGAACTGCGAGGAGAATCGGATACTCAGATATTGACACCTTCTTTGGCAGCATCAGAGAAGCTATCTTGAAGACAAGAAAACAGAGCTATATCTACGCATACTGGCCAACCTTGGACAGCATTAGTCACATTCTCGGTTGTGAGAGTCCTGAGGCTAAGGAACATCTCAACGAATTCGATTACAAGTTAGCATCATTCATTGAAACCATCTCAGGCTCAGATACTACATTAATCATAACAGCTGACCATGGATTCAATGATGTTTCTCTTGAGAATGTTATCTACACTAGAAATCATCCTGACCTAATGGATTGCCTACAACTACCAGTCTGTGGTGACACTCGAACTGGTTTCTGTTATGTACGTCCGTCAAAGGTAGCGGATTTTGAGAGATACATTGAGGATGACCTAGGTGCGGTATGTAATCTCCAGAAGAGCGAAGATTTGATTCGTGATGGTTGGTTTGGCCTTAATAGCGCTCATCCTATGCTACCTGATCGTGTAGGCGATTACACACTAACTTTCAATGAAGGTCATGCACTTCTAAATTGCTTCCCTGGACTAGAGCCTCCAGTGATGAAGGGTCATCACGGAGGGGTAAGTTCTGACGAAATAAATGTCCCTCTGATACTTATTGAATCTTAATTAAAAGAGGGAGGTCGAACAAAAAATGAATGGCGAAATCAAAGTTGACCTTTTGGTCACACACAAATACTCCGATGACAATAGAATCATTGTTAGGTGGAGATGTTCTAATGGTTTCCGTTGAAGATATTGAAGAGGCTCGTAAACGTATCAAAGGCCATATCAAGAACACCCCTCTGCACCATTCAAAATATCTGAGTGAATTAGTAGGAGGCTCCGTCTTTCTGAAACTGGAGAGTGAACAACTCACAGGGTCATTCAAAGTCAGAGGTGCGTTGAACAGACTAATGACTCTTAAAAAAGAAGAAACCTCGAGAGGCGTAATTACAGCCTCAACTGGAAACCATGGACTAGGGACTGCGTTTGCAGCAAAGCAACTCGGAATCTCTGCGCAAGTCGTATTCCCTAAAGAGGCATCAGTCGTGAAATTGAAGAAGATGCGGAAAGCAGGTGTTGAAGTCATCCAGGATGTCGGATATGAGGAAATTGAATCGTATGCAAGAAAGATAGCTGCAGACAAAAATCTAACTTATGTCAGTCCATACAATGACCCCATGATAATTGCAGGCACAGGAACAACCGGATTGGAGATTGTCGAACAGCTCATGAATATTGATGCAGTTATCGTACCAATTGGGGGTGGAGGACTAATCTCAGGTATTGCTACTGCTGTTAAAGCTATGAGCCCACATACTGAGATGATTGGTGTGCAATCTGAAGTTTCTCCAGAAATATACGAGTCTTGGAAAGCTGGACATTGGGTGAATGCTGAAGAATCAGATTCGCTAGCTCAGGGGCTCATGGGTGGTGTGGAGTCTGACTCGATTACTCTTGACATCATCCAAGAAAATGTGGATAGAATCGTATTGGTTCAGGAGAAATCAATCTTAGAAGCTATTCGTATCCTCTATGAGAAGGAGAATCTTGTAATCGAAGGTGCAGGAGCCGCATCAACTGCGGTTCTCTTAGAGCATAAGTCGCAATTTATCGGTAAACGGGTCGTTGCTGTAGTCAGTGGTGGTAACATCAGCGAAGAAGAAGTAGTTTCACTTCTTTCGTAATCATAAAGGTCTAACGTTGGGTGCCTTCCTCAACCATCCTGATTGTTGCAGAGATTCGAGTGATGAATTGGCTTTCATTTGGTATCATACCTACAAATGAAAGTCGGTTGTTGATAGACACTATTGGTGCAGAAGCCCCTATGAATGCTGAAAATCCCTGATTATCTAGTACAGCGGTATCACCACTGCCGCGAAGAGCTGCATTCAACATTTCCATAGCATCATCGATTTTTTCTTTGCTATCATAGCTTGCCCATCGTATACAAATACTGTCTCCAAACTTGATTTGAGCTTGCTCTAATAACTGACTTATTTTTTCCATTGGATCATCAGAAATTAATTTGACAACAACAGTATCTGCTTCAGAAACATCCAAAGCGATTACTGGTGCTGATGAATCTCCACACGCATCCTCATCTTCTACAACAGGATCTGCTTCAATGATGCCAATCCCTGACATTGGTGGAAAGACAGTGATAGTGACCTTCTCTATACACTCATCATCCTTCATATCTTGCTAGTTACATGATTTTGGCTATATTTGTATGGTTGTCGCAATTTCAGAATTGTGTGTAACCGCATCTCTTTGATAGTTATTACCATCTGTAATCACTGTGTCCTCCTGAAGGCGGTCCTCCTCGGTTTCGTAATATCAAACCTAGATTAGGCCAGAATCACGACGAATAATACAACCATCATCAGGTTCCTGTTTGTTGATCATTGTAAGTAACTATTTGTATGCCCCATCACGAGTGAGTGCTTTCCATTTCAGAATCTGCTCAATCATCCTCAGAGATTACATCCTTCCAAAACTCTGTTAGATCATTTCTCGTTTCTTCAAATGATTCCGGTTTCAACTTTGTAGCGATGAGCGACAGACTCCTGATGAAATCAAAGATTTCGTACTCGTCTGGAGTAGCAAACCATTTTTCGTCTTCAAGTAATTCTTCCTCAATGTAGAGGGACTCTGATTGGTCGAGCTGTGCGAGAATCTTGACTACATCTCTTCTCAATAGTTTTAACATCTGTTCTAGAGTTAGAGATTCAGAATTTTCCTTCATTAACATCGTATTCGTCTTCTTTATTCTGGAGTTTGTATTCCTTATTTTATGCGTTCTTTTCTATCGCTGAAAGGAACTTTCAGACAATCACCTAAGAAACAAATCAGTCACTTACTACAACCAATGAAAGGAGGATAGATGTCCAAAATCAACGTTGGATATTAGAGAGAACGAATCTGATTGTATTGATGACGTACTCTTGCTTTCATAATCAATGGGTTATTTGTTCTAGGTGGCGTCTGTGTTCCATATAGGTGCAATCAACTTATAATTATAAAGTTATCTAAAAGATTAAACAATTATTATATAAATATTTAATGCTACAAAGTACGCTATAATCCCGATCGCACTAATTGCACCCAAGAATTCTCTTAGCCGAAGCTGTTAAGTACCCGACAAAATTGTGAGTCCTTAGTATCGCCGCCTTATAGTCGGCTTTCAAAAGAGGATTCAGTGATATATTATGAGTCGAAAAGTGTGCATCGCAGGTGGTGCTGCTACACCCTTCGATTATCCCATGCATATAACACCGGAAGCAATGGCTGCCAATTGTATTGTGGAGACCCAGCAGGACATTCCTGACTTTACGCTCAGGGACCTGCAGTTTATGGTATATTCTCATTTCTCAGTACACTTTGGCAAACAACTCTGTCCGGAATGGGTGGTACATGACCACCTTGGGTTAGTCGGATTGCCCCACGTGCGTATTGAGAACGGAGGAAACACCGGTGGTTCAGCACTCTACGTTGCTTTCATGGCCATAAAGTCTGGACTATTTGATGTCGTTGGCGTATATGGTTGGGAGACCATGGACAATGTCACCCAGTCTCAGGGTAGTGAGTTCATCGCACTCGCCTCAGACACAAGATACGAGGCGCTTGCGGGAGGGATCTATCCAATCTACTATGCGGCAATGGCGTACAAGTTCATGAAAGATAACGACCTGACTGAGGAGGACTTCGCTTATGCTGCTATGAAGAACAGAAATTATGCAGCAGACAATGAGAAGTCACAGTTCTATCGGAGCGACTATACTAATCCGAAGTCGCCATACTACAAGAAGACTCTCACCATAGATGATGTCATGGAGAGTCGTCTGATCAGCTATCCTCTGAAGCGGCTAGACTGCTGTCTGATGAGTCGCGGTGGGGCTTTCGCACTCGTCGCAAGCGAGGAATGGGCGAAGAAACATGCTCCAGACAATTATGTTGAGATTGCTGGTGCTGGTCTCAGTAGCTGTACAATCCGTGCGGGTGACCGTATCGACTTTCCTGGATGGAACGAGTTGTATGGCAAGGGATACCCTGACATGACTGAGTTTGGAGCCTGCCGAAAATCTGGAGAGGATGCCTACGATATGGCTGGTATCGAGTACAAGAAAGCTGCAAAGGAGGTCGACGTTGCAGAGATTCATGATGCCTTCAGCAGCTCCGAAACCCAGATCTACAAAGCGCTCCATTGGTGTGACAGGGATAACATCAAGGAGTTCGTCCGCGAGAAGCAGACATTCATCGATGGCGAAGTGCCAACAAACATTGGCGGCGGTCTCATGGGCTACGGTCATCCAGTCGGTGCGACTGGAATCATGAGTGCTCTCGAGTGTATGATGCATCTCAATGATACTGCTCCCAAGAAGCACCTGAGTTCCAAGACCTATGTCAAGGACGCAAATACTGGTCTTGTCAACAGTCACGCGGGTACTGGAACCAGTATCTCGAACTTCATTCTGAGGAGGCCATAATCATGACCAAGGACAAGAGAATGCACAAGATTCCTGAGCACAATGCAGTCAAATTCGATGAGTCATACCCTGACAAGTTCCGCGGAGATGTCAAGGAAACTGGTATTGGGTTTATGGGCTACGAGTGGGACACAACCGAGGAGCAGTTTAAGGTCTTTCTGCATTACGACCAATTGTATTATTGGAAATATGCAGAGGTCTCGAAGCTCGGGAAAGGCTTTGTCGATGGTGAGTTCTGGGGAACCAAGTGTCCAAAGTGTGGTGACAAATTCTTCCCACCGAGAGTTAATTGCTGGAACCTTGATGATAACCTCGAAAAGACCGAATGGATTAAGCTCAAGGAGGAGGGTATTGTCCACACCTTCACGATTGCTGGGTGGAGTGGGAAGTCCTCATTGAAACGCCTCCCCTTCGTGCTTGCCTATGTCATCGTTGATGGTTGTAAGACCGCAATAGCTAACGAGCTTCGTGGCATAGATCCGTGGGATGCGGAATTTGGCATGCCAGTCAAGGTGGTCTGGAAACCTAAGAACGAGAGGCAAGGCACAGTCACCGACTGGTGGTTCGAGCCAGCAGACGGGTGGAAACCTCGCCCTATGAATCCTGAAAAGGAGCGGATGAAGGAGCTATGTGCTCCAGTCTATGAATGGGTCAAGACCATGAAGTAATCAGATAATTGAAAGAGCTGGTAGACACCAGCTCTCCTCTTTATTTTTTTCTCAATATCACTATGAATATGATGGCTACGGTAACGGCTCCAATCCCAGTTCCCATCAGAAGTGTCAGCATAGGGTCGACACCACCGAGGTTCAAGCTCGTAGTAGGAGATGTCGTTGTAGGTGATGTTGTAGTAGCAGGAGCATCTAGAACTGTCAAGTAAAGAATCGTGGAACAGTGGTTGCCAAATGGGTCGTAGACTGTCAAGTTTAGGCTGTATGAACCTGGTTCAAGAAGTGTGCCGTTTATGATATGAGCTGTGCTACCACCGGGATAATGTGTAATACTAATGATGAAATGAGTTGTATCATTTATAATCCAATAGTCTATGCCTGATAAGTCCCAAGCAGTTATTTGAAGGTCTAGTCCATTCTCAAGCGAAATTGTCCGGTCTGTAGGTTCAATGACCCAAGCTGGGGATGTGGTATCTCTGATTCTCACGGTGAAGATACCATCCAATACATTACCATAGGCATCGCTGAATTTGATTGTTATTCCATAATCTCCCACAGGTAATGGACATATGGATACTAGAGTTTCATCATTAAGTATCTCAAAGTAGAACGTGTCATTGAGCCATAAGGGGTATGCCATTAGGGAATAGGATCTCCAGAACAATGTGTAATTCAGTCTAGAGCCATATTCGACCAGTTGGTCAGTGGGAGTCTCTGTCCATTCAAACGCAAGCCCGTTTGGTAGAAGCATTAGAGGATGGTTGTCAGTGAGATTTAACCAGCGATTGTAGGGTGTGTCACCAATCTCATCAAGGTCAGCGTCTGTGCCAGTATAGTCAGACCAGTAATTGTTGTTGAAGATATTAGTGCTATTGGAGTTGTAGCCATTTTCAACATTGCTCCAAAAGACGTTCCATCGGAAGTCATTGTAATTGCTATCATCATCAAAAATATTGAGTCCTTGGTCATTCATTGAAACGGTGTTATTTGCAATGACATTGTAATCACTCTCAAAGAGACCTATGCCCAACTGACCGTTGGTGAATGTGTTATTGACCACTGTGTTATAATTTGAACTAAGCAGAAGCTGAATCCCTCTGCTATTGAATGAAACGTTATTGCCCGCAATGATGTTGTCAGACGAAGAGAGCATCTGGATACTATAATAGCAGTCTGTAACAGTGTTGTTCTTTATCAAGATAAAACTGGAATGATTGACGTAGATTGCTTGTTGTGAATACGAGAGTGTGTTTCCTATAAGTACACCATTGGTAACATTCTTCAAGTTGACCCCAGCGCTTGCTGAGGTATTCGCACCTTTGAGAATGCAGTTACTGATAGTGAAGTTGACCCGTGTGTTGATAATGTTGATACAGTGACCGGCAGCACCATCAACATCGATGTCAAGACCATCGATGATATACGGATTTCCTGATGAGCCATCACCAAGCCAACCTTCATTTGCTGCTGTAACAGAGAAATTGGCGTCCCCATCAATAACTATTGGGGTATGGGGTGTACCCGCGATTTTAATCTGCTTCTCTTTCAGGTCAATTGCAAATGGACTTTGATCATCACAACTGATACACACACTACCAATTAGCAGAATGAACATCAAAGAAATAACAAACCACTGAATACCCTTCCATCTTCTCTTCAAAATCTCTCCTTCCCGCGTTTCTACTTATAGGATGGATTGGTATTAAGCACTGTGGGTACAATGAACCCCGAGAACGAGTGCATGAAGGAGCTCTGCGCATCTGTCTATGACTGGGTCAAGACTATGAAATAATCTTGAACACTGATGAGCTTGAGTCCTCGACTCCTAGCTCATTCTTCTTCTTTTTCTATAAACTGCCACTCAGTATCTTTCCATGCCAGAGGAATTCATGCAACTCTTGGGATAAAATCTGAAAAGCACTGATTCGGATTTCGTTTTGACACTACTTCTTTGCAAAGAAATACATCACGGATGCTGCAGATGACCCTGTAACTTTGACTCTCTCTTTGATTGATTCTCCCTTTTTCCTTAATTCATCATACGACGGATGATCAATTATTCGAGCCAAATCAGCATCAATCTCCTTTGTCACAAAGTCGACAGTCTCTTTTCTCAGTGGGTCTTCACAATCGGGTGCCTCTTTACAGAATAGGCATTTAACAGACCATGAGGACTCATAGATCTCTACAGCACTCAGACCAACCTTGTTGACTAAGCCCTTCAATCTCTGACGAGCTAAGGCCTCGAAATGAGGGATGCCTAAGATGGTATCGATCTTTACATTCAGATTATGCACATCCCTATCCACTCGCTGAGCTTCAGTCTGTTCTCCATCAGAATACAATTCTTGGATGATGAAATTGCCTCCGGGTTTCAACACGCGATGCATCTCAGCTAGTACAGTGTCAATATTCTCTAGGTGATGGATTGAGTATGAGATACACACTGTATCAAAATGACTGTCTGGAAATGACATCGTTTCAGCATTCATTTCCATCAATTCCACTGGAGCGTCTTTGAATTGCTCTCTTGCTTTCTTCAAGTCATCTGCTGAGATGTCTATTCCTACGAATGAATTGTATCCCCTCAGAGTTTTCATCAACGTATTAATAAAGTCACCCTCTTGTGTGCCTACATCGAGGATATCTCCGCCAGAGATAGTTCCGAGTTTTTCTCTGATTTCGATTGCACCAGATTCTCTAAGTCCATCAGGTAAGTCCGCTATCAACTCAGGTTGCCTCTAGAGATTTTGGACTCTTCTTAGACATCAATCCTTCGAACAACGTAAATCGAAGAATCAGTCCCATCGACGGAGATACTATTGCAATTCTTGAAAGAGACTCGAGTGGAACTAAGGTCCCGATTTTCAACTGATGTGAAAAACTAAATTGACGAGTTGGCAACATCATGGTTCCCGGAGGAAACGATGCCTAAGGGAACAATGCTGCTGTATGTCATGCGACACATCATGCAGCATGTGGGCCAACTTAACATTCTATAGAGGAAAGCAGGACTGAAAACCAGCCAATGGGAAACACTGATCCAAGTTTGATTACGAGCAATTAAGATACCAAAGCGAGATGTGAAAACATACTCAAAATGAACATCTTATTGTGTCCTAATCGAAAATCATTCTCGCTTATCTATTGTATCTGTTTCTTATAATAGAACTCTAATGAAAAAGCTGCCAACTCTGCAAGATAATTGACAAATTCATTATCTGTATCAAATAGTTCCATTACAGACAAATGGTGATATATAATTGCATTAACAAGATTATACATGAAGACAAATACATCAGTCAATCTTTTTTCAGATATTTGTTTGAAATTATCATTAATCTCCCTTAAATTCTGCACTCTCTCCTTGAAAAAAAAGATAACCTTCTCATTATGTGCATCGTGTAATTTCCTATCTGATTGTATGGCAGATCTAAAGGCTAAATTGTATCCTCTGTTTCTTTGATGATTCTGAAATAAATCTAAAACAAAATGACTGAGAAATTCTCCTACATTTTCATTACTCATTTTGCTTAGATCATGAAAAAGGGGATACCTCTTATTGAAGTTGAAAAAACACTTCGAAAATTTGTCAACAAACGTGCTAATGACGAAAAAGATCGGAAAGCCATTTCATTCAAACGTGTGAAGAGGAGTTTCGAATTAGTAGAAGAATTCCTTGTAGGGGAGAAGATATTAGATCTTGGTGCTGGAGATGGGCTATTGGCATTAGAAATTAAAAAACAACTAGGGAAAGAGGTCGTACTGGTTGATATTGTAGATTACAATTATTCGGACCTGCCATTGGTCTTGTACAATCCAGAGGAAAAAATCCCATTAGCAGATGAGGAAGTAGATACTACAATCTTGTACACAGTGTTGCATCATGCGAGCGATCCCAAGCATCTTTTGACCGAAGCAACGAGAGTAACCAAAAAACGCTTGATAATTATTGAAGGTTATGCTGAGGATGATGCTATACTGATGACTAATAGCTTTTTCGATTGGTTTTACAATCGAGTAGTCGGAAACGAAGATATCAATGTGCCTCTTAATTTTCTCAAGGTGAAGGGATGGGGAAAAATTCTACAATCACATGAATTTCATATCGTTGAAACTGCGTATCTTGGAATCAATGAGCCTCTTGTTCCAGAACATCAAATACTAATCATCGCCGACCATACATAAGGCAAACGAGATGATAGACCGAAGAACACATCCAGAGAGTGAGGCGAATGCCTATCTAGAAAGAGCGGTGGGTTTTATCTCATCGACAATCTGTTTTCATCCAAAGTATAGGCATTCACATCCAAAACTAGCTCGATCTCATTATCATAGTGACCGCCAGTGGGTGTAAAGCCCAATTTGCTCTAAAAACCTGCGGGTATTACTTCTCTCCACTAGTATATTCCAACACACAATCAGAAGCAAGCAATATCTTTTCGCATTCTCAGAAAAAACAAGTTGGCAAACCAAGTAAGACCGAATGAAGGAAGTAATCCGGTCATCGAATGGGTGAAATCGATGAAATTGAATGAACCTGAGAGTTAGACCAACAAACTCTCTTTTGCCTTCTTTGCAAGATATTGATGAATCATTCAAAATATCTGCGCCTTGAATTCAAGTATAATTTTAGTAAGTCAATGCCACAGTCATCAAGAAATGAGGCTGAACCAAGATTAGAGATATTTATTTTATTAAAAGCACCCACCGCATGTTGTAAAAGCAAGGTATTGTATCTTAATTATGACTCTTAAAACACTAACAGATGCTGGTGGCATAGTGAGCGAAATTGAAAAAATTTTGAATCGAGTAAAGTACCTAAGAGAAAACGATCTTATCACAGATGCAGAAGAGTTAGTCATAGTTGCGCTTGAGGATCATGAGGACTCTTGGCAACTATGGTCAGAACTAGGCCACATTCGGATTCGGAAACAGGATTTTGAATATGCCACTGAAGCGTTCCAGAATGCAACTAATCTTGAACCAGAGGCGTTTTGGCCTTGGTTGAACCTAGGAAATGCCCAAAGAGCCCTCGGGGATTTTGAGGCTGCGATTGATGCAACTCAGAATGCATTGAGAGTAGAGAGTGGAGATGAAGAACTCTACTTGGCATACTACAATCTCGCGCGCTACAATGCTTTAGTGGGGAGGACTGAAGAGGCTATGGATTTTCTCAAGACCGCTCTTGAGAATGATGAATCCTTGAGATCATGGGCTCGTGAGGATTCAGACTTGGATTCTTTGAGAACTGAGCCCGGGTTCGAATTTCTAGTCAAATCTTAGTTTATTGTTATAGAAACCTGAATATTGAAAGAGCTGGAAATTTTCAAATCCCTCCCTCTTTTTTCCTGATGTGATTAGATATTCAGGTGTGCAGCTAATTCTACAAGTTCAATGACTATACTGAGGAAGACAACTATCACCATGAAAAGGTCCAGAAAACCTCTGCCAAGCTGTGCCGATATCAGAATGACTGCAAAAACAGTGGTGAGAACATCGATGAGAATTATTACATAGAAAGGTGTAGTATGTTTTCGATTCATCCTAAATCCTACAATGAAATGACTAACACCTAGTATGACCATCACCGGCAACAAAAC
>CAZPWM010000063.1:0-18300 GCA_964590575.1 uncultured archaeon
CTGCTCTGGGTTCTTCTCGATGATTATTCTGAGCTCAGTAATAGCTTCATCTACCATGCCTTCATTCAACAATCTTGCTGCATTTCTATAATCCAAGTCCTTTGACCGTCTAAAGAAAGGCATATGAATACACGAGCTAACGGAATCAGCAATAACTCTTAAGTCATGACCTACTTGCACTCTATTCTGGGAGCGTTCACTATTTTTTTGACTTGAATATAGACTAATCTAGAATGAGATGAAAGGGCCTTTCGGCCCTGTCTACATTGTACAATTGTAATTATTACTCTTCAGCCTTCTTTGCAACTTCTTCTTCATCGAAGTCGAAGTCCTCAAGTGGTTCTGGAGCTGGAGTGGTAAGCATTGTCCAACCAATCCACATTGCAATGACCATGATCAGAACCACGCCCAAGTATATCGGTAGTTGAACTAGGAAATCTGGGCTTGGATTGAAGAGTGGTGCAAAAGCACCAAATGTGGCCACAACCCAGTCCGCAAGGCCTGGGAACAACTGAAGGATAACTAGCCCCCAAGTGTAGTATATTAGCACCAGTAGGGCGAAGATGAAGATAAGGGCACCAATTGCCTTTTCTTTTCCGATCGTGATTACTCTCCTCTATTTGTTCAAGGAACTAATTCGTTAAGCGCGAGTATACTAATAAAAGGATTACGTAGGGAACGACGATGTATCATCTCAAGATAAAAGGTGCTTCTTGCAATTATTTGTACTATCCATAAGCCTCTTTCTCATTGACCATGAATTGGATTACTATCTTAAACCAAAACAAATCGACATTCTTTTTGGGACGCTTAACCCCAGAAGTAGCATGCAGTTTACGTGGTTTGATAATAATGACAGCTAGTGGGATATCAGCAGACCTTGAGTTTCGAAAGTGGATTCTTCAACAACCAGAAGGTGAAACATTGCTGAGATGCTATCAGTGTGGAAGATGCACAAGTGCTTGTCCTATAGCTGCGATTGATGACTCTTTCAATCCCAGACTCTTTCTTGAAAAGATAATCTTAGCTGACGAATCATTGGCTGAGGAGCGACTAATTTGGACCTGCCTTACCTGTGAACAGTGTGAAGTCAGATGCCCCGAGCATGTGAAAATTCCAGAGATTCTAGTGCTTGCAAAAGTACGGGGCTTGGTTTCTGGAAATACGCCTCAGACTGCATTGGATCGAGCACGAGCCATTCTGTCAGAAGGCCGGACAATACTGGTCAGCGAACCTATGCTCAAGACTCGTGATAAGATGGGGTTGCCAGATTTAGGACGTCCTCCAGTTGAACAGCTTAGAACAATCCTAAAGGAGTTGGGGACTGTTCAACGGGTTGAATCAGCTGAATCTAGATATGGAGGTGATGGGGATGAGTAAGTCAATAGAATATACCTATTTTCCTGGCTGTACTATCCCCTTTAGACTTCCACATTTTGAACTCACTATGAAAGAGGTCCTGAAGAGGCTGAATGTAGAGCTAATAACGGACGAGGGGCACACCTGCTGTCCTGAACCCACAACATTCCCTGGTATAGATATCGAAGCTTGGTTGACAGTAGGAGCTCGGAATATTGCAGTGAGTGAGTCTAGCAGTCGAGACACAATGGCTCTATGTAGCGGATGTTTTCACACGTTGTCTATCGTGAAGCACACTCTCCAATCAGATAAAGCCATCCGAGAACGAGTGAACAGGAGACTGAAGAAGGTTGGATTGCAAGCGACTGGAGAAGTTTCTGTGAAGAACATACTTCATGTGCTTCATGAAGATGTAGGATTGAAACGCATTGCGAAAGAGATAACTCAGCCTCTCAAAGGTCTCTCTATAGCCACTCATTATGGTTGCCACCTTGTCAGACCAGTTGAAGCAACACATATGGATGATGCAGAGAACCCAAGATGGCTAGAGAATCTTATCAAGGTGGCTGGGGCAGAGCCTGTGGACTACGAAGATAAGATGGCTTGCTGTGGTGCTCCCATAGGACCTTCTGATGAGTCAAAGTCATTCAAGATAACAGCACAGAAGCTTCGGAAGATAAGAAACGCAGGTGCAGATGCCATTGTTTTAATCTGTCCCACTTGTTATACACAACTCGAAACACAACAGAGGAAAGCAGTCGAGTATCTAGACCCAGAATTCAGCTTGCCTGTTCTGTACTTAGGAGAGATGCTTGCTCTTGCAATGGGACTAACAGATCTTGTACTCAGTAATTCAAAAAGATATCATCGAGTGAAGATACAACCATTGTTGGAGAAGATGGGGGTTGACATAGAATGACAAAGACGGTTGTAGTGGTAGGCGCTGGACTTGCTGGGATACATGTTGCCCAACAGCTTGCAGACCTTGGGATGCGCGTACATCTTATAGAAAAGGAGGCGACTGTGGGAGGCCTCGCGACTCATCTTGGCAAGGTCTTTCCTACTGACGACTGTGCTCTCTGTCTTGATGCATGCAAGGAGCTACACGATGATAAACATCGTCGATGTCAATATAGAAGCCTACTTGGTACACAGAAGGGACTAACACTCCACTCTCTGACAGACGTCAGATCCATCAAGAAGAATGGAGGCAAGTTCTCTGTATCACTCCGCACTCAGCCTCGATTCATCTCACCTGACAGATGTGTCGTGTGCTTGGAATGCGTCAATGTATGTGATGTTGAGGTTCCAGATGAGCGGAATCTTGGAAGGAGCAAACGGAAAGCAATCTACAGACCTGTGCCGCAGGGCGTTCCTCTTATCCCGGTGATCGACATAGAGTCTTGCACTAAGTGTGGGAAATGCGTAGATGTCTGTGGAGTGGATGCCATTGATCTTGAGCAGAAACCCAAGAATCGTACTATAAATGCTGATGCAGTTATCATTGCGACTGGCGTGGAAGAGCTAGCTCCAAGTATGCTACCGGGATATGCATATGGTGTGTGTGAGGATGTGCTTACTCAACGGGAGCTTGCACGTCTTCTTGATACGACAGGTCCTACAAATGGTTCAGTCCTCACAGCATCCATGAAACCCGTGGAATCTGTCACAATGATACTCTGTGCTGGGAGTAGGGATTTGAATGCAGTCGAATACTGCTCGCAGGCTTGCTGTACATACAGCCTCAAGCACGCAATCATGTTGAGAAACTTTGGTATAAACGTTACAATATGCTATATGGACCTACGAGTTCCTCTGCATAGTCAACACTATCTCACCCTTGCGAGAGATCTCGGTGTTAGGTTTGTGCGGGGAAAACCAGACCAAGTCACTGTTCAAGGTGACTCTCCTGTGACCATAGTAGAGGACACCGAGTCAAGGAAACGAATAGAGATTGAATCAGACCTCGTTGTTTTGGCTTCACCCCTTGTATCCCTCTCATCTGAAAAGAAGGAATTCACAGTTACGCTCGATGAGTATGGATTCTTCTCTCGTCAAGGTTCCAGAGAAAGAATCTATGCATGCGGCACATCTACCGGACCTACTGATATCCCTAATAGTGTGGCTGAGGCAAACTCTGTTGCATTACAGGTGTACTTGGACCTGCAGGGAGGTGCCTAGATGAAGAAGCTGTTTCTCTGTACTTGCAATAATACTCTCAATCGCATATTGGACTTTCCAAAGATTGAGAAAGAAATGGCAAAATCCTTCGACGCCATTGAAACCTTAGACAGTCTATGTTTAGAAGATGGACTTTCTACGCTTAGACAAAGAATTTCCGATGATGACCAAGTAGCAATTGGAGCATGTAGTTCTCAAATCATTGAAATCCCTGTGAAACAGAGGATCTCGAATGACTTCATTTCCTTTGTTCCTCTCCGAGAGCATGTTGCTTGGGTTCATCCTGCAGATATCAAGTCCGCCACGAATAAAGCAATAGTTCTGTTGGCGGATGCCGCTGCGCAATTGAATCATATGGAGCCTCCGACCGAGTTCAAGGAGAATATGGTTGAAAGAGTTCTTGTTATTGGGGGTGGGATTGCTGGATTAAAAGCGGCATCAGACCTGAATAATCTGAAAGTCGGACTAACCCTTCTGGAACCTCCAGGTCAGAATGACGACAAATACTATGAACGTTCCTTGTTCATGAGTGACAATGAAACACTCGTCCAAGAAATCAAAGCTCTTTGTAAATCGCTCCTTGGGGTTGAACGAGTTCAGGGGTCTGTACAAGAGGTTGACGGACAAATGGGGTCGTATGAGGTTACCTGGATAGACCCTGAAGGTAACCTGACTACACAAGATTATGGAACAATCATTGTTGCCACAGGCAATCAACAATTTCTTCCTAGCATAGCAAAGAAGTGTCGTTATGGAAAATCCAAGAGGGTTTTGACAGTTGAGAGCTTGGTCGCTGCGTCCGGGAAGCGGGATGTACATGAAAGCTCGACAATCTTAGTCGTGACTGATCCTGATATCGAAATGTCCTCTGTTGAGGGCAGTCATCTTTTGAGGTCGACTGCGTTCCTTGCTCGCCTAGGCAACACGGTCTTTGTATCATACTCGGACATCAGGACAGAGGATGAGAATCTATATCGAAACGCACGAAACGCTGGAGTCATCTTTGTACGTGGCAAAGTGACTCAAATCAAAGAAAAAGATCATGGTTTAATTTGTCGTATTGAGAACACGCTTGAGTCGATAGTCAGGGAGGTCACTGTGGACACTATCGCAGTTTCCCAGATTGTTGGTCCAGTCAGCGACACAGCTCGTCTAGCACTCACTCTGGGTGTAGAATGTGATGAGAACGGCTTCATAAAGATTAGGTACAATAAGATGAAGCCAGTGCAGACCTCTCGTAGGGGTATATTCGTCGCTGGCGGTGCAAAGACACCAATGAGCCTCTCTCATGCCTTAATCTCAGCTCAGAATGCAGTCCTGGAAGCCTTCAAGATAGTTCGGTCCCCCCTGAAGCGATTTGGATGGATACCTGTAATTGATGACGAGAGCTGTGATGTGTGCAAGGCTTGCATCACAGCCTGTCCCAATGATGCGCTACGACTAATCGATGAAAAAGTAGTACACATACCAGTACACTGTGAGTTTTGTGGTATTTGTGTGTCCTCTTGCCCAACTCGAGCTATAGAGTTTCAGTCGCATAACAAGGAGAGCTGGTTTGATCGGCTCGAGACCATAGCAAAGACTCACAGACAGCTCGAAAGGAATAAACCATTCACACTCGTCTATGCTTGTAGTGAGTGTGCCAATGCGTCCATAGACCAAGCTGGGTTTGCTGGTAAGAGTTATCCAACAGGAACATATGTTATCCAGTTTCCATGTGCTGGAATGGTCTCACCGATTGAGATTCTAAAGGGTCTAGTTGTTGGAGCTGAGCGTGTTATTGTTGCACACTGTCCACCTGGCGGATGCCATCATCAGAAGGGCGACCATCTCTCAGAACTGGTAGTCCATCTTACAAAGGACATGCTCCGTGAGATTGGACAAGACCCAGACCGGGTCCGAGCTACGTATATGATAGCAGCAATGCCTGAGAAGATGCAGAAGGAGGTGGGACTGCATGGATAAGCGAGAACGACTCATCCAAAAGATACAGAACATTGCAGTAAAGACACCTACTCAGATTTTGGAAGTTCCAGAGAAGGTGGAGGGATTTGGCAGTATCAGTTATAGACCCCCTTCCTGTAGTGCTTGTATGAAGTGCATTGAAGCCTGCGAGGTTGAGGCGCTCGAGCTTGAACCGTTGGTAAGACTTCCAGAGTATCTCAACGTGGTGATACCTGAAGAAGGATTCCGGTCAAAGAACCGTGAATCTTTGATCTCATTGTTACAATCACTGAAACAGAATGGTGAAACACAGACAATCTCTGTTCCCACAGGGCTTCCTGGGTATGGCTCTATTTCTTGGTCAGCTCAGAAATGCATTGCTTGTAACAAGTGTGTTGAAGCCTGCAAAGAGGACTGCCTTTCACTGGAAAAAACATATGATCTAGTAAGTGTGATTGGCGAGGTAGAACCACCTCCAGTCATAGAAGTTCCTGATTGGGAGCCATTCATAATCTGTTTTGTATGTTGGGAGTGTTCTCATTCAGCCGCAGATCTGGCTGGCTTGATGCATCTGCACTATCCAACCAATATTCGAACAGTAAGAGTACCTTGTAGCGGAGCAGTAGAACCCATTCAGATAATGACCGCATTGGAGAACGGAGTGGACGGGGTACTAGTGACAGGATGTCTTCTCTCAGAATGTCACTATGGCGGTGATGACCCGTTAGCTGGTAATTTTATGCAGGCTGATTTTGTCAGGTTTTGGCAGAGCATGCTTGAAGAGATTGGTCTTGGCGGTAGACTGTACATCGACTTTGCATCTGCTGCCATGGGTATCAAGTTCGCAGAAATCGTAACAGAGTTCGTTGAGAAAATCAAGAAGTTAGGACCCAGCCCTGTCAGAGGGAAATTGGAGGTGAAATCCTAGTTGACGAAGAAGAAGAAGAAGAAAGATGAGGATCGGATTGGGGTCTTCATCTGTAGCTGTGGAACAAACATAGGCGGTGTGATCAATGTCAGAAAACTTGCTCGGGAGTTTAAGGACTATCCTGGTGTTGTGTTCACTACATCAAACATGTTCACCTGTTCAAAGGATGGGCAGGACACAATAGCCAAGCAAATCAAGGAGCATAATCTCACAGGTGTTGTCATTGGAGCCTGCACACCCAAGCTCCATGAACAATTATTCAGGGAGATTCTTGAGGAGAATGGTCTCAATCCCTTCCGCCTTGCTCAAGCAAACCTTAGAGAACATGACACATGGATCCATGATGATAAACCCGAAGAAGCCTACAACATCGCCTATGATCTCGTCGTGGCAGCAATTGAACGTGCGAAAAAACTTGAGGATATTGGATTCGAGGAGTATCCTGTGGAAAAGAGTGTTCTCGTGATAGGCGCAGGGATTGCAGGGATACAGTCTGCTCTCGACCTCGCAGACAAAGACATCAAGGTCCATCTTGTTGAGAAGTACACATCCATTGGCGGCTACATGGCACGTCTAGAAAAGACATTCCCCACACTTGACTGTTCAATGTGCATCCTTTCACCAAAGTTGTCTGCGATAGAGCGTCACAAGAATATTGAGCTACTGAGCTACTCAGAAGTCATTGATGTTGAGCGAGACTATGGCAACTTCAAGGTACGCATTAGGAAGAAGCCCAGATATGTTAGCATAGAGAACTGCATTAACTGTGGAGCATGTGAGCGGAACTGCCCTGCGAAGGGTCCCGATGAGTGGAACCTTGGTCTCGGAGAGCGAAAGGCTGTGTACAAACCCTTCCCGCAAGCAGTTCCTGGTGTGTATTTCCTCGATAGGGACTCATGTACTCACTGGACAGATGGATGCACGATCTGTGCTGAGAAGTGTCCACGTGATGCTATCTCATTTGATATTGAAGAGGAAGAGATCGAACTCACTGTTGGGGCAATTCTAGCGGCAACAGGATTCGAAGAAATGGACATCAAAGAATTACCCGAATATGGCGGAGGGAAATTCAATCGTGTGTTGACTGGTGGTCAATATGGTCGTCTACTGAGCCTAGTTGGACCGACTGAGGGTAAGATACTCTTACCTCCAAAGTTTGAGGAAACTCCTAAACGTATCGCGTATATCAACTGTGCAGGTTCTCGAGATGAGAATTGTCGTCCTTGGTGTTGCAACTTCGGATGCATGTATACACTTAGACACGCTGAGATGACTCATAGATTGTACCGAGATGAGATCGAACAATGGATCATCTATCATGAGCTTAGGGCTGGTGGCAAAGAATACGAGCAGTTCTACAGACGGGTGAGAGAGAGTGGAGTGAAATTCGTACGAGGCCTCCCAAGTGATATGGTTGAGGAAAGGGATGGTAGCATCAGTTTCTCAGTCTTTGATCAGGGAACAGGCAGCTTACTCCGTTTGAATTTTGACATGGTGGTCTTGACCATGGCCATTGATCCCTCACCAGGAACGGCCCATCTTGCACATATGCTAGGAGTGGATCGGAGTGAGGGTGGCTTCATGAAGGAACTTCATCCCAAACTAGAACCAGTGAACACAAAGTCTAAGGGAGTTTTTATTGCTGGCACTTGTCAGAGTCCGAAGGATATTCCAGCCAGCGTTGCTGATGGTAAAGCTGCGGCAAGCGCTGCAGCTTCGCATGTGCTAAAGGGGACTGTTCGCGTACAGATGGACAAAGCTGTTGTACATGATACCCTCTGCATTGGTTGTGGCCTCTGTGAGAAAATCTGCCCATTTGGTGCGATATCTATGACTGTCAGTGATGATGGCCGCGAACTGGCTGAAGTCAGTTCGATTCTATGTACTGGGTGTGGGAAGTGCCAGGTTGTTTGCCCAACAGGAGCAATCTCACGTAAGCACTTCACAACTGAACAAATAGAAGCCGAGATTCTTGGTCTTATTTCAGCACATAAGAAACGTGAACAGGTTGAGAAGACCTCTGGAGGTGCAACATCATGACCGAAACCAATGAGAGGAAAGGACCTCCAGAAGTTCTCATTGACCCTATTGATATGTCTGAACTTGATCCTAACTTCAGAAAAGAGATCCAGAGCATGCCCAACGCTGATGAGCTATCAGCCTGTTTTGCCTGTTCAACCTGCACAGCTGCATGTCCCATTGCAAATATGTGGGAAATCAAGCCTCATCAGTTAATTCGGATGATTCTTCTTGGAATGCGTGAAAAGGTGCTTTCATCTAACGAGATTTGGCTTTGCTTAATGTGCTTTGAGTGTCAAGAGCGATGTCCTCAGCTTGTGCGTGTAACGGACGTCTTCTTTGACTGTAAGAATCTAGCCGCTGAAGAGGGCAGGATTCCAAGTAGTATTGTTGCGCTTGGGAAAGAGCTAATTGACAAAGGGCAGCTCTACATTGTCACGGCTGACTGGGAACGAGAAGATCTGGATCTTGAACCGGAGGTACCTGGGCTCTCGACAGAATCTGTGAAAAGAATTCTCAGTGAAACGCGTACTGGTCGGCTTGTCAAGGGAGGGGATTAAAATGCCCACATATAGTCTCTACATGGGCTGCAGTGTTCCTGCCAACTATCCCAACTATGAAGCCTCCATGCTTCTAGTGGCGGAGCGTTTAGGACTGGAATTGAAATACTTGGAGGATGTTGCATGCTGCGGCAGTCCAAATCTGAGAGCGATGGACTATTGGGGATGGGTGATTGTGAACGCTCGCACATTAGCAGTCGCTGACAAACTTGGACATGACACTGTGACCCCCTGTAATGGTTGCTTTGGTAGTCTAAAAGATGTATATCATCTTCTCAAACATGACACTAAGTACAGGGAACGAGTCAATGCAGAGCTTGAACAAGACAATCTCGAGTTTACAGGTATAAGTAGACCACGTCATTTCATAGAAATCTTGCACACTGATGTAGGTGTTGATACGATACGAAAGAAGATCACAAAACCTCTCGATGGTGTTGGTATAGCTATTCACTATGGCTGTCATCTTCTTCGACCAAATGATGTGACTGACTTTTCTCCTATGATTCTAGATGAACTCGTAGAAGTCACAGGAGCAAAGGTCATCGAGTACCCTCTATGGAAGCAGTGTTGCGGTGCCACTGTGCTCCCTGTTGACGAGGATTTGGCAATAAGACTCGCTCATGACAAGCTAAAATCAATGAAGGAGGCTGGGGCCATCTTTGCTCTAGTTGTTTGTCCTGCATGTTGTAACCAACTTGACCTGCAACAACTTGGCATGAAAGAGTCCTATGGAGAAGAGTTCCATCTCCCAGTCTTATTCTATCCACAGATACTTGGGCTGGCAATGGGGCTTGATGAGAACGAGGTTGGTCTTGGAATGAACAGAGTCCCTGCTGCACCTATCCTTCAACACATCTCCGAATAGCCGTCTTCTTGTTCCCTTAGCATTGTTTAGGACATACAGCTTATAACGGGGACACTCTTCCGAAACTGATGCAACTAGACCATTGGATGTGAACAATCTGACATTGAAGATCATCGTTCCTGTAAAGCAAGTTCCTGAAGTTGCTGAGGTTAAAGTCAACGAAGAAACTGGCACACTCATTCGAGAGGGTGTACCTAGTATATTGAATCCCTTCGATGAATACGCGGTTGAAGAGGCAATAAAACTACGAGAAAAGTACGGTGGTGAGGTGACCATCATTACCATGGGCCCACCACAAGCGAAAGAAGCATTGCTCAAGGCTTTAGCTATGGGTGGTGACAGAGCCATCCACATGACCGACCGTGCCTTTGCTGGAGCAGACACATGGGTCACAGCACTTACACTTGCTGAGCAAATCAAGAAGATGAAGTTTGACATCGTAATCTGTGGTAAACAAGCCATTGACGGTGACACAGCTCAGGTTGGTCCAGAGATGGCTGAGATACTAAGCATCCCGCAGATATGCTATGTCCGCCATCTCGAACTGAGCGAGGATGAGAAGTTCGTTATCGCGCACAGGGAGACCGATGACGGATATGATATTGTGAGGGCAAAAATGCCAGTTCTACTCACTGCAACAAAAGGACTGAACGAACCTCGACTGCCGAACATTATGGGTATAATGCAGGCAAAGAAGAAACCATTCGAAGAGGTCAATGCAGAGACCCTTGGTTTTGATGTTGACAAACTAGGGCTCAAGGGCTCGCCGACACAGGTGAGAAGAGTCTTTCCCCCTGAAAAGAAAAAGGGGGGAATCAAGATAGAGGCTGAAGACCCAAAGGCAGCAGCAAAGGAGCTTGTTGAATTTCTCGCGAAGAAGGGGGCTATCTAAAATGACCCTTCATTATGATAGAGATGCATGCACTGGTTGTATGCTTTGTCCAAAGGTCTGTAACTTCGGAGCCATCGAGAAGGATGGTGACAAAGTCGTATTTGACATGGATAAATGTGTGCTATGTGGGTCCTGCGAAGAAGTCTGTCCTGACAATGCTATCAAAATCGATAGGCAGACTGTCGACAAAGAAGCCATTGCCCAGTACAAGGATGTCTGGGTCTGGTGTGAGACCAGTGAAGGACGTCTAAGGGGTGTTGCTCTAGAACTCGTCACAAAAGGTCGGGAACTGGCTGACCAACTAGGTGAGAAGTTAGTCGCAGTACTGATTGGTCACGGGATCGAGTTTCATGCAGAAACCCTTGTTCAACATGGTGCAGACAAAGTCCTCGTCGTTGACGAGAAGATATTCGAGCATTACACAACCGATGCTTACACTATTGCAATGAACACACTGATTGCTCCTCGAAAACCTGCAATTGTTCTTTACGGAGCTACAAGCAATGGTCGTGACCTTGCACCTCGTATTGCCGCGAGAATGGCACTAGGGCTTACCGCAGACTGCACAGGTCTTGATATCGATGATGAACGCCAGATTGTTCAGACTAGACCTGCGTTTGGTGGTAACATCATGGCCGAGATCATCTCGCCCTACACCCGTCCACAGATGGCTACGGTACGACCCAACGTGTTCAAGCCCGGAGAGCCGGACACCTCCCGTACTGGTGATATTCAGAAGATTGAGCTGACCGTCAGCCCTGTTCAGATCAGGACAAGAGTCTTGGAAACTGTCAATGAAACTGTTGAGGGAATGAGATCCGTCGAAGAGGCCGATGTCATTGTCTGTAGCGGTCGAGGAATCAAGGACCCATCTAACCTCGAACTTCCGAAACAACTTGCGACTCTGCTTGACGCAGCTGTTGGTGGATCACGCCCTATAGTTGACTTGGGTTGGCTTCCACCTTCACAGCAAGTCGGTCAGTCAGGCAGGACAGTCTGTCCGAAGCTCTACATTGCGCTCGGAATCTCGGGAGCTATTCAACATTTAGCTGGAATGAGTAGTAGTGACATAGTAGTCGCAATTAACAAAGATCCAGAAGCTCCCATTTTTTCGATTGCTGATTTTGGTATAGTTGGTGATATCTTCGCAGTTCTACCTGAAGTCATTGAAGCTGTGAAGGAGCTCCAAGCGAAGAGATAGAGGAATTCCCTCTATCTTCAATTCTTTTTTCAATTCCATGACCAGTATAGCCGTTCTAAACTCTAGATTGATATCAAATTTCATTGAACTATTTACCAGGCTGCAATGATGAAGAAACGAGATATGCAGGAACGCCCCGGTCTAGGACGACGTTTATGCTGCATTGCAATTGTTGGAATTGTGCTCGCAATGGGATTTGGAATGGTCATTGACACAGTGGTACCAGATGGTCTTGGTGATGACTTGGTTGTTACAGAAACTGTGGTCGACGGGACTGTGGGTTCTTCTATCGCGCTTTCAAGAGGTAAGTCATATACTGATCTAGTACTCCTAAATGACTCCAGCTTCAGTCGCGAGGCCGGTTGGAAAATGGATTTCCACTCACTTAACGAATATGCTCCAAGAGTAGAACGATTGTCCACAGAATCCGGAATTCAACTTGATTTCTCCAATGTTTTTGTTTCCTACTATTATGAAACAAACTTCAATCTTCGTGACTATGAGAGTGTCACGGTCTCTCTAGACGTAAAGGTATTGAGAGGTCCCATTGAACTATCTCTTTATCTGGATGTCTTCAACTTTTTCTCAACACCCCAATTCCTTGGTTATAGTGATAGAAATTCCTTTACACTTACTACTGGCGAGTCGACTAGTGTGGATGTTGAGGTAGACACGAATGCATTGTATGCGATGTGGAGTCCAATCTGGCTTGCCCAATCCTTTGTAGGAATTGAGATGTATCCAATCAGTTCCAATTGGTATGAAAGGGAGGACGCCCTCTTAGAAGCCTCTCTGCTTATTGAAAATGTAACAATCTCAGCCACTTCTACTACTCCCCTCTCTCCATTGAATGTTGATATTCAGGACACTCAGGGCTCTAGCGTCTACGAATCTGGTGTGAACCTGAATCTAATGGAGTGGCCAGCAGTCAACCTCACGTCCAATGAGGTCCCAAGCAAATGGGGCATTTTCATACCTTGGAGATCGAATGACACAATATATGTTCCTGTGGGAAATTATTCTGGAATTGCTGGATTCTACAGCTACAATTATTCAAATGATACATTCACCGCATCCTTTGAGGTACTTCCCAATACAACCCTCTTGTTAGGCTTGAGGTTCGAAATGGTCCGAGTAAATCTATCGGTATCACAAGCTGTTCCATACTTGAGAATTTTTCTTTGGTATTCAGATTACTACTTTGGAGACTATAGGTTTGAGGTTGCTCCTCCCTTTCCTGCCACATTCTTTATCCCAAAACGACTTGGGACTCTATACATCTCCATTCATACACCTCCCCGAGTGGAGGCTACAAATCTCGCATATAGAATGAGTATTCAGGTGTCCGATCCGGTGAACATTGACATACAGCTTCGTATCCCCCTGTTTCCTTTTTTTGGTATTATGCTTTCGACAGGTGAGGTTCTCTTGATCATCCTGGGCTTAGCATTGCTAATGGGTGCTATACTAAGCCCTCAAAAACCCAACGCTCAGAAACATTGGAGACAGGTCCTTAAAGATCCACGCTTTTGGCCTGCATTTCTCGTTGGAGTCAGCGCTCTTGTTCCTTGGTTTATCTCATTCTCCTCACTGCGGCAATTAACATGGAGCATAGGCGAACCCATTATTATCCATAGAAGCCTGTATATACCCTTTGCATTGGGTCTTGACACCACAACTCATTCCCTCGCTGCTATTGTGGTTAGTCCATATTTACTTGTAGATATCCCATTTAGAATCATCTTCCTCTGGTTGCCTTTAAGATGGGCGTTTGGATATGTTGGAAGTCTAAAAAGGTGGAAATTCAATTTCTATTATACAATTTGCATTAGCTTTCCACTCCTCAATGGGGTTTTGTTTTACCTTTACACTCCGATGCCTCTTACAATTTCAATAGGGTTCATCCTTGTGATGGCGGCTCCGATTCTCTGGGGTTTCGAGCTATTGATATACCGAGTGCTCAAGAGAAATAAAAAGTGAGGTAGTGGGAATGGCATCATTTCTCAGAAGAACGAAAAGTCTACCAATTGTGTTCCAGCTAGGTGAGACCACATGGAAAGTCTTTATGGTCTTGCTAAGCATCCGGAGGTCCATTGGACCAAGAGAACTCTCGAAGAGGTTGAACCTAAGCAGTCCCAGTGTAGGTCTCTACCATCTTAACAAGCTCACAGAACATAATTTGATCCTAAAGACAATAGATGGTGACTATATAGTAAACCCGGACGCAGACCTAGGCTTTCTTGAGAACTACCTCTTCTTTGAACACGGTGCCATTCCAAGAATGACCTTCTATGCATCCTTTGTCACTGGGCTTCTTATCATCTATCTAGTGACAACACCCCCCGATTTTGGGGCACACAATGTGTTTGCACTAGCTATAGGAATGTCTGCGTCAGCATTTCTTTGGATGGAGGTTTCTCGACACTACAGTGCTATGGCAGAATAGGTGCTACTCTAGAATTAAGAAGATCCAGGCTGAGAGATAGAGGTCATTCCTCTCTTCTCCTTAGTTTTATTCAACACCTACTTTATTAGCTCTGCGCCGAATTAAGCTGAGAAAATGTAGTGAATGTATACGATTTGAAATCCTTTTGAACTACGTTATGAATTTGATAGCGTAGATTTATTACAAATTACCTCTTAATTATATAATCAGTACTTTAGGAAATAAAAACTCCTAAACGCGCGAGAATTGGAGGAGAGTGGTTCCCATAAAGAAGAAATTCTCTCTTTTTATAATATCTTTTTCATTAATTTTCATGTTAGGGAATTTCATGTGTACTCTTCCGACTGTACGCATGAATCTCGGAGAACCTCCACAGATTTTGCCTGATCAACAGACAATACCAGTGGATAATAATGGAATGAGCGATCCGCTGTCTAAGCAGACAGATGAAGCTCAGAAACAGGGCAAGCAATTCAAAGAATGTGAGATTGATCCGACAGTAGGATCCTTCGCATATATTCAGACAGAAATCAGTTTCAATTGGATCGACGCAACTAGCGGAACATGGAACGATTTGAGCGAAGATGAATACATAGCCATAGATCTACCATTTATTTTTCCGTTCTATGGTGAGAGCTTCTCAACTGTCTATGTTTCAAGAAATGGCTGGATGTCATTCTACAACACAGAACCATCTTCGCCATGGGTGTGGATGGGATCTTCCGATGAAGGGTCTTGGTACGCAGTAGCGCCTTATGCTACACCTATCTCTTTCCTGGATGGCACTCCCGGAGTCTACAACCTTTCGTTGACTTCACCAAATTGCGTTGTTATCGAGTACAACAATGTGTATTATCAATCGTATGATCTAGTTGGCACCTTTCAGACAATATTATACGAGAATGGGACCATTGACTTCAACTATGATTTGGTAGAGAATATCTATGACATGACTTATTCTACAGGTCTCAACCATGGAGCAATCTCTGACAATTATGTAGACCACACTTTTGGATCATTCCCCATTGATGACGTGACTCTACGTTTTACGCCACCTGAAAAATGGATATTCATCACTTCACCAGATTTGACTGACTCTTCAAACTATCCACTGACTTGGATCGGGCATTCCGATGTGGCTATTGATATGTACCACATCTTTGTAGATTCTACTTTTTATGACAATACGACTTTGGACCACCTTGATTTAACAGGACTTGCGAGCGGTATGCGATATATTGAGGTCTACATGGAAACAGATTCGTTCAATTACACAATCGGTATGACACTTGTTGTAGATTTAGATGCGCCAATTATATCAATAGATTTTCCACTCAATGGTGGGACTAACAGAGAGGCGAAGGTCAACTGGACCGCATACGACATGAGCTCATGGATAGCATACGTTGAAGTCTATGTTAATGGTAGCCTTTACAGGACGATAAATTACTTTGAGATGTATCTCGTTGTTCCCAACCTACATCATTATAATATCTCGGTCTTTGCTTATGACGCTGTTGGCCACTCAGCTTCAGATACTGTCACATTCTTCTACAACCGTAGTGTAACAGCAGTAGGCTTTGTTACCACTCACTATGAGCAGCTGCCTTATGAAGTTGTGAATCTGTACACGGACTTAGGTTGGGTTGCAGATGAGGTGTCAGATAGTCTTACATACGAAGGCGATCTTTCAGTCTATAATCGCCTATCTACCTACGACGCAGTTTTTGTCGGTGCTTGGGGGAATACCTGGTCCTCCGAAGACGTTGACACACTTAATTCATACCTTGCTGGAGGTGGCAAATTCATACTCTTTGATGCTGGTGGAATTCCTGAAGGTCTTGCTGCCGTTATGTCTGGCTTAGGGATTGGAATTGAGGACATCATGTTTTCAGCGCAAAACTACACAACAGATTTTGTCACCGAACACCCATTGATGACTGGCGTCACGCAACTATATTACGATTGGCTTTACAGTGGTCTTACTACAACTTTCCCAGCAGCAGAGCTGATACACACCCGTGATGGTGATTATGTGATTGGGGCTGTTGTAGACCTGGGTCTAGAGAAAGTGCTTTGTTTGAGCCAATGCTTCAGTTGGGGTATTACTCAAGCTAATAATTCGATTCTGTTCGAGAACATAATTACTAACTGGGTGGGGGTTGAAGACCACGATCTGCGAGCAGGATTGGGTGTTCCAGGTGCTTTGGGAACTGGCCAGACGGTGAATCTAACTGCGTATGTTCTGAACCAAGGAAACAACACTGAATCCGGATTCAGTGTTGAATTATGGGTCGATGGAGTGCTGGAGGATTCACTTGTAGTAGCCTCTTTGGACCCTGGAGATTGGACCTCCTTTGAAGTCAGCTACGCTGTGACAACGACTGGTCCTATAAATATCACAGTATATGTAGAGCCAGTAGTAGGCGAAACAGTCACTTACAACAATGTGGAAACGAAAATTCTTGATGTATATAATCTGATTATAACTGAACCTGCGCCTGATCAGCTAGTGAGAGGCGGACTCGTGTATATCAACTTTACAGCTTCCGTCATGCAGAATCTTGTCAATATCACTGTCTTCGTTAACGCAGTGGAAGTGTACAAGTTAACCACTGTTGGTCTTGATGCCTTCGCTAATGGTGTGTTTGTGCCGGTCTTCACTAATGGGACAAATATGATATCTCTCGTTGGCGAATGGGCGAATGGCGCAAGCGCAACTGCAACAGTATCGGTCGAGTCGTATGGAGTCGTGCCCATTGTTGATCCATCACCAGGGGACTTTGCAAACTTTCTGGTTGATGCCCCAGGGTATCTGGTAGAGATGATTAATTTCACAATCCTCGAGTGGCTGTCTCCGTTTGAAGTGAACTCTACATTCTACGTGAACGTCACTCAAGCAGGATTTCCATCACAGGCCTTTGAGACATGGGTGGTCTTCAACGTACTGAATGGGTATATACCAGAAACGGGTCCTGATTTGCCGCCTGGAATGTTCCTTCCGCATATGCAGTTCCTCTTCTTCACAGGTCTATCAGCACCTGAACCAGCGCCAGTCTCAACATCGATTGACTTGGGTTGTGCTCCAGCCGCCTCGATTGGCGACATAATGTGTTTCATGCAGTGGAACAGCATGATGCCCGTGATAAGGAGTGGAAGCTGGAATGGATATGCCACGCATGTTGTGGGGGCTGACATGGGATATTACGCGATGACATTCGAGGTCCTGCAATGCAACGGCATGCTCGTGAAGATGAACCAGACTGTGCCCGGAATATCAATAATTGGCGAGATTGTAGCAACCAATATGCTTCCACCAATCAATCGTGCTCCCATTGTCAATAGTCCGGATGACATGAGCATCGCAGAAGACGATACCGGTTTCAGTATCACTTGGGTGGCTTCAGGCAACTATCCAACGAGCTATAGCATATACATCGATGGCATTGAATCTGAGAGTAGCTCTTGGGTTCCTGGAGTCCCCGTGATATATACCATAATTACACTAGGAGTAGGAAGCCACAATTACAGTATTATCTTCTATGACCACAACGGAATGTGGACGATGGATACAGTATGGGTGGCTGTCGAGGATACGATAGCACCAACGTTAAACTCACCTAGCGACATAGCGTTTAATGTTGGCACTACAGGACATTCCATTACTTGGACGCCGTTTGATAATTACCCATCAAGCTATGTCCTCCGTCGTAACGGAGTGGTTGTCCAGTCGGGAGATTGGGACGGGGCTAATATAGTCGTCAGCTTAGATGGCTTAGGCGTTGGTACGTACAATTTCACTGTTACAGTATACGATGTTGCTGGACACAACACGAGTGACACAGTCATAGTCACTGTGAACGAAGTGACGACGACCACTACAACAACTACGACAACCACAA
>CAZPWM010000064.1:0-17768 GCA_964590575.1 uncultured archaeon
TTACGAAAAAGACTGACCCGTGGTCGTACCATTCTCGGGATGATTGCCGCCTCGTTGTATTTAGCCTGTCGTGTTCATCAGGTTCCACGTCCTCTTGAGGAGATTGTTGAACAGATACACATCACACGTAAGGAACTCAGCCTCTGTGTTCGACTTATACTTAGGTATCTTAATCTTAAGATACCCCATAGCAACCCTGTGGAGTTCGTTCATCGCTTCGGCACTGAACTAGACCTTCCAGGTGAGGCGAAGAAGAAGGCCATTGATATCCTACAGTTGGCGAGAGAGCAACGACTCACCATTGGCAAAGATCCCAAAGGAATGGCGGCTGCTGCAATCTATGTTGCTAGCATTCTCACAGGTGCTAGACGGACCCAACTTGAGATTGCACGAACTGCACGTGTGACTGAGGTCACCGTGAGGAACCGCTACAAGGAAATGGTGGAGAAATTAGGTATCTCGACCACTTGAGCTACAGAGGGGGTTTTCCCCCTCTATCTTCCCTTTTTCTAATTCCTAAGGTTTATTGTCCTTCAGACATATTCCATTAGTGAGGAATCAAATTCATGATTTGGTTGGTCTTTGTGGGGCTATTCGTAATTGGCCTATATTGGTTGAACTCAAGGCCAGGTGATGGAACCCATCATGACCAACGGGCACGTGCAGCACACCTCCGTTTAATAGAACAAAAAAGAATCGAAGCTGAAATCGCTTTCAGGCAAGCCGACCAACAACGTCACTATAGAGGATGGCGTAGGCGATAAATCTCAAGTCTACAAACATATTTCGCCCGTCGTATATAGTATAAGCTCTTTCAAGAAAGTTGTTTATTTACTCAATAGTGTTGAAAGTTTCCATTGTTTTCAGATTACTTCAAATCGTTTCTCAGTTTCAAGCCTCGCTCATAATACTCTCTTCTCGTTCCCACGCCTAACTTCCACAACTCAACATCATCAGGTATGACCCCAAATGCCTTTTCTACTTCATTCCTCGAGTCTTCGGGATTGTTATTACCCATTAGTATCTCAGCCTTCAAAACTCTAGCTATAAACAGGTACCACTTTACTTCCTCATCTTCTAAATTCATAGTCACGAGATGTGAGATATTTTCATCAACTCGTTCTAGTGCCACATCAAATCGCTCTTGTCTGAGATAATACTCCACTAACTGGTTTGCATGGGAGCCCATAGCCTTGAGCTTACCCTCCTCTCGATATTCCTCAATAAACATAATCAATTCAGCCTCTTTGCGGTCGATACCATCTGCTTCCAGTTCATCGTCATCAAGAATTCCTCTCAACATCATACGAAACTCCTCCTTGTTCTCAAGAGTATAATCAGACAATGCTCCCTCATCTAGGACATCAATAACTGAGTCTGTATCATCATCTTCACCTAGTGTGAACTCCTCTTCATAGATCACAACCTCATTCTCTTCCCAGATACTCAGAGTTATTCTCATCCCTTTTCCAGTTTGTGCAACATCAACTCGACACAGAGGCTTTTCATCTCCCCATCCATAGGCCTTGAGTTGTTCTCTAATACCATCAAGCTCCTCATCATAGTTGTAGATGTTGTCTCTTGATGCACCAATCATCTTCAACTCCCCGACCAGTTCTTCTATCATGCCCTCGAGATTTAAGGTTCCATTCAGTTTCATAGTAAATGTCTTTCCCATCCAAGACTGTTTAGTCAGTGTTGAATTTAGAGTCCAATGAATCATCCCCTTCTTGAACACACTCGATAATATCCACTCTCCCTCTGGGAGTGAGAACTCCTGGTCCTCATGTTCCTCGTCATCATAGCTGAGAGCATGAACAAGCCGTGACTCCTCAGCTAATCCTGATGGCAGTCGCACACGTGTTAGTTGACTTACATCGATTTCAAGGGTGAAGTCTTTTCCAATACTAGCATCAACAAGTTCCTCACATTCAACAAGAAGTTCCAACTCATAGGGGTTCATCCATTCATCCTCAAGTGTCTTCAACTGCGACTTCTTTGGCAGCCCTTTGAGCTTGACCGTGATGAAGTTGAACTCACCCTTGTTTCGACGAACTTCATCTACCTCTGCCACAAGGGTGATTGTCCCTCCATCCCTTGTTTGGAGAAGCTCTGCACAAGTCTTGGGAAACAGATTCCCCAGTGAGAAGAGATCAACACGATGAACGAGAGGTGTGAAAAATGAGAGATATATGACATGCGCCTTTTCTCCACGTCGGTCGACGACAGCAGAATACTCTATGTCTTTCTTATGGTCCCAGAACAGCAGTCCACCATCATCTGTTCTTAGAGGTGTACCCTTCAAGTATGGGTGCTTCAACAAACCAATGAGCTCATACGTGTTTCTCAGCTCGTAGGAATGTCCTGAGCTGAACTCTACACGATAGCGCTCTGTTTCAAGGTTAATACTCACTTGGGTTTTCACATCCTCAATCTCTTCCGAACCTTTGAAGGCTCCAAAGAGCAACGAGTCCACATTTGCATCAACCTTGAGAATCTGCTCAGGTCTGCTTTTCTCCAGTTCCAAGAACAGACTCTCCGGAATTGGTGAGAGTTTAAGCCAACGTAACAGTCGTCCATCATCTCTGCTTGTGGCAAACTCAAGAACCACAGGTGCAGTCCATTTGTCCTCTCCCTCAATCTCATCAATGAACCAGAGGATACAGGTTTCACCGATATTCGTAAGAGCTATCTGACTTCTCGCTGAGGATTCAGTCATAGTCCTAACAGAGGTCCTCAACGTTGATGGGTCAGTTATACATTGATTCCAGCCGAGCTTCAGTCCGTGACCTTCTAGATCTGATACAAGACCAATGAGTGGTTGGTCTGCATCTGGAAGCACAACCCATGCATTTGGTACTCCTTCCCTCTCCATCCAGATAAGCTGTCCATAAACTACATCCTCGGTGGAAATTTGAGGTTGTATGGTATCCCTCAGACACGTTGCGCGGAACATCAGCCTCGAATAGATGAATTGGAAGTCATACTGTGATTGTGCCGTCTCTTCCGCGTGATCCATTGGCTGAAAACCCATCTGATACAGTTGCCATTCAACCATCGACTCCCATAGGGTTATGACAAGACCTTCAGAGGGTTTGAGAGAGTGTGTCTTGATGACTGTGAGAAGAGCAAGGAACAGGTTGTTCCCATAGAGTGAGATGATATCAGGACACAGCTCCTTCGCCATCTGCAGTACAGCCCTGTTGTCAGTTGTAAGGATGTCACCAAGTGTTTCTCTGGAGCCTTCAACCTCACTCCAGATTTGAGCTCTCCATGGATCACGAAGTATGATGTCCCGTACTTCTTGAAGGGCAGTGACTAGAGTCTCTTCATCATGAGTGTCTAAGCGTACATCTACACACAGTCTGACTATATCCCGACAACATGAGTAAAGGTTACTGTTCTTGTGAAGTTGTTTCATGAGGAACTTTGCCGCACTCCTGAGTCGCCTAATCTCTCTCTTACTAGCTGATAAGGTGTTCACCTCATCCAGTCCCGTCCTTTGATACATTGGGGGCCTTCGAGAAACCCCCACCTCATACTCTTGGTCATTAGAATCAATGGGTATCTTGTCATAATACCATCCTCTCTTGATCTTTGAGAACTCAATATATTGTTTCTTTGACCTGGGAGGTCGTGGAGGAGGTCTATCGGGAACAAAGTTCATCCTATCAGTGAGCAAGGGAGAGTCATTGGATGTGACAGCTAGCGAGACGCTCTGCCATTTTTCTTCCGTGGTTTGTTCTTCATGCGTGGATGACATCTCACGCCTTAGAAGACTCGGAACGAGAGTCATTCCAATGTTCTGTAATTGGTTCACAGTCTCCGATGTGAGAGATGTAAGTGATGAGTGAACTTTCTTGAGTGTCACAGAACGACCGTACATTGGCTCGCCCTCGAAGTCACCCCCATAGACCTCTGCTCCAGGAACTACTCCTTCTCTTCTGGAGAGCCCTCTGTATTTTCGCGCCCACCCCTTCAAGTGTGGTACCCTTATGGGTTGTATCCATGGAGGTGCTTTTGTTGGAGTGTCTTGAATGATTAGTCTTGTGTCCTCGTTTCTTGGAGTTCGCCAGCCAAAGACCCGAGGAGCAATTGGGACATTGTAGATGATCTCATCAATGTGAAACCGTCTGGGGGAGTCGTGACGAAGAGGTCGTACACAAGCTCTCTGATAGTGCTTGTTCATCCTAGTGTGAGAGACTCCATTGTCGATCCAAATCACATTCACGTTTTGAGAGGGCAGAGTGTCCAGAAGTCGGTCCTCCAAATTTCTTAGAATGTTCATTTTTCTTGGTGAGGTCATTTCTTTCAGTTGTGCCCACCCATCAACTATGATGATCCTCTCAGAGTCGGTTGTTTCCTTGCTATGAAGTGGCTCTAAGACACTTACGAGTTCAACGTCTGTACCAGAGAGAACCGAGTCAATAGTAGCTCGCAAGTTGAGGAAGGTGACATTATCCAAGAGTGCTGTCAGTGTCTTGTGCATCCCTCTCGTAATCTGTCTCTTTTTCAGCAAGATGTCAAGACCGAATCTTCTCTTCATGAGATGGTCAGTGGGATAGTCTCCCAAAAAATCTAGCCAATAGACCTGTAGCTTCTTGTTCGATGGTTGAGAGACCTCCTCGATATGATTCAATAAGTGCCAGTTCCGAGAAACCCATGCTGCAGCATTCCCGAAAGAAGTAGATGAGGGAATCGAAACATAGTGGGTCAATATTCGATCATCTGACACTCTCTCCTTGAATGGGTCCTCAACGGAGAGTGACAAAACAGGAGATTGCTCCTTGAAGAGTTCATCCAAGTTCTCGCCCTCAAGGAGCAGAAGTGCAACTCGTAGAGTGGCACCCTCCTCATCCTTTGAGTCGAAGGTGAGTGTTCTGGATTCGTTCTTACTAAGCTCGCCAGTGAGAATCCCATTGGTCAGTTCATCCAGAAGAGTGTGGAATGCATCAAAGACCTCTGAGTAATCTTGGTCAGTGTCAAGTACAATGACTCCTTTCCAGAGGTTCTTTGGAATAGTGACACCAGCAGGGTTTATTCTCTTACTCTCTTCGAGCAATGCTTTCTCATAAGCCTCGAGCTGTGTCAGGACCCGATCATCCGGGTCTGATTCTATCGTTCTTCCCCACTCGTCTTCTGATAAAACCCGTTTCCATGCATAGAGTGCTGGGGGCATTTCTTTTTTCTTTCCGGTGTGGATGGCATAGAGATTGAAGTCAAAAGAGGTCTTCGACTTGACCTCAATGATCATCACTGGTGTCCACAACACAAGCCCCTTGATGTTCCGTCTGATGAAAAACGTAAGATCTATCCTCCCCTTCTCTCCAAGCCCTGTAACTGGAAGCTCACCAACAATCAGAATTGATGAAGGTTGGTCAAGCATCTTATCTCCTGCAAAGATGACTGACCTTAACGACTTGGGGTGGTGAAGGTCTGAGAGTAGAATTCTGTGCCAGTCGTTTCCCTCTTTCTGAGAGAGTGCGAGGACTTGGTCAAAGAGCTTTTCAACATCCCTATCGACAATTCTTCCTTGGTCGATATGGTCTAGTATCTCGGAGTATCTCTCTCTTGTCTTTGCATCATGAGTTTCAGCGATCAGCTCGCTTACTTTGGCCCATAGGATGTCTACAGTGGGTTCTGGGATGTCTATATCCAGCTCTCTTGTGATGGATTGCCTCTTTCCCACATGGCTGCTATATAGACTACGAATCTCTAGAACTAGCGTTCTCAGCTCTTTGTCAGCATCAGGCTCGAAGTAGTTTCTACCACTCTTTCCCTCAGAATAGACATAGTCCAAGAACGGAGTGAGTCGATGGATCAACAACCTGATGTATCTATGAGCATCAGAACGTGGAACATTGTGGATGAAACACTGACGGACCAGCTCCACGCTATGGGCACGAATCATATCAACAAAGTCAAGTCCTGGGAGAGTGGGATGAGTTAGCAACACTGTCGGGAATTTTCTATTTCCTTTGTATCCTGCTTTCCAGTGCGTTTCATTGGCATCATCATGGGCATACTTGGATACATGCTTCTTCTGGATTGTTGCCTTCGTTCCATCTGAATATTTCCTTATCTGGAATTTCTCTGGCTCTGGAAAGGGGTATCTCGTCGTAGCAAGGTCTCTCAAACGTGCTCCAAGATAGTTGAGTAAAGCATTTAGTGGTCCAACTGTGCCTTCCTCCCAGCTATATACTCGTTTGAACTCATTGTTTCCAAAACGTCGTGTGCTGTGCCAGAGGATCTTGAGAAAGAATCTTCTCAGGTTTGCCTCTGCGTTCTTAATTGGTGTGAAATCAAGTCGCGATTTTCCCACGCTTTCTCTTCTTCTCTTTTGTTCTGCTCTAGCCTCGCTCCAGTGTGTCAGAATACTCTCTAGGTACTTGCAAGTCTTCTTGTCAACCCGTTTCCTTGCAAGTCTGACCAAAGCAGTTAGCCCAGTGTAGATTGATGCTGTTAGGATGGCATTGGGGTTCATCTCTCTAGGCTTGCGGCCCATTGCAATCAGCATACTTTCTTAATATTAATTTATAAAGAATACGTTTCTAATGGTGAATTGAATAAGGCATATTAGAACCCTATTTTTAAAATAAAATGCTCATAATCCTTTATTATAAGAACGGCCTAATAAGTTTATAACCTCCGAAATAATAGAAAAGGTAGGAGTTCAAAACCTTCCTGATTGATATGAAAGGGAGTGAACTCGAAAGAGACAGGTCAGAAGTTTATAACCTCAGGTGAAACAGATGGGTCGCTCCAAAGGCACAATAATCAGCGTGAAAGTCCCAATACGAAGGGACTCTATGACTGATAGACAGAAGACTCGACTCTCGCAGATAACTGGAAGGGATACGCGAGTCATCAGGGCGTATCTTGGAGTGATTGAACGTCATGAAGATGAGTTGTTGACAGGTCACAAAAGAACGAGAATTGATGCTTCGAAACTGGATGAACTCACCCTGACTGCATCCAAAGGTAAGGCAAATAGAAATCAGGTCCCTCACGATTTCAAGGTTCGATTTCCAAATATATCCGCGAATGAGTTTCAGGAGTGTCGAGACACTGCCATTGCTATGTGGCAGAGTTATCTTGAGCTGGGCGGTTCCAAACCTTTCCGGATAAAGGGACACTCCACTCGAAAGATTCCACGATTTGCATTTACTCAACGTTTTGAGCTTGTATATAGTCCTGAGCTCGTAATTCGACACTGGTTGAAACTCAGGGACTCACTTGATTCAGTCAGTGAAGGGCGAGTACGACATGACAAGCTCATGATTCCCCTCTCTATCTCTTCTTTTCATCTAAATCGGTTGCAAGAGGGAGAGGTTAAGACAGTCCGTATCAACAAGGACTCCAGTCGTAAGTGGTGGGCTATCTTCACGGTGACTCTTTCTGTTGATAGAATCGATACTGTTGGCAAACCCCCTGCTGTACTGTCCATTGACCTTGGGATAAACAAGGCGGTTTGTTCAGTCCTGCTCACAAGAAAGGGCCACAAACAGATTCGCTACTGGAAACAGGAGGACAAGCTTCAGCGGATGAAGGTACTGGATGAGAGGGTTGCGTCACTCCAGCGAGAAAAGGAACATCTCATCGCAAAGGGTGGGAATCCCGACAGAGTAACTTTCCAGCTCAGGCGTCTACGTGGAAAACGAGAACGTGTTAGTACGGAATATGACAGGAAGCTTGTGCGAGATATTTCCGATCACATCATAGAGATGACCGATGTCTATGACCTTTATGTTTCAATAGGTAGGGTGAAAGGAATCAGAAATGCTGCCAGAAAGGGTAATTGTAGAGGGAGAAGATTCAGAGGGATGATCCATCGCTGGGCTTTTGCAAGGATTCGCGACATGTTGGAACACAGACTCACTTCCCTTGGGTTTGATCCCAAGAAGTACAACACAGTCCCGGAGCAATGGACCTCTATCATGTGTCACAAGTGTGGACACAAGGGAATACGCCCAAAACAGAACCTCTTCATCTGTACCACCTGTGGACTGAAGACAAACGCCGACCTGAATGGCGCTTCCAATATTGGGAAGCGCTTTATTATGCTCATCCCTTCACTGAGAGATGAGAACGGACTAGGGATGTGGCTCACTCCCAGAGATAGAGCTATACTGAAAGCCCGGAGGAAGACTCGTGCTTCTGATGGGAAGTCCGCACTCCCCCAGGGAACACCAGACCCGAAGGGGGAGTCCGTGGCCGACTCCTATGACCAGACTTCAATAGTGGAGTTTGCGAGGTGTGAAGACCCTGTCATGGTAAGTGCTGTGGAAACACCGTCTGCTATCGCACCAGCTGGTGAGTGTGAGGGAATGCAGCGGACAGAAACCGGGTCCCATCAGAGGAACGATGTTCCAGTGAAGAGGGGCAAAGCTCACGACACTCTGAAAGATTCCGATCTTTTGGAAGTTGGTGACAGCAGTCGTGAGAAGGGTGGAACGCAGAAGTCTCTTATAGTTCACTCACACTATAAGAAATGGGTTCTATAGGCTTATCATAGTAGAATCAACATTAGAGGCAGTGAGAGATACGATGTCCACAAAGGTGTCCATACTGGGTGTCTGGCTTATCGAGCGAGGCAGCGGTAGGAATCTTGTGTCTAGGGCGTACTCTGACGCAGTCAAGCTAGATATGGATTTGATTGCACCATTCCTCTCTGCTACTCACACCTTCATCGATAAAGCTTCAAATGAAACTCTCAAGACTGTAGACACTGAAACCAACAGATATGTCTGGGAAGCCAACGACCATCTCCTCTTTGTCATGGTCGTTTCCAAAGCGGCACGGCTTGGACACATGCGTTTCATTCTCGAATATGCTCTCAATGAATTCATGAACAAAGAGGTTCCTTCTGACTCTGATATTGATACTCTTTTGAAGAACTGGCATGGAGCTCCTAACACATTCACAAAATTTGGTAAGTTTGTGGATGAGCTAGTAACTCAGTATGAGGCGACTGATGAGAGTCTTGTGGCTGGGAAGTCGATGGATTGTCTTGAGGTCTATAGCCATCTTTTCAGAGGAATTATGCGCGTAAAAGGCGGAAAGCAGAAAAAGGAAGCAATTGTCAAACGAATGAAAGGACTCACTGAACCACTTATTGATAGATATCCCTATCTTTCTCAGGTTCCAATAGATGCAGCTGGTATCGAGGTTCTTGACATTGACATAGGCAATGTTGCATACCAGCATCTTAGAGATTCATTAGAGGAGCTACTGCGACTTCTTGGTAAAGTCGTTCGTGAGGTAGTAACCCCAAAGGCATACCGCGATATGTTGTTCGATCATGTAATGCCATATGTGAAACATGATATACAGAGGCTTCAGACATATGCGATTCTTGACGACGTTATTAGATATCTATTCTAATTACTTTTCGAGGACAATCAGAGATCTTTGAACTACTTGCCCTCTTTTTCTCTCAGGTATCAATTCTCGATCTGGTCTGATTCTAAGACGCGGATGAATATCCCTCTTGTTCAATATAGACCTCCCCGGCAACATCCTATACAGTGCCAATCCCGTACCTCTTGTTAAATCTTTGAATTTAATCGATATTGCTTCTCCCTCGGTGTTAATCACAGGAATTGTCATGGCGACACGACCATCAGGTCTAAGTATGCTCGCAATCTCTGTAAGCACTTGTTGATAGAGGGTAGTAAGCTCTTTGATTGTCTTATCTGCTTCAGATCGTGAAGGTTTTTTCTTGAATATTGGTCCCAAGATTGGTTCAAAGGCAACAGCATCAACTTGCTTTTTAATAAGTGATGATAACTCTCTTGAGTCCCCTTTGAAAACATCATAATCGAGTTTCATGCCCAAATCATTTGCAAGCCATTTTAGGTTTGATCTGGTGCCTTGAACCTGATCTCCATCTATGTCCACACCAATGCACTTCATCCCTAAGATGGCTGCTTCCATGAGAAGAGTTCCAGTACCACAGAAAGGATCAAGTATAGTATCCCCCGGTCTTGCTCCGGCGAGGTTGAGCAACGTTCTACAAATCTTCGGGCTCGTACTAATTTCGGCTGAAACAAAAGGTCTTGACTCATCTCTATATTGCTGTAACATAGAGTCGTAGACAATCCGCGTCCTCGCAATGTACAGCTTCCTTTCAGAGAATATTGCTAGAACTTCTGCATTGGGTGTAGCTAACAACGCATTTTGAGCAATGGTCTTGGGCCAGAGTGCAATATTCAATCGTTCCTCCACTCGTCTATCTGGCTCGTCATAGGCGAAATAATCTGCCCGTTTGGCACCATTTTCTAGTAGGAGTTTCTTAACTTGGTCGTCCATGCCTCGAGTGAATCTTCTGAAATTAACTGGAGAGCTGCCATCGAAAACTGGATATGTACTGATACCAAACTTGATTTTTTTCCCGTTTGCTCTTGGCCACACAATCTTAAGCCAAGGACACTTTCGGATTTCTTCAAGAGCCTCTTTGTTTGCAACGCCTTTTGTTGGAAAAGATTTCATTGGTAGGTCAATGTCGTACTCCCAGATGACTTTGCCAATTTTATAGCAGCCTCCCAGAGCTGATTGCATATCCACAATCTGATCACTATCAAGGCGTTGTTTGATATCGACAATTGCAGCATTTCTTGAATGGTCCACAAGGGTTCCATCAAAACCTCGGTCCTGTACGTATGCTAAGAGTTCAGCTATACTGAGTAACCAGTTCGAACCGAGCACAAATGCAAGTTTTGTCATTTACTTTCTTTCTCCAACTCTTCGAAGAGGAACTTGACGTAGAGTGCCCCCTGAAGCGGGTTTGTAGATTCACTTATGAACGTAGGCTTGTATCCACATTCACGAACGATTTCTACAAGAGGTAGAATATCTGGGCCCCATTCTTGACCTAGAGGTCGATGGGCGGCTTCTCCTTTTTCAGTAAATGTAATTCCACTGACATGGAAATGCATGTTATTAACAAATAATTCACCCAACTCATTCTCGAAACGAGTCAATATTTCAAGATATTTCTGTTTATCATTCACCTCTCCGTGGCTTCTTGCATAGAGATGAGCCCAATCAATGGTTGGTATGCAATCCTCTACATCCTGACACAACTTAATGATTTGATCTACAGAACCATATGCGGACAACTTCCCTGCGATCTCGGGAGCCAAAAATACGCCTTTCCTATTGTTTGGAGCTTTTTCCCAGACGCTTCTTAATGCATCTCTGATGACTGCATGAGCTGCGTCCTTGCTCAATCCCCCTAGATATCCCGGATGAAACACGATGCGTTTCACATTCATCAATGGGGCGAACCTGAGTGCCTTGACCAACCTATCTTTTGATGATTCTCGTATTCGTGGGGTCTTTGATGCAAGGCTTATGTAATACGCCGCATGTAGACTCATCGTGATTCCTGTTTCTTTTGCCAGCTCACCAATTTCATGCGCCTTATCCTCTTTGGTCCTCAATCCATGTACAGCTGCATATTCTAGAGCGTTGACTCCCACCTTCGTTAGAATCTGAAAAACACGTTTCACATTTCCACGTGCCTCGCTTGGATACCCCGCTGGACCAAAGAGAACTTTACTCAGGACTATCGCTCCTCTAACTTGAATTCCCATCTACAATATGCGTCTTCAGGGTGTTCTCCTGGTGGACAGAAAATACATCGGGTCTGGATACGAGGATCGATGGTTTCTGCAAAGTATCTGTATTCAATCTCTCCGACCTGTCTACAAGGAAAGTCTGGTAAGCTCTTCCTGTTGCGTGCCACTTGAACACGGCACTCGTTCATTGTGAAGTGCAAAGTATTATCATCCACCCACTTGAAAGATTGTTTATTCAATCGTGCATATACGCGATATCCAAGAGCTTGTTCAAGTGATTTAAGGCCGCCATTTGATGGAATATCGAATTCCTTCATGATCCGACGTGCTTCTATGGGTGAGAAAATCTTCCATGCTTCCTTGTCCATCTCAATGGCCACATCAATACCATACTTTTTCTCCAGAGCGAGAAAGTATGCTCCATCCATAGCCTGCCAAGCTTTAGCATATGTATCAATTATCTTCAATAGTTGTTCTCTTGGTAGATCATCAATCATCACTCTTCCTCCATAAATCTCACAAGAATGACCCAATAAGAGTGATTAGGTCAAACGACTGTTGTCCACAAGTCTTTAATTCAAGATGTTTCTCGAGAGCTTGGTTGGACGGAGATGACTGAAACCTCGTCTGAAATAAATAATCCTACGCGTTTCCACCCAAAGGCTTTCCTATCAATAATCCGACCGCAGAACTGTGTCATTGGTGGTCTAACTGTTATTGCAGGTGTAGCCATGGCCTATCGTATGGCTCAAGTTGGCAGCGGTATCTCTGATTTCCTGCCTCTTTTCATCTACGGCTACGTCACGTACTTCTTCGTAGCTGCTGGTGGTAATGTTGTAAATGATATTTTTGATGTTGAGGTTGACAAGATTAATCGTCCACATCGTGCTCTACCCAGTGGAAGAATGACAATAAAACAAGCATGGGGATATGTGGCATTTCTAAGCATTGTCGGTCTTCTGTTTGCCATTCTTACTGGTCCCTATAGTGCATTGATTGTGTTATGTTTCCAAATCATTGGCTACGCTTACGCAGCGAAGGTGAAGACACTTGGGCTTGCAGGTAATTTCATGGTGGCATTCTCATTTGCTTTTGGTGTTCTCTATGGTGCATTTGCCTATGGCGAAACCATTGGATTACCACTGACAAATGCTATTCCATTACCCCATTGGCTCTTCTTTTTCACAGCCTTCCTTATTCTCCAAGCCCGTGAAACCATCAAGGGTGCTGAAGATGTTGAGGGTGATGAAGCTAGAGATGTACGCACCATTGCTAGAATCTACGGTTACAATGTAGCTGCCGCGGTAGCTGCAGCACTCAACTTCATCGGAGTCCTAAGCTATGTGCTAATTTGGATCTGGGGTTTTGCAAGCTGGAATTTGTGGCCATTGCTCCTGTTGGGTTCAGGTATAGTCACAGGAGCTGGAATTGCTCCACTCACCAGACCAGACAATAAACGAGCTCTTCTGATTGGAAGTACCCTGGACAAAATTGGTGCACTAGTAGGTTTGATTGCCTTTGTTATAATTCCATTATATGGACTCCTGATCTAATGTACTTGCCAAAACGTCCATACTAGTACAATCACGCAAGCCACAGCAACTAATGCAGCCCATAATGTTGAAGTATCGTGTGCCTCCCTGATTCCAAAGATTAACAGATAACCCGTCCACAAGAACGCACCTGTCGTCATGATATCTATTGCAAACCAAATTCCAGAAGTATATGCCCAGCTTATCACTGCTGGAGTAATCAACGCTAGCGCACCACTATCGGAGAAGTCGACTATGTCTGGATATGCTGGCAATCCTATGAGAACCACAAGTATCGCAACCAATCGCACGAGGATGACTGGCATCATGCTATAACCCACTACCGAGAGCGTCTTCATCCTACTTCCTGTACCGCCAGTTATTTTGAAGGCGAAATGTGCAAACATTGTCCCAACCACGAGATAGATGAGACCTATCATGATATTTGGCATTATTCCCACAAGCGCAACTATCCAGACTATACCTCCTTGAGGACTGGTCAACAAATTGGTCTGACCAATCTCGAAAGTTGTTGCATTCACAATGACATTAGTAGTGATTTTTGATGACATTGATAGAAACAAACCCGCAAAAATCAAAGCATTGATCAGAATTATCATAAATGGACCTGCGGCGTCGGGTCTTTGTCCAATATCTCGATATGTTGCTGATGGCTTTCTGATCACTCCCCACATTCTTTCACGAGTTCCCATGTACTTTACTTCAGGGGATTCAGGTCTCTTTAGGATAGGTAAAATTCGTTCTAGAGTTTCTTCTGCAATAGTTTCCTTGCAGACTGGACAAGTGGTTGCGTCAGCCGGAACAGGGCTGTCACAGAATTCACAGCGCCGCACGATTCATCATCTCATGGGGAGTGGCGTATAGGATAGAATGTCGTGTCTGTCTATTTAAGCGAATTCCGGTTGGGTTCTTATTCACCACATGCCAAAACTCTTGAAAACACCCGTCCTATGCACAATTATGAACGGAATCAATGCGTCCCACAAACTCTGGAATGCATTCAAGATAAGTGCATAACCCAAGATGAATTCCACGGTGAGGAAGGGCAATGCAAGGGCTCCATATATGAGATTCACAGGAACCATTATAGAAATTCGTAGAATGAAGGCTGATATCATCAATGTAGCATAGAACCTAGGTCTTGAGAGGGACTCCCCCTCCTTCCCACTTCCTAATCTGCGCACACCAAACCATGGGACAACAATCATTGGTAAAGTAGCCAATATTTTGAATATAGGTCCAATGGCAGTCGGATCGTACATGAATAGACCAAAAGTGCCTGCAAACGCACTCAGAATTCCCACCCAGTATCCACCTAACAGGAATGCAATCACCCAGAAGATTGAAACCGGATCAAAGAGTGCAATTCCCCATCCAGGAATCCTTGGAACAACTGATGCAATCGGGGCAACTGCAATTGAGAGTGCAGCCAACACGCTTGCTGTTACGATCTTTTTCACTCTATCCGCGCTCTCGGAAGCCAATGAGAGGTCCATGTTATCAAGTTCATCATCACCAGAATATTGATCCTCCAATTTTCGGACCCCGTGAGCGGAGATGTCGACCATACATCTACAGCCGAGAAGGTCCACTTATTAATGTACCCATAAAACATTAGCTACTCAATAATGAGTAAAAAGAATCATGTTGAATCTTCTAGAAGTCTTTCATTTCTACCAGGAAATTCGTCTGATGTTGCAGGTCTGAACTTAGGACGTCTCATCATATGGAGTAGTTTTCGCGTAGGCTCTAACCAATCTGGATTGATTCGCCATTCTGCCCAATCAATCCCCGAAGTCAATGATGTTCTACTCAAGATTAACCGTGAAGATACAAGTTCGTTCATTCCATTCAACATTGTACCGATTGTTACAGCCCCCACAATTGGTCGTTCTTGACGAGCTGCTCTCAAAAGGTCTGCAGTTGTGACCCAACTGCCATCCTCAATGAGGACTTTCAGAACCCTTGATCTAACCTGGTCAGATTCAAGTGCTCCCTTTAATGGAGCGAGATTGATTGGTTGAAGCCGACGAGTAGTGACCTCAGGCCTTGACCAAGCATCCTGGTCATGATCATCGTGGAATGAACTAAAGTCCATACTATGCACCAATCCAAACTCGTAACCAATCCTTTTGAACCGAAGTATTATCGCGAGTATTTGGATTTCGGTTGTGCGTGTTCATTACACAACCTTAAAAACACTCCACATTCATGTCTTTATGATTGCGATGAGCGTAAGAGAACCACTAGTTGGTCTTTTCAGCAAGAGCTTTGAAAAACCATCTGACTTGTTATGTTGTGCATTTGGTCTTCGAAACAGTGAGATTGACACATACTTTTCATTGATTGATGGCCCAAAGACAGTTGAGCAGATAAGCGAGTTCATCGGAAAAGATAGAAGCACTGTCCAGCGTGTTTTGAACAAACTTCACAAGAAGAACCTAGTTGATCGCACGACTCATTTCATCGAGAGGGGTGGGTACTACTATCAATATAGTGCCAAATCAACTGAAAAAATACGGAAAGAGATTCTAAATCAATTAGATGAATGGTATGAAGCAACCAAAAGCTTCTTGTTGCAGAGCTGGCCGCGAACGCCTCAATGATTTCGTGAATTGAGGGACGTCCTGATGGAACTTATACCTCTTCGGAAAAATACTGTTGCTCTAACGACACTCGCGACGATTGCTGCCCTTGGAATTGTTGTGCGGGTCTTTATCCACATTCCTGTAATTCCTGGTGTTGTTGATTTAACTCCCGGTTTTCTTTTCTCGCTCCTTGGAGGTGTGGTTGGAGGTCTACCTGGGGGTATTCTTGTAGGTGCAATAACTGGCTTGGGCGGTGCGATGGTATTAACTGAGCCCCCTTTGTTACCAATGATTGGAAATATCTGCTTAGGCATTGGTGCTGGATATGCTCTGCATCTTGTTAATAACCGCGATAGTTACAGGTATTACTTGATGCTCATGATTGGAGCACCAATAATTGGAGGTTTTATCCCGACCTTCGTCATTTCACTTCTTTATTTTGACCCTCTTGGAATAGTAGTAGCAGCTGCAATTGCTGATACAATCCAGACGCTCATCTGGGTTCTTCCTGCATTACTAATTGAGAAGTATATCATTCGTCCCCTTATAGGACATTATATCTATCCTGAAACTCAACAGCTTGAACTCACAGAAACAGAAGGTGGCTTATCATAAACGGTTCTGAAAAAGGAAAAAAGACCATTGAAATCGATATCCGCAAGGACCTTTTCGGTGCCAATGAAAATGCAGCAGCTCTCAATGCTGCCACTTTCAAAAAATATGGTATTGTTTCAGTTGATATCATGGGGTCTGTTGGAACCGGAAAAACCCAATTAATTGAATCCCTTTGTGAGCAGCTTCGGGAGAAGTATCGTATCCTCATGTTTGCTGGAGACTTAGCCACGACCATTGATGCAGACCGCGTGGCCTCACATGGCGTTGATACCGTCCAAATCAATACCGGAACTGCGTGCCATCTGGATGCACGGATGATCAAAGTAGCGCTTCAGAAGGTCGACTTGAAAGATTATCAGGTGGTCTTCATAGAAAATGTTGGGAATCTGATCTGTCCAGCTGGATATTCGCTGGGTGTAGACAAGAAGATTGTTGTTGTGAGCGTAACCGAAGGTCCTTACATGATTCGAAAACACCCGCTTACGATAAAACACGCAGATATGATCATCATTAACAAAATTGATCTCGCAAAAACTCTAGAGTTCGACATTGATGCTTTGGAATCTGACATTCGCGAAGTCGATGCAAAAATGCCCGTATTTCGAGTAAGCTCAAAGACTGGAGAGGGTATCAGCAAATTGATTGAGGCTTTGGGTCTCTGATATAACTAATGTAGCATCAGTTCTAAAGCTGTTTTGACACCTTGTATATGACCTGCCCCCAAGACTGCGACTATCTTTCCCTCAACATCATTCAAGATGTGATGCAATGCTTTTGCGACATAATGGTCTCTTTGCTCGATGAGGACATTCGCCAAACTTGGGAACTCCTCTCTGAATTGTTTCATCAGGTCGTCAACAGCTCCGTCCTCTTTGAGCATTGCAAGCAAGTCACTTGCATCACCATTTTCAATATCCTTTGTTGCATCTGGCAACATGCTGGTTAATCTGTACATCTCATCCACAGGCACTTGCATCATAGCCTGCACAGTTGCGGTCATAGGACGGTCTACTAGAGCAATCTTTGCTCCGATGGCTCTACCCTCTTCTATTGCTGCAAGCATCTCATCTCCCACGTCAGACCCGGTGATGTTTCCTAAGCTCCTTTCTAATATCGCAAGTTGCTGCATCAAATCTTGTGCCATATCCCCTGCGCCTAGAGTCACAACCTCACCATCTTCGGGAGGATTCATCAGTTGGTGGTATCTATCGCGGTCCAATTCCACGGCTACAACATCAGGCTTGGTTTCTCTAACTACGCGTCTTGCTTCTTCTACACTCTCAACGTCTGTATGTATCACAGCTACGAATACTATCCGGTCTGATTCACCAGCCACTCAAAGACACGCTCAAAACATAGATGACACACCAAGATATCTTCTTTTTGTAGCGCTCAATTTTGATAGTAAACGTTTATTGGTTGATGATGTT
>CAZPWM010000065.1:0-17545 GCA_964590575.1 uncultured archaeon
ATCTTGAAAGAGAAAGTCAGAAGACGTATGATAACAATAACACCATCTTTTGAATTTAGCTCGGGCAGCTATGCAACTCTGGTCCAGACTCCATTGCCCAGCTCTTTGACGAGCCCAGCTTCTTGTAATCCCTCAAGCGTGACATGTATTGTTGTTGTGAGCAGGGCTTCATAGCTCTGAGGGATGGGTACACTTCGTGTCTGTCGAATGTCAAAGACGAACTGTTCAATGTCAGCATCGCCTCGAGCGTTTAGTAGTGTGAGTAAGGTGTCTTGTAGGTGTACCACTCCATCTTTCACTGCTTCGAACTGAAGACGAGCATCTCCAAAGATATGGGGGGTATCATGAGAGGGAAATAAATGGTCAGCTCCAAGTTTAGATAGAGCCTCCAAAGCTGCTAATTTTGCCACAATACTCCCAGTCTTGTCAACGTAGAATTTTCGAGGATCGTTAGGAAAATTATTCACCTCATCCCCTGAGAACAATGCTTTGCGTTTGACATCATAGAAAGCACAATGTCCAGCTGAGTGTCCTCCTGTGTGAATTACTGTGAGTGTCGTATCTCCAACTGAGATGTTTTGTCCATGAGTGATTAACTCATCAGCCTCAATTCCGCGATAGTTGACTCGAAGAGGGCCCTTATCGAACTTCATGGAAAATCGCTCAGCTTTATCCATAATGAGACGCTTATTCAGAAATGCCGCAGGTGTATGAAGAAGCTCTGCATCACCTTCGTGAATCATTACTGGTGCGTTAGTTGCCTTTTTCAGCCGTCCAGCGCCTGCTGAATGATCAGGATGTCCATGTGTACAAACAATTCCGACAAGGTCAGTCTTGGGGTCGAAACCAAGATTCTTGATTGTTTTCTCAAGCCGGTTTCCTGGATCTCCTGCGGTTCCCGGATCAATCACAAGAACCTCATCCTCGTCAGTAATCAGGTAGCTGGCAATGAAACCAAACTCACCTGCAAACTTTCCTCGCACAACATGTATTCCAGGGATAATCTCAGCTGATGCCATGGGTCTAGCTGCAAATATTCCTCCAACACTTATGATGATATCGTCTATGTGTGAAACCCGACAACAAACACTAAATCGAGCTAATCAGCATGGAGTTTTACCGAGGTCAGTCGATGAAAGGAGCCTACATACTCGTCATCAAGGTCAAACAACCGACCAGTATTCAAATCAAATCGTTGGGAGAGGTTTCGTTTAAGTCGGGTTTATGGGTTTATGTTGGATCAGCTAGAGGGAAGGGTTCAACGAGTCTTGAGAACCGATTACGTAGACATTTTCGGAAAGAGAAAACAATCTATTGGCATATCGACTATTTACTTGCCACAGGCACTGAGATTGTTGAGGCTATTTGGACAGAGAGCATAGAACCCATAGAATGTGACTTAGCACAATCTATTGCAATGCATGATAAATTCAAGCCAGGTCCAAGAGCATTCGGATCTTCCGACTGCAGAAAAGGGTGTTTTACGCACACTTATTCCTACGAGGGCAAAGAACAGATACGCAACCCTCTTATCCAAGTTTTTTGCAAATTAGGCCACCAGCCTTATGTGACCCTAAATGGTGAATTGCTGACCAAATCTCCTAAGCAGTAAGTATTAAATGGCCACACCATTCATCTTTCGCAATCCGGAGGAAATCTAGAGTGCCAGATTGGAAGAGCATCTTTCAAGATTTGAAAAACACTGGACAATCATTCACAGTGTACTTACGATATCAACAAAAAGACACACTTGCGAAGATTCCAAATGTAAGGGTCCAAGACGTTTACGATGACCACGTAAAATTGGAAAATCCAAGTGGTTATGGAGTTCTAGGATTTGAAGACATTCTCTACGTATCGATACCAAGACAGTCAATGACGGAATCAATGCAGTAAAGGATCGGTATTAGCCCCTACGGCTAAGGTTTAATTGGCTATCGCGGTTTTCTTACGTATTCAGACCAGATGATTAGTTGGTGTGATTTGCAGTGTCATCGTTAGTATACATTCCAATTGAAAACGAGCGTGTCCTTAGTCAGCATCAAGAATACATCCTGACTAATTACAGGTGGATTCAATTTTGTAGAGCATCACGAGCTTGTGGTAGCATCCCGCTACACATTATAAAAGAGTACAAGTTGACTGCCAATTCAGCTATGTGCAAAGTCGTAAATGGAATAGTCAACCTTGTAGGAGCAATGCCGAGGAGAGAAGAGTTACGAGCTGCTCTTGGACTTCGTGAATTCGATGATCTTAGGGCGGGAGGACAGAGAAAAATCTGTGAAGTCAGTGGTGTTCCTTTTGTACATCCAGAACATCCATACAATCGATGGATCTCAATCGGGTATCACAGACCATTTTCAAGACATTTCTATCAGACCTTTGCATGGTTGAAAGGAGAAGAAGTCTTCACGTATCACCCAGGAAGTTTCATCCTGACCAATTATCGTCTATATCAGTATGATGTTGGCGGCAAGAAGATGTTCATCTTTCCACTCCATATGGTTGAAACTTTCGAAGCAAGAAAGAACGAACTCAAGATTAAAGGGACCTCTGGAAAATTCAAAATCAAGGGTAGAGTTCCTCGACAAGACCACCTTGTTAGTGTATGGCAGATTCGTGCGTGGAGTTCGATTTCAAAAGAGCATCTTGACTGGTTAGTACGGCCATTCAGCTACATCGCACCTCATCATCCGTTATCACAATATATGGTCAGTGACGCTGCTACAGTGACACCAAGACCTGTGGCACAGGAAACAACACAAGAGATGCAGACATCTGCAGGAAATGGCGGTGCGGGCACAATATTTGTCAAACCAGTCATCAAAGACAGATGCACACATTGCTCTGCTCCAATGTCTTGGGAGCAAATAGATTGGGTGGGACCGGATCAGTACGCGTGCCCATCATGTGGTGCTACTCACAGGGTTGATTACATTAGAATGTAAGCCTCGTTAGGAGTGGGCTTTGGTCCACTCCAATGAGAGTCTCTTAATTGTTTTTTCAGTTGGTAGCCCTGTTTCTAAGTCCCATCCTCGGAGTTTGTAGTAATCATCAAGCATTGGGTCAAGATTCACGGTCTGACCCTTGCCTGGACCCTCAGGCATTGGCTCTTTGGTGAATCGGTCAGGAAGATTATCATCCTTACGGGTGATTCCCTCTCGATTATTGAAGAGACGCTTTAGTGTGACTTGGCGTTCCGCAATCTCTACCAAATTCTCAACCTTGCCCAAGTACTTCTCTCCTGTTGCAAGTGGCAACATTTCCGCAAAGTCTTCCATCCAGAATATTGGAGGCCAAGATACTGAATACCAACAAACAATCAGCGTATCACGGATACAGTAAGAATTCTCGCTCTCAAAGACAGCGTTAGCCTTATGCTTCTCGGTATAGGGATCAATGATTTCAGGAAGTTTGTCAGCGCCCCAACGTTTTGCAGCTACATCTTCATAGCCAAGCTGGTCTACCACAACCAAGCTTCTAAGATGGTCAGCACCTCTTGCAGCTGTTGCGTGCCCTAGTCCGATGCTTCGATGAGTGCGACCATCCTGGCCAGAAACTTCCATTCCTTTGACATGAATTGCATACTTCTCGGAGCTTTTTCCAATCGAGTCAGAAGCTCTTTTGCTTCCCTCAGCAAGTAGGTCTCCAAAACCCTCACGTTCTGCAATCATCTCTAATAGACGAATTGTTTGTTCTGGATTTCCCCATTCAAGGTTGAGACCCTTTGTATCCTTCTCGGTAATGAGACCATGCTCAAAAGCCTCGATAGCGAAACCAATGGTTGCTCCTGCGGAGATTATATCCATCCCATAACGGTTGCAAATCTGATTCGCCTTCAATGTAGTAGCATAGTCATCAATACCAAGCAAACTTCCAAATGCCATTAGGCCCTCATATTCAGGACCTTCCTCAAGCGTACCAGCAAATGGTCCAGTTTGGACATAGTTGACCTTCTTACATCCAAGACTGCATCCAAAACAAGCCCTGTCTGAGATTGTGAATCTCGGTCGTATATAGTCACCAGTCAGTTTCTCATATCCAGGAAAAACACCAGTACGATGGTTGTAGGTGGGCAATTCGCCAATTTCCTGTTTGACTGCTGTCAGGATCCATGTCCCCCACTTACCCATCTCTTTAGCTTGTGGATTCTCACGGACGCGTGAATGTGCATTCTTTGCAAGCTCAAGGAATCCATCATGGTCATGGACATCCACTCCGCCATGACCTCGAATCGCAATTGCCTTCACATTCTTAGAACCTAGAACAGCACCCATTCCTGTACGTCCAGCAGCTCGTGCATGGTTCACCAACACGGCAGCATACCGAACTAAGCGTTCACCAGCAGGACCAATAGCAGCTACCTGGATATCAGGGTCGTGATGTGCTTTTTTGATATTGATGGTTGTCTGATCAGTGGTCGTTCCCCATAACTCAGATGCATCACGAAGTTCGAGATGAGAATCTTCAATGTTGATATAGACAGGGCAATCTGATTTCCCTTCTACGACTAGCATGTCGTATCCAGCGTACTTTAACTCGGGACCTAGGAACCCTCCAACGTGACTCTCACCCCAGATTCCAGTCAGGGGGGCTTTCGAAATGAATACAGTCCGTCCGCTCATCGGCCACATAGTCCCTGTGATTGGGCCTGTAGCCACAATCAGTTTGTTATCTTCCCCCAGGGGGTCAGTACCGGTTGGTACTTCCTCATAGAGAAGCTTGACGCCAAAACCATCACCGCCAATATAGTCCTTCACCCACTCCTTTGGAAGAGGGTCTACATGGAATTCGTTAGCACTTAGGTCAACTCGTAGGATTTTTCCCTTATAGCCACCAGCAGTCACTTCATTCAGCTCCGCTGGACTCCTGAGCAGTCCTCTCTATCTCTCTTAGATAACTCGAAATCTTGCTATGTCGGTCAATTGAGGGAGCAATAGAAACATCGGTGTATGTTATTGCTCCGGTTGGACAAACCTTTGCACACTCAGGATCACCACCGCAGTGATCACACTTTATTATCCTCATTCTAAGGGTGTCTAGTAGAATAACTCCGTTCACGCAAGCTCCAACACAGGACTTACAGAGTATGCACTTACTCTCATCGAGAAAGGTCATCTTTGAAACCGGGTCTCGGCGGATTGCATATACCGGGCATATATCAACACAGGGTGCTGTTTCACATGGACCACAGACATTGGGTAAGTCTATTCCAAGATCATCGTAACGGACTATCTTTAACCTAGCAAGACTTGGTTGGAACCGACCCTCGTTTTTTGCGGTGCATGCAAGTTCACATATTCGGCAACCTGTGCATTTTGTGAAATCAACGACCAAATGTGATGGCAGGAAAACCACCTCGACACTATGGCATTCTTGCAATTCTACACTAAAATGCTTCGGACCATCTATACGTTTTATTAGGTATCAAGTTCTACGAAGGAACGGGTTGAATACCATGTCAGAGGAAGAAATAGTCGAAGCTGACAAAGGCAAAAAGAAGGGGAAAAAAGCTGATTACTGCGAGGTCGAATTCGAAATTGGCAATATCGAGTTTGAAGCAAAGGGTCGGAGTGTTGTCGTTGAACGCATGTTTAGAATGCTTCTAGAGAAAATCGAAGAAGGGAAACTTGTAGCTGAGTTCAGATTACAAGATTCTGATGAGAATGATGAAGAGGAGGATGAAGAATTCCCTGAGGAGGAAATCTTCTATGAACCTGAGGTTCCAGAACCTCCAGAAGAAGAACCATCCTTAGACTCACCGCCAGAGTGGGACAGTCTAGAAACTAAAGAACCAGAAGTTTCAGATGCTGAACGCGAAGAATTAGGAATCGAGTAATTGTTGTGTAGAGTCATTCCACAGGAACTACCCAGTCATGAGGGTCATCTCGCTCTCCTGACTGGATTCCAATCAGGTCATCAAATAGACGTTGAGTTAGTTCCCCAGTTTTCCCATTTGCAATTTTATGAGGTTGGTTCTTGTACCATAGTGACCCAACTGGAGCAATTATAGCTGCAGTCCCACAGCCAAACATTTCTTTAACTTTTCCAGATTGAATCCCTTCAATCACCTCATCGATTGATATCGGCCTCTCGTTTATGGTGTGACCATAATCATTGCAAAGAGTAAGAACTGAATCTCGTGTGATTCCTGGAAGAATCGAACCTGAGAGCGGTGGCGTAGCAACTTCATCATCAAATCGTATCGCTATGTTCATTGTTCCAACTTCTTCGAGCCATCTATTCTCAAGTGCATCTAACCAAAGAACTTGAGAGTAACCCACTTTTGTGGCATCTGTCCCTGCAAGTAAACTAGCAGCGTAATTACCGCTTGCTTTTACTGCGCCAGTTCCACCCCTAACTGCTCGGACATATTTGTCACTGACATATATCTTGACAGGAGCGAAACCTTCCTTAAAATAAGGTCCAACTGGACTGAGTATAACATAGTAGAGATACTCCTGTGAGGGCCGAACACCAAGTTTAGGCTCAGTTGCTATCATTGTAGGACGGATGTAAAGAGAACTACCTGGCACCTGAGGTACCCATTCAGCGTCAATTTTTATCAGTTCTATCAACGACTGTAAGGCGAAATCGACATCTATGGTAGGCATTACCATTCGTTCTGCAGAAACATTGAATCGTCTGAAGTTCATTTCAGGTCTGAATAAAAGGACTTTATCACCTCTTCTGTATGCTTTCATTCCTTCGAAAATTCCTTGACCGTAATGCAGACATAGGGCTGCCGGAGAGAGCGAAAGTGATCCATATGGACGAATCCGGATGTCAGTCCAATTGCCACCTTTATGGCGCATAGAGAACATATGATCAGAAAAAACTGTGCCAAAAGACACCTGTAGAACGTCAATTGGTTTTTCCTTTCTTTCATCCTTGGGAACTAAATCGATTTCGATATTCATTCTCAAGCACATCATCTCAGAGAAATACACTATTACCTCTTAAGCGGATAGGTTCTCAAAGATTTCAAAACGCGATGTAGAAATATCATCTTAGAAAACACCATAAGTCAGATAAAATACCTTAAGTCAGCTAACATTTGATGAATATACAACAGGAGATACAAGGAATGAGCCATCATGAAGGAGTTCCATCAGAAGATGAATACTATTTAGACCCGAAAGAGGTCTTGGCTCAATATAGCGTGGAGTGGGTATCTCTCCGGAAGTCCTATGATGAGATAAAGAAGCAACTCCAAGAAGTTCAAGATGAACTCACTCAAATAGACCGAAAATTAGAGAATGGTAAAATCACAGACCAAGAACATATCACTCTTTATCGAGAGAAGTGGGCTGAATCTACCCAAATTGTTCAAGTAAAACGAGAGGTGGAGAGTCGACTTTATGAGATTCAGAAAGAGATTCGTGCTGCTAATAGGCAATTGAAGCAAGCGGAACAAGAACGTCACAGAAGAGAGAGAATGGAACAAGAACGATCAGTGGCGATGATTGAATGGATGTCCCTCAAACAAGGTTTTGACTTAGTTATTGATAGAAGAAAAGAAATCAATGCAGAATCTGATAAACTAGAGATTCAACGGCGAAATGGCAGTATTTCTGATGAAAAATACAGGGAAAATCGAATCGGTCATATCCGACAATTAGCAGAGCTTAGTACGGTAGAATCAGATGTAAAGCGTAGACTAGCAGAGCTGTTAGAAATTATTAGAAAGTAAACTCTTTTTTGAGGCTCGAAAAAAGGAGAGGTGCAGAACCCGAAGCAGGGTCCTGCAAATGTCAATCTATACACGATGACCTTGTTCAATCATGGCATTGGCGACTTTTAGGAAACCTGCGATATTTGCGCCCACGACATAGTTGCCTTTCTTTCCAAACATCTCAGATGTCTTGTAGGCATTAGCATGAATGTTCTGCATGATTTGGTGTAGCTTTGCGTCAACCTCTTCACGAGTCCAGAAGAAGCGTTGACTGTTCTGAGCCATCTCAAGTCCAGAAACTGAGACTCCACCAGCATTGGCTGCTTTTCCAGGTGCAAAGAGAACGTTGTTCTCTAAGAAAATCTCAACGCCCTCTGGAACAGTGGGCATATTAGCGCCTTCACCGACAGCTATTACTCCATTGTCAACAAGCATCTTTGCTTCCTTTGCATCAACCTCGTTTTGGGTTGCGGCCGGGATTGCGATGTCGCACTTGAGACTCCATGGAGTCCCTTTAGCAGTTTCAGTGTAATCCACCTTGAAGTGTTCAGCGTATTCTTTGATACGACCTCTACGATTATTCTTCAAGTCCATAACCCATGCCAGTTTTTCCTCATCGATGCCATCGGGATCGTGAATCCAACCACTTGAGTCACTAAGAGCGATGACCTTAGTACCAAGTTGGATGCATTTCTCAGTAGCATACTGAGCAACGTTGCCAGAGCCAGAAACAACAGCGGTCTTGCCCTTCATGTCTTCACCACGAGTTTTGAGCATCTCCTTAACGAAGTAGACACAACCATATCCGGTTGCTTCTGGACGAATCAGCGAACCACCCCAACCAGCGCCCTTACCAGTAAGGACACCAGTTCCATGATTGTTTGTGATCTTCCTATATGCACCGTAGAGATATCCAATCTCACGGCCACCAACACCAATGTCTCCCGCGGGTACGTCTATAAACTGACCAATGTGCCGATACAGTTCAAACATAAGACTCTCGCAAAAGCTCTCCACCTCTGCATCTGTCTTACCCTTTGGATCAAAATCAGAGCCGCCCTTGCCACCACCCATTGGGAGAGTTGTCAGGCTGTTCTTGAAAACCTGCTCAAAGCCAAGGAACTTCAGCATACCTTGTGTAACTGTAGGATGAAAACGGAGACCACCTTTGTACGGTCCAAGGGCTGAGTTGAATTGAACTCTGAATCCGCGGTTGACCTGAATCTTACCATCTCTATCTTTCCATGGAATACGGAACTGAATTATTCGCTCAGGCTCTGTTATCCTTTCAAGGATAGAATTTTCCTGATACTTGGAATACTTCTGGATTGCAGGTTCCAAACTCTCCAGAACTTCCAACGCTGCTTGATGAAAGACCGGCTGATCCGGGTCTTTCTCAATGAGGCGATTGTAAACACTTTCTATATACTTGTGCAATTGGTACACACTCACCACTAGTTATACGCGAACGGGGCGCGTGAAGGCTTCTACATAAATCAATCGATTATGACCTTGCCTCATAAAACCTATAGAATAGTCAGTTCTATCCATACTACAATATAATTGTAAGACAAACAGTCATTAGCCAAGTCAGTTATCAAAAATCCGGGCAAGAAACCATGCCAACATTCGAACAGGAATGGATATCGCCAATCCTTGAAGTCTACAAGAAGCGCAAAATAACTGAGAGCTATTCAGTCATTCTAGGACTCAATCCGGTCGGTCAATCTCTCTGTCGAAAAATGTATGAGAACAACGAGTTCGAAACAGTTCTTCTGTTCAACTCCCCAGCATTTTCAACATGGAACAGGTATCCTGTCGATCTAAAACCACCGGTTGTTCCAGTGCATGGAATGATTGCAGAAGACCTAATGATTATCTTTGGAGATGTCATGATCAAGGAATATGAGTGGATGACAGACTTACTATTCTACCTCAGAGGAAATATCCCAACGAGGTTCGTTATCTCTGTAATGACCCATGATGGGCTAACATGCGGCCAAGTATTGTCGAAAAAAGGAGATAGGCTATTGAACCGAATGGAAGTTCCTCTAGGCCGATCTGATTTCTATGATGGTGTCACAGCGTCACTCATCAGTGCAGGAAGTGCTGCAGGCTTGGATCCAGTTATCCTATTCCTGGAGGAATCTAGGGACAAGGAGGTTATCCTTCAAGTTGATGAGATTACTGTCACTCAAGCAGACGTGGATGAAGCATATATGCTTCTCAAAAAAGGACTAGATTTTCAATTTGTTCCTTAGTCATCGTGCTCTTCTGAGAAAGTTCTTCCATAACCAGATCGGTTTCTTCCTGCTAATTGATCGAACCTTTGGTGAATGTCACTCCGTGAGATACTGTTATCACAATCAATGCACATGAGTGCTCTTGTTTCTTTGACATTTACTATGTCACCGCATGAGATACATGACCAGAGTCCACCTTGGAGTAGCTTGGTTTTTCTGAAGACTGCCTTTGCTATGTCTCGAAGAGAAGCGGGACAGTCATTAGCTACTCCTACAACTCCTTTTTCAGACCAATCACAAAGAACAGACACCAAAGTTGTCATCAATTCGATTATCCGAGTTGTCCGGTCTTCAATCTCAGTAGATGATTCTGATCTGGTGTCCCTAGGAGCATCTGGAATTCTTGACAACATTTCAATGAAAGCAAAGAACGCTGGTGCGGGCAATTTCTCCTTCCCGCGAGCTTCAAGCATTTGACCCAAAACCGCAGATATCATCAGTGTCTGAGTATAATCCTCACGAAGAATTTTCTCAGTTTCTTGAACTATTTTATTGGCATTGATTTGGTACTTTGTTCCGTCGAGCCCATTCTCTTCTGCAATCTTTCTGACAGACTCAAGAAGACCCATTCCTTTTACCATCATTCTATTGACCTTTTTTGCAATGGTTTGGTAGGGAATTCCAACATCATTAGCAAGGTGTTGCAATAAATCTCTAGCAGTCAGACTCAACCGTAGCACGTACCTGTAGTGGCATGATTCAATGACATGACAACCATTTTAGGTTACCGTAGAACTTTGATATTCAGAAATTGATTGGGAACAAATCTCATAAGGAGAAACTTGCCGCCAGAAACGGCGGTCTACCATGAAAGATTATGATGTCGTCCTAGCAAGTGGAGCAGAACACTTGAAGGAGAGCTTTCAAGAAGAAGGGTTTCGCGTGTTCACATCTTCTTTGAACTATGATAGAAGAAGACTCTTCCCAAATGCAGACATATACGCTAAGCTTGAAGATGTTTCTGAATTAGCAAACAGGCGAGTGGCCATCATTCAGAGTTGCTCTGGATCAGGTCCTGCAGAAAACGAGCAATATACGACATCAGACCGAGTGGTCGAACTCCTTCTTCTACTAGATCTTCTCTCAAGACCCGTTGCTGTTCGAGAAACGAGACACAAATGCTATGAGAGTAAACCAATCGCGCCTCCCTCTAGCGTTGAGGTGGTTCTAACTTTTCAGCCATTCGCGTTGCAGGATAAATCTTTCAGGACTGGAGAAGCCGTATCAGGAAGATGGGCTATTGAAACCATAGTAAAAGCATGTAACAAGGTCTGGGTTGTAAATCCACACGCTCCAGATAGTCTCGAATGGGTGCAAGAATTACGTGATAAGAACCTCTACGAAACAATAGATGTAATCCCGGACCTGGTCGATTTTGCTAAGAAGCAGTTTGGCTTTGGTGATTGCATTCTCGTCACTCCCGATGAAGGAGCTCAGGAGAGATACAAAATAAAGGGCTTTGGAAAGAACAGAGAGAACTCATTCAAAGTTGACCTTCATGGAAAAATCGGCGTTGAGGGCAGAGAGGTCATTCTAATAGACGACCTAACGAAAAGTGGCAGTACTCTCTTGAAGGCTGCTGATAGGCTAAGAAATCAAGGAGCATCTGATGTCGGAATGGTAGTTGCTCATGTACTCCCATTGATAGAGAGAGGAGAAGAACTTCTTGAAGAACTTCTCGAGAAAGCTCGTGGCATGATTGTGACAACAAACACCATTCATACTGAAATATTTGGCGAACAGAACCCACAGCTAACCTATAACATAGTTCAGACGTTAGTCAAGAATCTATAGTGGGTTATTGAAAATTTAGTCAACGTACTCCTCGGCTTTGCCTTTCGCGGTCCATGCCTTAGCACTAAGCTTCTCAACAAGATTTCTCTTTTCGAGGTCAAGAAGAGCTTGTATAACATCGTTCTGATCACAGGCGATATTTCGCTTTCTCAAGATAGAAGATATGGCACTTGGTCTACGGGAATCTGCTAAGATTAGTCCCAAGATTTTTCGTTGAAGCTCGGTGATTTCCTCACTCATTGTAACCATGCAATTCGCTCCTGTAGGGTTCTTAAGCCTATCTCTAACTCTATGTGCTTTGTGTCGAAACCCTTTTGTTGTGAAGGTCAAGTGTGCCATAAGATTGCAGATGACAGATAACAGAGAGTATCACATTGGAATCGCACCTGGAGAAATTCCTGAACTTGTATTATTACCAGGTGACCCTGATCGTGCCCGTGATATTGCCATGAAATTCTTCGAAGACCCCGAAGAAATCGCTAAGAAAAGGGAATATTGGAGTTTCAAAGGAAAATGGAAAGGTGCACCTGTTGCTGTATGTTCGACAGGTATAGGTTGTCCATCAGCCGCCATAGCTATAGAAGAGCTTGTGAAGGTAGGCTGTAAACTTTTCATCCGTGTTGGTACATCTGGTGCGATTAGCCGTTCTGTCAATACTGGTGACTTGGTCATTTTCACAGGTTCTGTTAGAGACGACGGAACTTCACGACAATATGTTCCAATCCAGTTTCCAGCCGTAGCAAATCCAGAAGTGGTGGTAGCACTAACAAGGGCGGCTCAAAGCTGTGGTGTAAAATACCATGTCGGAATTGGACACAGCAAAGATGCATTCTATAGTGAACATCCAAATTATGTTTCAGACCCAGAGGGAACCCGGAGAAAATGGGAGATGATGAGAAATTCTGGAGTCTTGGCAACAGAGATGGAAGCATCTGCACTTTTTGTCATAGGACATCTACGAGGTGTCAAGGTGGGTGCTGTTTGTGTTGTCATAGGGGAAAATGTGGAGAAGGAAGCAAAAATAGTAGGGAAACCCCCCATCGATGATATGATATCAGTGGCACTAGATGCGATAACCTCATTTAAAGGATGAAGGAACTTCTTAAATTCCACCAAACCAGATTTTCTTCTGAACGGCCATATGGAGATCCTCAGCTGTTCTCCTATCTATGCCGGTAATTGTCGATAACTGCTCGGGACTGGTTGCTACCAAATCCGTTGTTGTAGCAATTCCAGCATTAAATATCAGGTTAATGGTGGGTTCAGGTGTTCCTAATTCAGTTAAGAGACCTCTGAGATCAGCCATTGTGTCAGCACTTGCTTTTGGTGGTACGACTTCAGGCATCTCATACTCAATCGGGTCTTCTGAATCAATTTCAAGGAGTTCTGAAGATTCAGTTTCGGTTGTTACAATTGGTTTAGCAGATTTCTTCAACTCACGAAGTTCCGTAGTTTCACTGGGTGCACCATGTTTTGCGATGAATGAAGGTCGTAGAAAAATAATACCAATCAAGATACAAAGAACCAAGATTGGAATTAGAATAACATTGCTGATGTCAACTCCAATAATGGTACCTGAGGGTCCTGGACCTATCAGCCCGTCATAAATTCCCTCCAAGAATAGAACTGTCCATGAATCGCCGGAGAGATCTGTAAAGAGAATTATCCAAAGAGGTGAGAAGAAACCAAAACCACCAGCCTCATAAATCAGGAATTCACGTATTGCATCCTTGTTGGCGACGTAAGCCAGGATCGGGGGTATGAGTCCAATCCCTATAGACACAAAGAACCAGACCACATAGACGTCCCATGGTAGGGTTAGTATCCTGATGATTGCAGCACCGAGAAATATCATAAATGGAAGTATTGCTCCTAGAATAATACCAAATGCATATCTCATATCTCAAACTCACCTCAGTGGTCTTTGGGTATCTCAACAGTGTGAGAGAATCTTTTAGGTGTTTGTAGGATTTAATCGCTGAATCAATAGTAGTTACTTAGAGAATTGCAGTGAGCAATTCAAACCGGAAAGAACACTCATCATTGATGTAGAATGCGCAAATGGATTAAAATGAGGTGAAGCGCGCTATAGAAACGGTTTCTAAGCTAAGTCTTATAAGGGTCTAGAGGCACTTCTAAAGCACCCTTTTGGAGGAGTATAAAAAATGACTTTCATTGTAAAGAAGGCAGTGCAAGACTATGCAAAGAAGAAGAACGTCCAAGTAAGTGGAGACTTCTACAACGCACTTGACAAGCAAATCGAAATGCTTCTTGATAAAGCTGCCAAAAGGACAGCCGATAACAAACGTAAGACGCTCAAAGCTTACGACCTGTAATCGAGTCTGATGATGCCGGGAGTGGGAGCACAGGAAAAGTGCTTCCACAATCTTTTTTCTAACTCCAAACACCATTCTTATCAAGAAGTGAAAATGTAACCAAGTGCTGGAATTTTTAGGAGCTATACTAAGTGTATAAGATTTGTCTTACTAATGATGATGGGCCTCGTAGTGAGGGGATGCTAAACCTCGCAGAATTTCTGAGAAAAGAAGTAGAGCTGATTGTAGTAGTACCAGATGCACAGCGCAGTGCTACAGGAAAATCGTTGACTCTGACGAGACCAATAAGAATTACTGAGAAACATGAGAAGTATGGATACCAGTTCGTATCTCACGATGGTGCACCTGCAGACTCTGTAATCCTTGCTCAAGCTTTCTATGAGGATATCGATCTGGTGATATCAGGAATCAACTCAGGAGCCAATGTTGGGTATCAGAGTATGCTTACAAGCGGAACCGTAGGTGCTGCATTTGAAGCTGCAATCAGAGGTTTACCCGCAATCGCTGTATCTCGCCAAGCATCACCAAGTGATTGGTTTGGAGCTACGGGTTCAAACGGTGATTGTGAAAAAGCGTGTAGAATCACAAAGGACCTTGTAATGAAAGTCCTTGAGAGAGGTATGCCTCAAGGGATAGATATGCTGAATTTAAACTTCCCACGTAATATCACAGAGAAATCAGAAGTGATAGTTACAATACCAACGAAAGTCCGAATGCACAATGAGGTTGAACAACGTACAGATCCGAATGGTCGTCCCTATTACTGGTATCTGGGAATCGAGAGAGACCCTCAACCAAAGACAGACGCCTATGAAGTGTTTGTAAACGGGAACATTTCTCTCTCACCTGTTATACTTAATTGGATAGGTGAGAAGGAAGTCAAAATACTCGAAGAGTTCATGAAAGATTGATTTTCTTCAAAGCATCCCACAAAGCATCTACTGTCGGTCGCCGAAGAGAGAGTCCATCGGAATCAGTTATCATTATTCTGTGGTTAGGATTCTCTACAATCGTACCAATAACACTCGCAGAAACACCTCTCGATTGGATGGTGTTCACTACTTCAGTAGTGTTTTCTTCATTGCAGCAGATAATCATGCAACCACTACTGATCAACTCCATTGGATTGATATCTAGTGCATCGCAGATTGTTTTTGTAATATCATAAATGGGAATTGCATCCTTGTAAATCTCAAATCCAACGTTACTAGCATCACATATCTCATGCAATCCCCCAGATAATCCTCCTTCAGTAGGATCATGCATTGCAGTCACAAAACCAGTCTTGTATGCAGCAACTCCTTCAGCAACTACACTAATCTCTGCTCGCAAAGCCATTGCTTTCGCAACAACTTCAAATCCAACCTTAGGAATAAGATAGTCTTTACCTTCGGTGGCAAGTATTGCTGTACCCTCAAGCGCTATTGATTTTGTCAGTATGATTGAATCTCCAGGTCGTGTACCACTCGAAGTAACGTATTCCCCTTGTTCAGCTATTCCAATCATGAACCCTGCAATTATAGGACGATTTATTCCCTTTGTCACCTCGGAGTGGCCTCCTGCAACAGCAATGCCAAGGATTTGCGCAGCATCATCAATTTGTTTCATGATATGTCCTAGCTCTTCAGGAGTGGTTTTTTCGGGTAATATTATCGAAACCAGGAACCATCGCGGCTGAACTCCAAACGTCGCGATATCATTTGCATTGACATGAACTGCAAGCCAACCAACATCTGCGACAGATCCTGTTATGGGATCGGTTGCTGTTATGATGACCTTGTTACCAACACGTATTACTGAAGCATCTTCGCCTATACTAGGACCAAGCAGGATGTCAGGGTCTTTCGTTCCCAGATTTGCAAACACTATCTTCTGAAGGATTTCGGGGGGTACTTTGCCTGAGAGCATGCCAACCATCACCTCAATGGTAGGTGCGCACAGCTCCTGTGCCTGATGCATGAAAAGCAGATTCATAGTAACCCAATACTGGGCGCTCCTCGCTCACTATGACACCAGGTATTTTTCGGATCTTGTGCGCATATCAGAAAACGAGTGTGTACTAATAACATAATCGAGAGAGGCAGCTTCGTTGTGCAATCACTTAGGGAGATAATCTTCAACTTGGCGTATGTCCTGTTCACGTAACCTACTTCTTGAAAGACTGGAACTAAGTATTGTACTAAGTATAGAGGTTTCTTTCAATAGCTCACGTGAAAGGTATGCTCGACCACCTGCTGCTCTAGCGACAAGATAAGCACCAAATGTCTTTCGAAATTCATCAACCATGAGGATGGTTTCAATAGGGTCATGCAGTCCTTCCTTTTTCATCCTTAGCATGGAAGCTAACTCAAGGGCTTCGTGATATGGACGTTTTAAGAACTGCGGCCATTTCGACTGTTCTGGATCAACATTCACTGCAGCTAACCGCACTTTTGCTTTCCTGACCAAACGTGCGGTGCGGACTAGGTCTTGAACTGGAGTGAATCTATCATGACCAGGACCAACGGATTGAGCAAGTGGGATATTTGGAGAGAAATCTGAAATAAGTATCAGGAGTGGTTCGATGTCATTATTCCTCATTCGTTCTCGTCGAATAGTTTCAAGCGACTTCTTCAGTGCTTCTGCCAGTGGTGTAAGTCCAGAAATCTTCAATCTGCCTAATGCACGATAGATCTTATTCCAGTTTGTTGTTGGTGCCTGTATCTCAACTGCGCCACTATCCTTGAATGCGACAATTCCAGTACGGTCTTTGGACCCCCGGGTTTCACTCTCTAAGCGTTCTAGAAATTCTCGAACTTGGTCCATGCTCCCTTTCATTGATAGACTTACATCGATAACTAGAATGATTGTCAATGGAGTCCTACCTGTGAACACACTTTCGCGAAGATCAGCTTTTGTGATTTCTATGGAACCCCCGGATGTGAAACCGGTTCGTGCAACAGCAGCCAGTACAGTGGATGGAATATGAAGACTTCCAGGTTCTCTGGTAGGAATTCGTGACCGAATAGGTCTGCCATGTTTCATTGTGTCGGATGACTTCAGAGACCCGGCTGCTCTAGAGCTAACTCTCTTTTTTACCCAACCTCCTGATGAAACCCGAGCTCGAATCATCGCTCTCTTTCTTAGCTTATCAAGGTCGAATAGCTCTTCTCCGGTGTCGATGTCAGGCATCTTAACAAAGAAGCTATCTGCCAAACCAAAGGGAGCTTCTCTTATCTCTGATTTCGAACCAGACACCATATCGGGAGTCTGAGGTGTATAAGGTCTCGTGGCTAAACCCCATTCATCACCAGGCTCTGGTTTTCCACCCCCAGGTTCTACTGTGTCAATACCAGCAGCAGGTCCACTGTTTCTTCGTGTCATAACATTAAGCCATTTTCTCACGAGATACCAAATCACGGGTGTAATGACTATTGTGTCGATAATCAGAGCGGGTG
>CAZPWM010000066.1:0-17479 GCA_964590575.1 uncultured archaeon
ATTTCTGGGGAAGAAAAGGTATGCTTTGTGAGATTGAGCATTCTCTAGAGTCTATGACTAACTCGGATGTGAAGTGTGCACAACAGAACCGAAATATTCCATCAATAAGCCAAGATCCAATTCTCAATAAGCAGAATGAAATCATGTTGAAGCAGAAGAGAAAGGGAGAGCTTGAAGCTTTCAAGGCATTTGGATATCCTCTCGTGGAATTGAAGAAGCTATATATCAGATACCTCAAAACAAAATCCAGCGAGTACGATGTGAAACTGATATAAAGCACGATGTGCTCAATCCCAGTGAGGAGTATCTAATTGACAGACAAGGAAAAGATGCTTGAATTATTGGATGAGTTCAAGAACTCAATTGTCAAATTGATGGATGAAAGGGAGAAACTCGACAGTGAAGCTGAGGAACTCCGAACTGCAAGAAGAGAAGCTGAAGAAAAAGTATGGGTTGTAGACGAACAGGTCAAAGAGCTTACAGCCAAACTCGAGAAAGCTGAAACAGCCAGAGACAAGGTAAAAGCAGATCTATCTGTAGCTAAGGAAGAAGTGTCGAGTTTGAGTGCTAAAGCTCAGGAGGCTGAAGCTGGTAAAAGCGAGGCACAGGAAGCTCTACAACGAGAGCGTGACGAACTGCGAAGAGAGATGGATGAGATCAACGAACAACTTGGAAGGGTCTCTGAACTCTATCGTGAAGCATCTGCAGAAAAGGAAGCTCTGCAGGAGAAAGTTGACGTCAGTGATCTGCTTGCAATCTACATCACTCTGATTGAAACTGTCTTCTACGGTAAACCGCATGCTAGGATTCTATATACACTCCATGATGTGAAAACTGCAATAACTAGGAAGAATATTGCATCTAGCACTGGAATCCAACCAGCAGTAGTCCTCAAAGCAGTGCATGATTTGAAAGCTGCTGATCTTGTTTCATATGATGATGAATCAGAAGAAGTCATGCTCACCAAGGACGTTCTTATCAAATCCCGATAACTCAGCTAAAGAGAGAGAAAGCTATTGTCCAGAAAACCAGACATTGGGTCGGCATTACAAAAACATGTGAGAAAATACACGCTAAACGATAAGCTCCGCTCAATAACTGAGCTCCTAGGAGAAGACGCTCAAAATGTCATTGACTGGGCCTACGATGAAGCAAAGCGTTTGATTGCGGAAAACCCACGCGAAAAAGAGTCTGATTTAGGAAGGATTGTCTACGAGCTTATTGGGAGTGAAGCTGCAATAATTCTAGTCAAGGAAAATCATGCAAAAGGAAGAATGACTACAAAGAATGAAGTCAAATCTAGAACTGGGTTAAGGGAGGAAATGCCGGTTTTATATCGAGATGCAGGATTGAGGCATCCTCAAGAGGCGAGGAATCTCAGACACAACCTATTCCATGAAGCATTTCATGCACTCATCATGCATCTATTCCCAGATGTCAATACAAGTGTCCCGTCCACTGGAGAAGGACTAACACCTGATCTTATGGTAGAACATAAGGATCCGGATTGGTTGATATCTGTAGAATACAAAGGGTATCGATCTATTACGCTTCTCAGTGAGTCAGAGGTACTGAAAGGAATGCGCTATCAAGCAGCTTATGGAACTGCATGGTTGGTAACAACTTCAACAAAGAGCGTCAAGGACATTTATCGAAAAACAGTTCAATCAAAAGAATTGGTTGAAGTTGGTCTTGCTAGACTTAAACGAATCTATAAACGTCGGGCATATACCAATGAACAAAGAGAGAATCGAGGAATTGCAAAAAAAGGAATTTCTCATCTTGAGAAGCAAAGCGACCTTAATATGAAATCCAAGCTCTGGTCAGCAGAGGAACTTTTGGAATCAATGAAGGAAGGAAAACCTGTTAAAGGACTCGTCATCACAACTGGCTTTGAATTTATTGAGCTACTGAAAAGCGCTGGGCTCTATGAAGAAGCTGACAATGTACTTAGAGTCATGAAACTCCCGACCTCCATACTTCATAGTGATAAAGTGACTTCAGTCAGATTAATTGAGTGATTTTAGCTGTTGAAGTAAGAAAATCGGTCAAGCTCCCAAGCTTTATCAATAGATTCCGTAATTTTCAAAATGACCCTGCTGGGAAATGGGTCGTATCCTATTAAAAGGGAGCGTAAGACTTGGAAGGCCAAAACGTCATGAAACTACAGGAGACCCTTAGTAATCTCCTAAAGGAACTCTCAAATAAGTCGCCAATTCTTGGTGCAGCTATTTTTTCAATTGAAGGATTACCATTTGTAAGTAGATTTCATGGTGGGACTGAGGAGGCATCAATAGCCGCCATTGTCGCAGCTATTCACGCAGCAGGAGACCAAACAGTAAAAGAGCTTAGACAGGGAGAACTCAAATCTATCATCATTCAGGGAGATCTAGGAGCGACGGTCGTAATCGCAATATCAACTGATTACCTTCTCACAGTTACAGCCCCTGAAAACGCCAAACTTGGCCTTATCTTCAGCGATGCTAAGAAGACAGCTAGAGAGGCAGGAAAAATACTTTATCGGGCAATCTGAAAACAATGGCAATTATTAGTGAATATCCTTTTAGATACCACCCTTGTTACTCAAACAATCGTAGTTTACTCTGGCATAGAATTCATCTCCCTGTAGCACGAGTTTGCAATGTTAAATGCTCATTCTGTTCACATTCAGTTGGATCTTCATGTCACACATCAAAACCAGGAGTTTCTAGACAGGTAATGACACCAGAGGATGCAGTGGATAGAACAATAATTGAAATCGAGAAGAACCCAAATCTCAGGATTGTCGCAATTTCAGGGCCTGGTGAACCTTTAGCAAACCCAGAAACATTCGAAACACTAGAATTAATCCGAAGGAAATTCAAAGATGTCGCAATCTGTTTAAGCACCAATGGAACGTTGCTTGAAGACAATATCATGTGGTTGAGAAAAACACATGTTGAAACAATTACGGTCTCTATGAGTACTGCAAACATCTCTACAGCTTCAGAGATCTATGAATGGGCTAGATTTGAAAATAGTGTTCTCAAGAACGAAGAGATGGGTTCAAGAATTGTGGATTCACAACTAAGAGGAATCTCCAAGGCATCTAAAGCGGGTATTCATGTTAAGGTCAACTCGATTCTAATACCAGAGGTTAACATGCAGGATATCATACCATTAGCGCATGAGATTCAAAAAGCTGGAGCGGCACTGCAGAACATTGTGCCGCTTGTGCCCTATGATAGGTACGCATCTCTTAGAGCACCAACCATCCAAGAACTATCTGATATTCGCAAAAAGGCATCAACCTTCATGAAGCAGTTTCTACACTGCAAACAGTGCAGAAGTGATGTTGTAGGAATCCCTGGATATGATAGAATTCTTTAGTAGAATTTCTTAACAGAAAGGCACCCGACTTCAACCAATTTATTGATCAGGAACCAAAGAGCCCGAGGATCATAAGGAAGAGATTCTGCAACATCCTTGACTTTCATCGTGCCATCAAATTTCTCAAGGATGTCCTCCAATGGTCTTCCATATTGATTCTTCAATTTGCTGAGAGTTATCTCTGGACAATCAGATCTAACAAGTACATCCTCATCAGTGATACGTGTCTTGAAATCTATCCAGTGATACTTGTCAAGTATCGAAATCAGAGCTAGAGCCTTATCATCGGTGAAACCAATAAGGTCCATGATTTCTGCAACAGTCCGCTTTCCATTGATGAAGGATTCGAGCTGTTCTAATGCATGGTCAACAGCACCCACCCTGAACGGAATTCGAACGCCCGTCTTCTTCTGGATAGGTACAAGATCCAAATCTATTGAGGAGAATGGAAACTCCTTCACGATGTCTAGTGCAAACTCTCTGAAACGACGAATATCACCTTCAAAGTGTCTCAGCTTATCGCCATGCTCACTCTCAACTTGGTCGAGAATACGTCTTAGTTTTTCACGATATGGTGCTTCATCTGGCACTGGATCAACAACAAGAAGAACTAGTACTGTTTCACCAACCTCGATGATTATGTCATAAGCAGCCTTCCTGATGGTCCTTATTGGAGTCTTAGCAAAGATGATGACTGCAGTAACAAAACCAGCAATCAAATCAGGATCAACTGTGAGTTCAGCATACGGAATGTTCAGTACAGATTCTCCACCCTCCATTCGGATAAGGGAAATATATCTTACTTTGGAAACATCCAATGCCATTCATCAGACCTCCTTGTTCCCGTCAGTCGCTGGGGGTGTGTCGACGTAACCCAACACACCAGCATCAATAAGGCGATTAGCCACAGTTTTGATTACCTCTATATTAAATGGAAGAAGTTCGCAAATCTTTGACAATGTTCTTGTACCATCACACTGGTCAACAAGTTTGGTCAGTTGATCTCCATAAACACCAACAAGAAACTTTGGAGGATCGATGATTTTTGTTAAGATTGAGCTATCTTCAAGACGTCTGGTCAATGTTATCCATTTGTATTTGTCTAACATCGACATGATTGCCATTATTTCAGAGTCTTCAAACTCAGACTGCTGCATAATCTCTTCAATAGTACGTTTTCCATTGATATATCCAAGAACAATCTGCAGTTTCTCATCAGTCCCACCGACACTCCAAGGAATATTGGCGTGATGGTCAGGATTTGCTTCGGATTTTGAAACTAATCTAGGTATCATTTTAAGATCGAAAGTTCTGTATGGATACACTTGAAGAATATCCAATGCATACTCACGGAATGGCCGAATATCGCCCTTCCAAGCTGTAAGCTGTTGTTCATAACTTTTCTCAAATTTCTCAACAATCTTAATCAGGTTATTTCGATATGGTTCGTCATTTTCAACCTTGTCAACGATGAGTAGACCTACTACATGCGCACCTTCTTCAATAACTACAACATATCCCTCTTTTACGAATGTCTTTAGCTGTCTGTTCTCGAATATAATCACAGCAAGAACGAAACTAGCTACTAAATCAGGGTCAACTGACATAGTTCTATAGGTTATACCAATGATAGGTTCTCCCCCTTCTTTTCGAACAAGAGAGAGATAGCGGACTTCCGCTGCCAAATCAGCTGTTTCGTTCACAATCAGAGGATAACTTGCTGCCCTAAATAACCTTGTTAGAAGAAATCCATTATGCCACTCTGTGTTACCATGGTAATATCTCCATCACTATCTAAGCTATATCCAATAACCTGTTTCAGATTAGCTACGGTATAGGCGCTTCCAATTCTAGTGACAAGGAGGGAACCTTTCATTCCAACAACGTCCCCCACCAGTGGTCTTTGGTCTATTGGATCAGACCTCTTCCGCCAGGGGGTTGGTTTAACATCTAAAACTGGAAGCGAATAGTGCTTGGACAGATCTTCTAGTGCAACATGGGTTCCAACCTCAATACTCTCGATTCCAACAATGAAATCATTAACGATTGACTCCGCAACCCCAATCTCTAGAGATTCCTGAAGACTCTTTATCTTCCGCTCTCCTCGAACTACCTTAGTAATGTTGGATTTTTTGCCAAGTCGATCCTCTAACCGTCTAGCCTTTCGTCCCCCAGTAATAATCTGAACTATACCACCAAAGTCTGCGCCTTGTTCAATCCACCGAAGACGGACCCTATTCTTGGATGAAACTCCAATTTTCAACGTTGAATCATTGAAGACAACCACATACAATGCATAGTCTGACATATCACATTGTATCTTTCTTGCTTCAGTCGCTCCGCAGATTCGACCATCGCAACGAATGCACGGATCATAATAATCCACAGCAGAACATGGACCACAACGCGTTCCTTGACCAAGAATAGTAGTATCCTCAGGGCATTTGACCAACTTGCCTGTCGAGTCAATATTCCCAACACAGCGTTTTGGTCCACTAAAGAACCAATTTAGATGTTTACCCGGAGTTATTGGCAAGAAGTCGACATTATCAAATCCGTCCCTCCAGACACGAAGCCCAGACTCATAGGTTTCATCTTTGGAAATTCTCCACGCAACATCCACAACCTGCAACTTTTTGACCTCAAAAACGTTTGAATTGTCCCTTACCTCGAATCATCCATTGAACTCCAGCAATGTTCAAATCATTCTGGCATTGTGGGCATCGACCATCCTTGTTTAGGTTATTCATATCGAGATAGACTGAATATCGTTCAATTGCTTTAAAGCCGCACTTTGGGCAGTAAGTGTTCTCATAGTCATGACCAGCAATATTACCTGAATAGACATAGACCAGACCCGCCTTTTTTGCAGCAGCAATATGAGTTTCAAGAGTTTTTGCAGATGTACGTGGTAGATGCGTCATCTTGTATGCGGGAGCAAACGCAGTAAGATGAAACGGTGTTTGTTCTCCAAGATTCTCAACAACCCATTCTGCCAAAATGCGTGAGTCCTCTATAGAGTCCCCAACCTCAGGTATGATGAGATTTGTGATCTCGATGAATATACCCTTTTCTTTCATCATGAGCATCGCGTCAAATATTGGCTCAACTTTTGGAACAGACATCAACTCTTTGTAGAACTTCTTATTTGCACTTCCCTTGAAGTTGACAGAAGCTGCATCAAGATAAGGAGCAATGTAGTCAATTGCTTCCTGAGTCATATATCCATTCGTTACGAATGTATTAAACATCCCTTTGTTATGTGCTATCTCCGCTGTGTCGTGTGCCAGTTCCATGAAGATGGTTGGTTCAGTGTATGTATATGTTATTCCTGAGCAGTCATATTTCTGTGCTAGAATCACAATCTCCTCAGGGTTCAGTTTTTGACCTACAGGCGATTCTCGATGTGCAGAGTGATAGTTTAGACAGAATTGACACCGGAAATTACACGATGAAGTACTTATTGAGAACGCGCTACTCCCAGGGGCAAAATGAAACAAAGGCTTCTTTTCAATTGGATCAGGAGCCATCCCATCAATTAAGCCGTAGACTGTGGAGTAGAGTTTTCCATCCTTTACAGTTCGAACTCGACAGAATCCAGTTTCACCTTCATGTATTACACATCGTCTAGCGCATAGGTCACAACGAATTCCACTCTTCAGTTTTGTATACAGTGCAGCCTCTCTCATCTCAAGATGCATGTAAATCGGGTTCTTATGCCTCTTACGGTGTAGCGGGGCGTGTTTAGTAGTCATTGTTAAAAGGAAAAGTTGCGGATTGGGAAATGGTTTAGCAAATGCCAGTTCCAAAGGAGCTAGAACGGATAGGAGGTCTATTCAGGCTTGCATCTGAGAGGAATAGGCCGTTTCTTGATCGATGTTCCGAAACAAAATATCTAGCAGTAAGAGATTACAGCAGTGCAACAAGTAAAGCTTTCGAACTTGCAAGGCAAACTTTGAAGGAAGCTAATTCGGAACTAACCAATCGAGCCGATTGTAAGAAGCTTCTTGGTACCGTGCAAAGAGCTGTAGAGTCAGGACAGTTGGACACAAGTGTAATCTACGCTCTAGAAAATCTCAGGTCCAAATATCTCGAGAAGGTACTTAGTCCAGCAGTGAAATCATATCTCGAAGATGATGGACTAAAACTCACTCAGATTGATTTACTCTATAATGACGCCTTAAGAATTGAAGGACTTCTTGAAGTGGTTCAGTTTCTCAAGAAAGTTGAACCCGTGATTTAACTATTCATCTACTCCTTCTTCTGGTCGCGATGAACTAATGTTTGGCCATCGACAACCCAAGCGATACCTAACGATTGAAACTCTTCAGCCCATTTCATTACTATCGCTGGAGCTACCCCTAAAGATCTAGCTATCTCACGGATAGCCATTTCGCCATGTTCTTCAACCATCAAGAATGCCTTTGTCTTCTCAGTACTATCCATGAGATCAAGATAGCCTTCAAGGGTTTCTTGAGTATGTTCTAGTTTGGCTTTTGTTTCATTCAGATCGTTTGTTGCTCTCTCAAGATTAGCTGAGGTTCGCTCAAATTCTGTCTTGAGTCGTTCAAGTTCTCGTGCCTTATCCCCAGACTCATAGGAACGTAGACGAGCTCGTATCTCTTCCATTTCAGTCAAGCGGTCAGCAGTCTTAGCCTTCTGGTCCTCTAGCTGTCTAACTTTAGTCTTCAAATCACCGAGCTCAATATCTTTCTTGGCGATTTCATCGGAATACTCCTTACCTCTCTGTTCTGCTGTATTTGCTCGTGCTTCAGCTTCTGTGACTTTTTCTTGAAGAAGGTCACGTGATGCTTCCAGCGTCTTCACAGTACCTCTTAATTCAGAGAGAACCTCCACATCGGTCTGAGGAGTGGCTTTCAGGGTCGCTAGTTCTTCCTCAATCTCTTCATTGATTACCTTAAGGGTTGCATTATCTTTACGAAGAGTTTCAATCTCTGATTCTCTCGTAGAAACCTTCTGCTGGGAGATGCTTAGCTCTTGTGTGAGTTCCTCAATGCGTCTCTCAAGCATCTTCATTTTATCAGCTATATCCTTTGGGACTTCGATCTTTGGTTTCATGCTGAGCTCTGATGATAGAAACTCTACTTCGGTTGTGGACCGCTGAGTGAAATCATCAATGTTCGCTTTGAGGGTTGTTAGTTCTTCATAGGTTACTTTCATCGCATCTTTGAGACTTTCAGTTAAATCTCGTACTTTTTCGAGGATAGGTGTTGACATTCCTGATGTCAATGACTCTTCGACCTTATGGAACTCCTCATTAACTATAGGCCTCACATCGTTGTCGATATAGGTAGTCTGAAGATTTGTTTTTGCTGCACGTTTACTTCGAGTGACGATATCGCCTCTCATGCTCACTAGATTTCCTTTTAGCCCTACCAAGAATGATAGAACCACAGGTACAAGGTCTCTTTCAATACGATCTACCGAACCGTCAACAATCATGATATTACGTTCTAGAAGACCAATACTATCCTGTAACTTCTCAATGCTCTTATCTATCTCGATTCTTCGTCGTACCTGGTCAGCTGATTCGACTCTCATGACATCGCTCGACATACGACCAGAGTCGATGAGCTCCTGTCTCATCTCGTTGTCTACTCCGAGCTCGGTAAGAAGCTCATCCACGACGCCTTTATCCCCAGATGGTTTTTTGTCAGGATCTTTTGCCATGCGAAAACCTCGCGTTCCTCAATCCCAGAAAGGACAGTTGGTTAGTTAGTCAGACAATACATAAATCTATTCGAGTCAAGCCAAAAAGCATCCGAGGAGCCTGTGAAACCATAATGCGCCTTAAGATTGAGATGCAAGCGAATGTCCATAACCGTGGTTCTTCGAAATTGACACGAGGAATGATGGTTTGGCATCTTTTCACAGACATCGAAAACCAGTTTGTAGAGATGATTGATGTCTTCCCACCTGCTAGAGTCACAGAGAAAGCAGAGAAGAACATGGTTGCAGTGATCAAGATTCCAGAACTTAATCCAGGAGAAAGTTTCTCGCCTACTGTGGTCCTACGAATTGACACTATCACTAGGGACTGGTTAATGGAATCTCAGATATCAACTGAAGAGCATATTGCTAGGAATAGAGGAATTTACTGCTCCATGCAGAAATATTGGGAAATTGATGATCCACTTGTGCAGGAATTATCACAGAAGGTAGCAGAAAGAACTGGTGATGATGAGTCGTATGCAAGACTCGCATTTGAGATGGTACGAGACAGCATGAAGCTTAAGACTCACCTTGACGAACGAATAGGAGCTGCAAGAGCTGTCAGGGAGAAGGAAGGAGACTGTGATGAACATGCAGACCTTTTCATTGCATTACTTCGCGCTGTCAGAATTCCTGCTAGAAGAATTGTAGGTCATTACTATCGCGGAGGTCCTGAACCAGAACCTCATGCTTGGGCAGAGATGTTTCTTGAAAGAAATGGATGGATTCCAGTAGATCCAGCCCTTGGCAATTTTGGTACTATGTCAGAACACTACTTCTCTAGAATTCGAGAGGGTCTTGTATCTGAACGGCCCACCATTCACCTGAAATGGAGTGGCATTGCGACTGAAGCACCCACTGTTGAAGAAGAGGTAAGAATGGAAATCTTGAAGAATGGTCATGATTGAAAACCAGATATCTTACCCATTGTTTCAAGCTGTACAAACATTTCAGCGCCAAAATGCCAGCAAGAGTGAGTGTCAAAAATGCAGCACTTGATGTTTGGTAATAGAGGCGCTTCAAAAGCAGTCCGAAGTGTGTTAGCAAGATGATGGGCCATCATTTCACCATAAGCTGAAACCTGAGGGATTGAGTCCATGAAACGACTTTTTGTTCGTTCTAAGGGACCTGGTTTGTAGTCACAGATATGAATAGCTCCGTCAACATAGCGGATGAGGTCAACATGACCTGTCATCTTATACCGTTCGGACCAAACGGGAACTTCTATCGCTATCGTTTGTGGATCGTTCAAGATGAACTCTTTTAGGATACTGTGGTCCGAAGAATAACTCAGATCGTTTCTAGACCGATGATAGTCTCGAAGCATACTAACCAAATCGTCATCAACATGAATGGTCAGAGCTCCTGTTCGTCTAAGCTTCTTTCGAAACCCGACCTTCTCAGATTTCGACATCTCTGAAAAGTGTAATCTTGAAGCTCGTGTGAAGAACGGGTCTAGGAATGGGTTTATTGGAACATTGCCACTTAGTATTGAATTCAGATGAGCCCAAAGGGATGCTAAATCACCTGCTTTATGTCCGAGGTTTTTGTGATGCGCTGTGTTCCACTGAAAGCCATAAGCTACCTTCCCGTGCTGAAAATCGCGTCGTAGGATGTCATTCTTTGCCGGAGGCATGTCCCTCGACAGCAATGTCTGAGTCTAATCTTTTTAATCCATCGAACACCCAAAAAAAAGAGGATTGGGATTTGAGAGAAAATGAATCCTCTCAAACCCATAATCTAAATCTATTACTTTTCCCGCTGGATTTCTTTGATAAGATGACCAGGATTAACACGACCACAATCACTCCAGCTGCTATTAATGCCAATAATAGTGGGTCAAGTGGACCAGGTCCTGGGGGTCCTGCAAAGTTATCAAGTTCGAATGGTGCATCAGAGTATCCATTGCTGCGAGAGAGCCACCTGTAGTTGTGATCCAAGTGAAAGATCATTAACGCTCCGCAGAGGGATTGCACCGGATCCAGCCATAGGTGTCGCAGGTAGTACTAGAGAAACAAGAAACAATCCAAGTATCTACAGGACATGACTAAAGCTGTCAAAGACTATGACTCTCTGCTCGTTCATAACTTGTATCTGATATGCTTTTGCTTATATTAGCTAATAAAGAGATATAGAAAAGGTAGGAACTCAGCTGATAATCAGATTTCAGCTGAGCATGAAGATGAAGTCTACTCTTTTGCAATCAGTGAAACATTCTTGAAGACGATCTCTGGACCAATGACACCTTGAAGATAGTGAGGTGTTTTCGCGATTTCATCCACATTTTCAAGGAGATCATACATGTTACCAGCAATCATGAGACCATGTACTGCCCCTACCATCTTTCCATTCTCAATCAAGATGGCTGGATTGCCGACGATACTAAAGTCACCAGATTCTGGATTGGAGCTGTGTGCACCTTGCACACCAAGGATATAATAGCCATACTCGATTCCAGAGATTATTTCATCGATTTCGCGATTGCCAGGCTCCACAACGACGGTACTAGGTGATATGTCCACAAGTCCTTGCCGCATGTTCCGTTTTGCATTCCCTGTGCTCTTGACACCCATCTTATTGGCCCAATATGTGTCCCAAAGGAATGATCGAAGAACACCATTCTCGATGATTGGAGTGCGTTGCCTAGGGACCCCTTCATCATCAGCCGAGGAGCTTGCAACACCTCTTGGATGAAGTCCATCATCAGCAATCGTAAACTTCTCAGATGCGATCTTTTCTCCCAATTTATCTCCAATCTTTGATTTACCCCTAGCAACATTGTCACCTCTGATAGACTGAACCAAAGTGAAATTCATCAACTGACTGTAGGCATTTGGATGCATAATCATGGTATGCTTTCCAGTTTTGCCTTTAGCGGATTTCTTGCAGATTCTAATATTGGTTGCAACATCATCCACAGTCCTTGTTATATCGACGTCCATTCCACGCGCTATATCATATGAGAAGATCATTGGAGTCATTCCTGTTTCAGTCGGCGCAACTCCACCAAGGGCAACAAAGGCAAAAGTTCCTTTGTCAGAGTGGCTCACTCCATTGCTGTTAGCATATGCTGAACTGAATGCTATGGCACCTGAACCACCGAATCCCGGAATGAGTCCTGGTTCGGCTTCAGTCACTAGGCCAAGTGTTTTTCCAGTAATGCCAACAATCTCTCCTGCATCAGCATTTACAACAGAGTCCTGCCAGAGTCCTTCAATGGTTGGATAACTCTCTGGACGTGTTGGAAATCCAGACCAATCGTCATCATCAGTTGTCGCTTTTGCTGCTGAAATTGCCAACTCTACGGCCTCTTTGACAGCATCCTTGGAAGGGATGTTTGTGAAAGCGGATCCCATTTTCTTGCCAATGTATAGACGGATAGCAATCTGAGCCAAGTCCTTTTTACTCACCTGACTAATCTGGCCCATCTCAATGTCGGATTCAGATTCCAACTCGGATTGCGCTAAGGCTTCAATGTGATCAGCACCCTTACTCTTTCCAGTTTCCACTATGAATTCGCAGAGATCAAGTAATGTCTGTTCCTCAATCATTCTCATACGCTCCTAATTGGCTCCTCCAAATGTTATGCCACCCTCCAAAAACCGAATATTCGGTCCTCCAGCCGCAACAAATGCTTCCTGACCCTTCCCACATCTTCCTAGTTCGAATGGAAAGTCTTCATTGGCAACTCCTTCAATCTTGAAGAGAGAGTCGGTAGCGATACCAGAGATTGAGAGGTCCGTCACTGGCTTGCCAAGTTCACCATTAACAATCTCATAAGCCTCCTGAATGCCAACTTGGAAAGAGGCATTCATCTGAGCTTGCCCGCCCCGGAAGTCGGCACAGTAGTAACCAAACTCAATGCCCTTGAACATCTCATCAGGGTTATAATCACCACGCTCAAATAGCGTGTTTCGCATCCTGATAATTGGTGGATAGAGATAGCTCTCGGCTCTCGCATTCCCAGTCACTCGTTGTCCGATCTTTGCTGCATATTCTCGGTTAGTGAGAAGCTCAGTCAAAACGGAATCTTTGATAATCTCAACACGTGATGCACGTGATCCTTCATCGTCATACTTTGAAGTTCCAAGATTGCCTTCATCAACACCATTGTCAGTCATATTGACACCCTCAGAAGCTACAACCTCTCCCACCTTACCATTGAATGAACTCTGAACCGTGAGGTCCGCCTCCGATAGATGCCCCAAAGCTTCATGAGCAAGGACACCAATCACTCTGGGCCCAAGTACACACGGGAATGATCCGCCCTTTGCTGGTACACCTTCAAGTTGAAGCTTGACTCGTTTCGCAGCCTCCAGTCCAATAGTTTCAGGGGTTGCGACCTCATCCATGAATTCCCATCCACGGCTAGTAGATGCATCCTCGTAACGAGCAGCACTAAGGCGGACACCTTCCTTTCCCGTGACCCAGGGATAGCTCCATACAAGAACGACATCTGTTTGAATCCTAGACCCATCAGATGTCATTAGATATTTCTTTCCTGAAGCGGTTCGTATCTTCCCTGTGACAGCAGTTATTCGTGAGTCATAGTCTTTGACAGCTTTAGTCATGTCCTGTAGATACTTGATTTTCTCCTCAATTGGGACATGACGAGGATCTCTCCTTACATCTAGAGTGACGACATCTTCAAACGCCTTGGTTTCTGCTAGTGTAATTGGCTCTCGTCGTGTAGGCGCTGCTGCTTTTGCCATCGAATAGGCATCCTTGACAGCATTGCTAAGCCCATCAAGATTCCCCGTGCTCACAAATCCCCATGCGCCATCAACTAATACTCTGATAGCGACCCCTTGCTCTATTCGCTGAGTCAGCGCGTTTATCCGGCCATCATCCATTTGTATATACTCGATGAAACCAGATTCACCTCTGAGCTCTACGTAGCTGGCTCCGAGTTCGCGGCCTGTTTCCACAGCTTTCTCCAACATGTCAAACAAATTAACATCAACTCGTCAGTATGGCGTGATTCTTTAGATTTGAGGATATCTAATAAGGTTATGATATTCGGCAGTGGAAACCACAAGAGCGAATACTGAAGCTGAATCCTTATGGGTGGGATTGCGTGTTGAGTCAGAGAGGAGTACCACCAGAGTTTGCTCACCTAACAAATGATGATATTTTTCTTTGTCAAACTAATTTCGCGTTCCTGTCTGCATCGCATCTTAGAATCGGTGGCGCTCCCCACAAACAAAGCGGCTCTCCTTCACACGCAGACCATTCTTCCCAAAAAATCACTTCCGAGTATTTGAGTCTTCACAGAAAACATCCATCACGAATCTTTTTAATCTGAATTCAGTTCCACTAACTTGGTGCCATGAGATGACCTATGCGTTCATTGTATTCTACCGGTTTCAGTTGATGACTCCTGAACAAGCTGGAAAAGCAAAAGAGTTCTGGAAAGAGTTTGGGAAAGGAAGCTGGCCTGAGCATCTTAAAATCATAGGCGACTACAAATACGCGTGGGGCTCTGATTGGAGTGGATTCCTATTGCTTGAAACTGAGGACCCACAGACATTCTTCGAATTCTGGCCGATTTTTCGCGATAAAACCAGATGGTATATCGATAATACGCGAACAATCATTGCAGTCAAGAGGGATGCAAAAGACTGGATGTAGAAAATAAACGGTATAGTATAGGAATGGGCCCGAAGGCCCACTACCTTTGCAGGGATGTTGAGCTAACTACTTTTCGGGTGGTGGTGCAGAATCTTCCATCATTTGAACGATCCAGCGGACATTCCTGTCGCTAAGTTCGTCACTGGTCCAAATCATTATCGATCCCGCGGCTCCATTCACTGAAGTCTTCAACGTCGTACGAGGACTTGGGTACTCAAACATGCCTCTGAATCTGGCAATCTCGCCTTTGTACCTGCGAGTGTACATACCAACTTCTTCCTCACTCTGAAGACCATGCCCCTTGAACTCCGCTTGAGATAGGCTGCCTTTCTCAACACCTGTTACAAGTACAGCATCTACATCAGTCGCCATGTCGTAGAGTTTTTTCGCACCTCCATTCAGGTTGAGAGGTACAATACTCGCTCCAGTTTCTGCAACAAGTATGCTTCGAATTCTACTTGCTATTCGTTCTGATCCTCGAACTTCTAAGGTGTTGCGATCTAGTTTCAGAATAACAGTCCCATTATCAACCGAGTAGTACGGTTTGGTGGAGTACCCTTCTGCGCCAAGAGATCTCACGACTACTCGGAAATCAGCCATGAAATCTGCTGTGATTGTTTTTCCAGTTAGTGAAACATTGCTAAAACCAGCACCTAGTTTTTTACTCTTACCAGATGTTGGTGCGTAGTTTACGGCTTTCAGTTTGGCGACGATGTCATTTGCTGCTAGAAACATATCGTATATTCTAAAGAGTCTAATTGATAGACCTAAACCACGTACCGGAATTGGTTTAGCTTTTGGCTTTGGTTCTTTGCTCAAGTTTCCTCAACTCACTACTGTAATGTTGAGACGTTGTATCAACAGGCCTCAACTTCCGGTGGAGAGATACATCACTTTCATATAAAGCCTAGGTCAAATCCAGAAAATAGCAGTGTATGACAGGTGTATGACCCACATACTATCCCCGGTAAGGAATAGGGCAATGTGTTGTTCACATGCCATTGAGTAGAGTTTTATTTGGCGCCAAATGTGGAATGCCCCCATTGAAGAGAATCAAACAAAAGGATGATATTGGAGAGAAGCACACGAGAGTACTAATGTGAGGACTGACCTGCTTTGAGATTACTGTTTGTGCTTGGTTCAGGAGGACACACTACTAGAGGTCTGATTCTGAGTAAACAGGTGAAGCATGAGAAATTTTACATAGTGCCATGGGAATCTGAGGTGACCAAGCAGAAAGTCGGAAAGAATTACTTCAGTGTAATCTCACCCAGATTCAGAGCTAAAGACAGTCGGGTCATGAGTGCTGTGCGAACACTCTTCTTGTTTCTTCACAGTCTATTCATCTTCCTTATTGTTAGACCGGATGTTCTCATCAGTACCGGATCTGGACTTACTCTCCCCCCATTTCTTGTTGCTCGAGTTTTTGGAATCAAGACCATCTTCATAGAGAGTCCAAGCCGGGTCTATAATCCGTCTATTGCTGGTAGACTATTGTTAGGAAAAGTGAATCTCTGGTTGAGTAGTTGGCCAGAACTAGCCAAAAGATATCTAGGTGTTGAATACGAGGGGGTGATATTCTGATATTTGTGACAGTAGGAACCTCTCTTCCTCATGATGCTCTAATTCAAACAGTCGATGAGATGGTCGGTAATGGGTTAATCGCAGATGAGGTGATTGCTCAAAGAGGAGAGGGTCACTACATACCAAAGCATATCAAGAGCTTCCGATTCAAGAAGGGACTCGAAGAGTACCTAAGCAAAGCTGAGATTGTCATTAGCAACTGTGGTGCGGGGACAATCATGGAAAACGTCACTAAAGGGCATCGATTGATAGTGATACAGAATCCGGATATTACAGGTGGACATGAGTGGGAACTGGTGACCAAGATGGAGAAAGGCGGGCATCTCATTTGGTGCAGAGACCTTAATTCCTTGAAGACATCAATTGAGAAAGCTAGAAACATGGAGTTCAAAGCGTTCAAACCCGAACAGTTGAATCTTAAAGTCGTTTTGAACAGATTGGAGAAAATCGATGCATGAGTTATAAGAGATAGTGAATAGAAACAATGTAGTGAATAAAGCATGAGTGAGACTGCATTCAAACACACCAAGTCAAAGAAGCTGGGCTCAGATATTATAATTGGAGATGACGTTGTAATCGAGGCTGAGGAGGTTATAATTGGCAACGGTGTGCAGATAGGCAGTGATACAGATGAAGAAGCATTCAGAATACCTGGAGGTGTCAGGATAAAGGTTCGAAAACTGGATATTGGCGATAACACAAAAATCTCCAGAGGTCTTCTAATAAGAGGTGGAAATATTACAATTGGCAAAAACGTCACGATAAGAGAGCATTCTACCATAGATGTGAGAGAGAAGTTGTTGTTGGGAGATAGCAGCTACATAAACCCGTATTGTCGCATAATGGGACGTGACGTAGAGATAGGGGGGAATTTCAGAATGCTCACCTGGTCTTCTATTGGTGGAGGAAGTTGTTTTGAAATCCACTCAAAACTCAGAATGGGCAATAATTGCCACCTTGGGGAATTCTCTTTTATTAACACAGCAGATGCGGTGTTCATTGGTGAAGAAGTAGGAATAGGCATGCGTTCTGCCATTTTCACTCATGGAGCATATCAGTCATTCATTCAAGGATATCCTGTCACTTTCGGCCCGGTACGAATCGAAGACAACTGCTGGCTGCCCCAAGCTGTTGTTCTACCCAATTGCACAATAGGAAGAGG
>CAZPWM010000067.1:0-17338 GCA_964590575.1 uncultured archaeon
ATGGTGATGACAAGCCATGACAGTGATCCAATGGGTTCCCACAATTGCAGACCAATCATCACGATATAGACGCCAAGAGTTGTCACAAGGGACACAACAAACCCGATTTTCATTCGACGAGTCCATCTAAGAGGCTCTCTGGATTGACTCTGCTGTAGCAGATGGTCAAGGCTTGATATTCTGCACACGGGATTTGTCTTGACACAGATTTCTATAATTCTAGCACCCTCAACGAAGTCGTCATTCTCTAGGAGTTTTTTCAGGTCATCTACTGCCTGTTTTTCTGTGAGTTGACCTGCTTGTAATGCCTCCGTGGAGTCGACAATGCATGACTCAAGCAGTGTTACGGACACGCCATATGGTCCTTCCATGAGATTAGAAGCATCAATGGAGTCCCACAATTCTTCTGAAATGCGCTTGTATTGGACTCCATCCCACGGTTGTTCAGCCCAGGCTGTTACCATCTCATACAGTGTTCTTGTTTTGAGATCTTCGTGAGTTGATGAGGAATGAACTTCCAACCCTGTATCTATTCGATCCATTTCAGACGCCTCATTATTGCGATGAAGAGCTCCTCTGCTGCTTCTGTTGCTGGTATTCCCCTCGGAAGTGGGAGCTTCCATTCTTGAGCAAGTGTGTGAATCGTCTTCTCGCATACTGACTGCTCACTGCAACTACTACAGTCTCCTCCATGACTGAACCATAGCTGAGTTCCCAGAGCAGGTGAGTATACAATATATGTCTCTGACTTGTTTGCAGAGCAGTGACCCACAGCAAAACCGTACCTTGGGCTGATGTGTTGGACATTAATCCGATTTGTCGCTGCAGTGTGTAACAGGATTCTCTCTATCCTCACCTCAGCAATTCGTTGTGTCTTGCTAACTAAAGCGCGTGATACCTTCAATTCTCGAGCGATTGCTGATGGAGGGATCTCCTGTCTTCTCTTCTGCCATATGAATTCCTGTCGCTTGGTTGGAAACTTGAAATGGATAGACTTCATAGCAAGCACTCACAATCTTGATAGTTAACCAATTCTAGTTAACATATAACATATTGTTCTTTTAACTTTTTTGTGAAAGCAATCAATGATTCCAGAGAAAAAATGAAGGATGAAATAATGTGCAAAGGAAATCGATCGCCTAATAATAACCAGTTTGATTAGATTAAATTGCAGATTTGGACTCTCACTCGTTCCAAAAAGCGATTATAGTCCTCTTCTAGATTGATACAACTAGTATAGGTCTAATAATCAACACGCTACTGTTTAGAGGTTTCAAAAATACCTGAAAGATACTATTGTTCCTTCAAAACTTGAGTCCATAAAACTATGAATAATTGATCATATTGAGCTTCAGGAGGTTCCTCTATGTCGGATGAAGGGAATTCAGGATTTGGAATACTTAGACTTACCAAGTTTCTTATTGCACTACTTGGAACGCTAATTCCCGTTTCTTGCACAGCATGGCTGCTCTTCATAATTCCCTTTGGTTCAGCACAATTCAAAGGTCAAGCTGTGATTCTTTCTGGTGTCTGTTTCTTTGCAGGATCTTGTGCACTCCTTTTTTCTAAACCTTCCAAAGAGAAGGGGCTTTTATGGTTGAGTGGTTTTCTTATCACAATTGGAGCAATACTTCTCACTGGTATCCAAGTCATGTACACTTTGGCTCTTGAGTTTCCAGTTGAAACTCTAGCAATCATTGGTCTTCCAACCACACTTCTGATGATATGGAATCTTCAAAGGAAGTCAGTTGCTGATGAGAATACTCCTGCACAACAAGATACGTTTGGAATCTCTCTTTCTCGAATGGTCATTAAGAGAGACGTCGTGATTGCAGCTGTTGAACTAACAGAGTTTCCTGAAGAACACTTTCAAAACAAAGACCCTGACCCTTCCAAATATCAATCCTTCTTCAACATCCTAAGAGTCATGGTTCTATCTAGTTTTCCGATAGCACTTAGATATGAACGTGTCAGGAAAAAGATGCGAGTGTTATACCTGACCTGGGCGCAGAATGATGTCGCGCTCTCTGAATATCTTGAGACCCTCGCAGACACGGTTAAAGGAAACCTCACAGGGTTCAAACAAAAGGTCCACAATCGGTTTCATGGACCCACCATCAACCCCTTGGCAACTCCGGTGACAACATACCTTCTCGGTGAACCACTCAGTGTGGATGACCCCCGTCAGAGAATAGATGCTATCTCTGTCATGGCTGAAGTCCTTCTTGGTTTGCCTGACGGGATTTTTCAGGTGACAGTTATTCCAAGACGGACTAGTAATCGCACCGTGAAATCTCTGGAACAGCAATACATGGCTGAGAGTGAGAGAGTTCAGTCAACAATAATAAAACCTCGATCTACTCTCCTCTCGGGTGAAATACAAGAGTCTAAGACCAGTACAGACATGGGAGCTATCAAGAAAGCCAAGTCGCTGGAGATGCAGATAGAAAGACTGAGTAACAGTCATCTGTGCGAAGTTGAGGTGTCTGCTACATGCTGGGACCGAGAACCAAAGATTGCTGAGAAACTGTCAAGGAAACTTGCAGGAGTACTTCGGGGTACACTCATTCCTGCAGATCCACAAAATCATCTCTCTATAGAAACCCAAAAGAACATACATGAAGCTAAGAAGCTGATTGAGGGTGAAACCATCGGGAAGACGACTCTCTTATCCATTGAGGAGGCCAGTGTCTACTTCTCCCTTGCGCGAAACGACCTAGGCATCTCGGTTGCGGATTATGCATCATTTCGTACCAATCCAACAGACCGACGTAGCATCGAGAACAAGCACAAAGATGAGGATTCAACTGAAGGGATCAGACTTGGAAAGGTCCTTGATGACTCTGGAACTCCCATTGCTGATTTTGTAATCCCAACTATCGATCTGGCATCGCATAGTGTGATGGGCGGTGACACAGGCAATGGAAAGTCTGTGACCGAGTCGAACATCACGTTAGAATTACATCGGTTAGGAATCAACTTCACGAAGCTGTTGCTCTCAAAGAATGAGGACCATCTTCGGTTTCTGCGGAAAGTGAAGAGTATCCTTGTTCTCACTCCAGGCGATGAAACTGTCACTCCTGTCAGATTCTCATTCAGCGATTTCTGTGAGGGTATGCATGTGAACCATATCATCAATGACACAAAAGCAATCATCATTGCTGCAATGCCTGCTTATGGTATCATCAAGGAGTACATGGAGAGGGTCATCGAACTCACCTTCGAGAGACTAGGCTGGGACCGTGAGTCCAACATCCCAGGATTGTCCATTGTGCTCTCGGACTTTCTTGAGACCCTGCCGCTCATCAAGGAGGAGGTCCAGTACAGCACCCGTGGCAACGAAGATGTGTGGGGTGCGCTCTATATCAGGTTCAACAAGCTATGTAGCGGTGTTCTCAACAGCGTCTTTGGAACGACCTCAGGAATCACCATGAGAGAACTGACCAAAAAGCCCAGTCTTATTCTGCTATACGCACTATCCAAAGATGAGCAGTCATTCTTTGTCTTCTGGTTCGTGTCAAGAGTAGCTCGCTACTTTGAGGCAATGAAGAAGATTGAGATGAAGCACAAGAAGGGTCTGAAGTATAACGTGGTCATCGAGGAGTCCCACAGGATTCTCAAGCTCGAGACCGGTGTCAAGATGGATGAGGAGCACGGTGCGAAACAGGCAGCTGTTGACACGATCACCACCACCATGAAGGAGTCGAGAAGTTCAGGGGTAGGCTTCACACTCATCGCACCAGGTTTCTCAGAACTCACAAGCAGCGCATATATGATGGCGCTGAACATATTCATGCATGGGCGAGGCGCAGGAACAGATCGCAGGCTCATCGGTGATCAGATGAACTGTACCGAGGACCAGATTCGAATGATGGGGTCCTTGCCAATTGGCGAGGCTGTGATCCGTACAGCTAGTATCAGCAGACCAGTGAGGGTGCGGGTCAACGACATTGTCGCACTGTATCCAGAACTGGCTCCTGGGAAACCGGTGACTGATGCTGAGATCATAGAGCACATGAGACCGGTCTTCGACCAGAGTCCGCATTTCCAGACCAAGTCAAAGTATGCACTGAACTCATTGAGACCAAACGAACTATCTCTTCAGCTAGCAACAAACAAGATAGACATTACCAGCGCGCTCAGACTCTATGCAATGTTCGATAGTGAGTTGTTCGGGAGAGTCTTGAAAACGCTCTTCGAGGTCAAGAACCCTCGACTCGGAGCTCTTATCCTACGTAACATTGCGAGGCTTGCAGGACCAGATGATGCTCCTTTGCCATTCTATGCTCATCATCTGGTCTGGCGTATCTCAAACCTGGAAGGGTCCAGTATACCACTTCTCGTTGAGATAGCCGAAGAGCTGAGTCATCTTCTGCCGATCAGCGAACTGCCAGCAGATCATCTCGGACGGTATCACACAAGACTCAGTCTTGAACTTCAGAAGAGGCTTACCACATTCAAGATTGACACAAAGAAAACCGCATCTGACGTGAAGTCAGCTGTGAAACTGGCACTTGACGAGAACAAAAGATTCCTGGATTCCAGTGCATCACACGATCAGATAGTAGAGCCTGATGAAGTACTTAAGAAGAAGGTGGGCGCCATGGTTCGTACTGACCAGTTTGTCAGTAGATACCTGTCATTGTTTCAGATGGCTGCTGAGGGCAACTATGAACCACTAGTACAGCTGATACTAACGTTTGCCAGACGACTTGATTCACATACTTCTGATACCACTGAGGCAGCCACTCTCCTACTGCATGAGGCAAGAGCAGCTCTGACCTCTCCAGACAATGATGCACTGTGGGCCGCAGTGTATGATATGGTCAGGTCTGAAATCAACGACTCGGGGTCTGAAGTTGCCGCATGATTCGTCAGATAATACAGAGCGCCACCCAGAGAGAGAGTATGATGAGACCCCCAACGAGTCAGAAGGTAGGGAGATTCCTGATGAGATCGAGAAGGCTGCTCAGGATGCCGCAGAAGACTTTGATCGTCAGCAGGAGATTGAGCAGTCAGCCATTGAGGCTGCTAAGGAGTTCGATGAGTACGACTCACTGCGCAAAGAGATCGAAGACCTTGCTGAGGCGGCCGCAAAAGAGTTCGATGAACTTCAGCGGGAGAAAGATGAGGTCGCAAAGGAAACCTTTGAGGATGACCTAGAGAATGACCTTGACGAGGTCCGGGATGAACTCCATAATGAATATGTCAATGACATGAACCACCAGCTGGAGGGAGTCTCGAGGAAAGACTGTGATGCAGAAGAAGAGAGTGATGAGAGAGCTTCCTCAGAGGCAACGGAAAGCAGTGAGTCATACGAGGTTACAGATACGGGAATGGTCTATGCAACGGAGGTCAGGAGTGAAACTGAGGGAAAGGCTCAATCTGAGATTGAATCTGAGAACGAGGCACAGGAACAGACTGAGTCCAGTGAGCCCGTTGATGATGCTGAGGGATTGCCTGATGACCAATTCAGGAACAGAGTCACAAAACAGGAATCAGAGTATGAACCAGTTGAAACATCACCCTCTGGCTCTCTAGAAGACACGGAGACACAGCGAATCCAGCAACCCGAGTCCAACGAGATGCCAGAGACGCCTGAGTATGAGACCTCCATCGAGGAAAATGAACATCGCGACCACTCTGAGGTCAAGGAAGAGGAATCCACCGGGTCAACGATTGAAGGTGATGTGGATTCAGTTGAGGAACCAGAGGTTGAGGCTGAGGTTGAGGACACACTGGAGGTGGAGGAGTCCTCTGAAGATTCGAACGAGATCCCTGAACCTGAGATGGATGGGAGTGTGTCCGTAACCTCTGAGGTTGAATCATCTGAGACTATGGAGCAGGAAGAGCCCTCTCACAGAGAAGAGGATACGCTTGAGGGTGAATTGGAGGCTGATATTCCGGAGGAGTTCATCGAACGAGTAGAGGAGCTAGTAGAGCAACTCGAGGAGTTGGAAGCTGAGTCTGAGGAACGAGTCATTGTCGAGGCTCTGACTGGAGAACCTGTGGTCGACAGGACCCTTGAGACACGGTCATTCTTTGGGGAGGATGACGAGGTTGCTGAGGAAGAGGAGGTCCGGAGACGACTGCGTGACCTCTTCGGCGAGCTCTCGGAGGAGGAGCGTGAGCGGTTCAAGGAGATAGTGCGGTCGCGGTTGAAGTCAGAGGAGGACCTTGAGGAATTCATCCAGCACCATCCCTCGATTACACTCAGTTCTGACTTCATGCAAAAATTGAAGGATGCTCGTGCTTATGTAAAGGGTAAGAGGTCTGGCCTAGTCCCCAAGCTCATTCGAGAGTTATGGGTACTTGAAATTCAACGGGAATGGACCAATGTTGTGGGCGAAGCTGTCAGAAAATCAATTGAACGAAGTCTTGATGCAGCACGAAAAGTAGAATCGGTCACGCCCAAACATGCGCGGAAGAAGAAGCGGAAGACGGGCTATCATAAGAAGACGGAGCACTTGATTAAACTCCATAGACCGATGACTGGAAAGAGGCCCGTCGGGTCGTTCGAGAGATACCGGGAGTGGTTGGAACAGAACTATCCTGCTGTCTGTGAACGGTTAGACTATCCTGAACTATTAGACTCGGTGCGGAAGTTCTTCGAACTGAGGAAAGCTCTTCGACGTCGTAAAACCATCAAGCATCATGAGCTTGAGGACCTTGCACGTGAACTTGAGATTGCACCTGATACAGCAATAGGATGGTTTCTCCATGGTAAGTCTCCACATCTCTTTCAGATCGTGGACTCGGCTCTCTCGATGCGGGATGGGATGCGACTCAAGGCTGCGTTGCTCAAGAAGCTTGATGGTATTGAGGGGTGGTCAGAGCTAGAACGTCGGTTGAAGCAGGTGTACCCCGGGGAGGCTTACAAGAAGATTGCCAATTACAAGGACAAAAAGAGTCGAACCAAGGAGTTCTTCGTCTTTCTGGACTATCTGGAGCGGGGTGGGACCAAGAAGGGCATCGCCAAGTTGTCCGGCATCTCGCAGCGTCGGGTTCGGGCTTTCTTCGATGGTGAGTTGCCGTGGCTGCTGCGGCATGTGCTGGCGAAGGAGGGACGACTCGCGCCCTCAAAGCGGTACAGCCGTCATCTCTCATCTACCCATAGGGTCAAGTTTCGCTCCATCACGGTGCGAGGCAAGGAGATTGGGTCCTACGCGGAGTTCAAGAGGCTGGTGGACCGAGACTTTCCGTGGCTCAAGGAACGATCGGACTACGCTCGACTCCTTCATGTTGTCAGGGTCTACTTCTTGGCGCGACGCAGGTTTGAGGGGATGAAGTATGCCATCCGCAATGAGATCGTTGAGTTTGCTGAGAAGCATGACGTTTCATACCAGACGGTCACTGAGTGGCTCGTTGGCAGGTCGTTGCCGATGGTCATCGGGATGCTTGAGCAGGCACTGTCGGTCACTGAAGCAAAAAAGGAACTAAAGGTGATACTCAAGAAGCTCACTGGAGTGGTTTCGCTCTCGGAGTATCATAAACGTATGAAAACTCTCTATCAACTAGAGGAATTGAAGGTCCTTCCAAACTACAAAAAGGACTACGAACTTGTCAAGGAGTTCTATCGATTTCTCAGAGCACTTGAGAAAGGGGGTCTCTATACCGATATTATCAAGCGTGGAAACTTAAGTATGGGATCAACAAAGCGTAGGCGTTTGGATTTTGGATTACCACGTTTGGTCCGTATTGCCGCATCTATACCATCTCTTCCCCCAAAGAAAGATTGTAAATGGCTTCCTTTGAATGTGACTAAGAAACAAGAGCCGGTTGATTTCATCGAGGCACCCACTAGGATAAGCCATCAAACTGACTTGGAGGGTTTCTTGAGAGGGCTAGTGAGTAAGCAGCGAGAGCTTACTAAGGAAGAATCCGAAACCAATCAGCTAGTCAATGAATTCATGTATTTGCTCGGACTAATTGCTTCAGATGGGAGTTTTGGAAAAAAGGACGGTTTCTCAAGTCAGGCGCAATTGAAACTTAGTAAGAAATATGCTTGGAGCATAAGAGTTGGAACTGCTTTCAGTCAGGCACTCGAACGGTTGGGTATCAAAGTAACACGTGGCAAGGATAGAGAAACACGGACCAAGAAAGGTACACTTGTAAGACTAATGACTTGGCAAAGTCAAAACAAACCATTATTCCACTGGATGCGTCGCACACTTTTTGGTTTGAAGAGTGGACCTAAGAGAAGACTAAGAATCGATTGGATTCTATCTCTGTCAATCCGAGAAAGAATTGCTTTCATTCAAGGAATCGCTGATGGTGATGGGCATGCATCTGTGAGGGGTCTTATAGCTGGCATCGCCACTAAATATAACAAAGAATCACTTAGCAGGATTCTTGCATCACTTGGAATCGAGTCAGCTAATAACTCCAATGGACTAGAGATTCGAAAAAAGAAATTTCTGAAAATAGCTTCAGACCTTCCAATGTTCAGACATGCTGATAGTCGTCTCTTTAGGCTTAGAGAAATCTGTGCAATGATTGCTGCAATGAAACATGCAAAAGTAAGTGATGAAGAACGACAAAAAATACTTGAGTATCATCGACGAGGCTTCAATCCTACTCAGATTGTACCATTACTCTGGTCCGAATATGGGACTGCCCGTCGTTCTGGCACTATAGAGAAGGCTATCAGCGATGCTGATTTGTAGGGTGCAATTTCCTCCTTTGGAAGAACTATCAGAACATTCAAAACAGTGATGATTTGTTGCAATCATTAAAACGTTTGGAGCATCGAGCGATATGACTGATTCTAAGGACAAATTTGAGGAACTCTCAAGACTCAGAGAGGAATCAAAGCTTGGCGGTGGAGAAGAACGAATCAAGAAAGAGCATGAAAAAGGACGACTTACTGCGAGAGAACGTCTTGATAAGCTTCTTGATCCAGAGTCATTTGTTGAGATTGATGAGTTCGTCGTCCATCGAGAAACAGGATTTGGTTTGGAAGATCAGAAGATTCTCGGCGATGGTGTTGTTACTGGTTTTGGCACCATAAATGGTCGTAAGGTATTCATCTTCAGCCAAGACTTCACTGTATGGGGTGGTTCGCTTTCTGAGATGTATGGGGGTAAAATGGTTAAGATAATGGAATTTGCAATGGAAACGGGTGCTCCAATAATCGGGATCAATTCCGGAGCCGGCGCACGGTTATATGAAGGAATCCGCTCACTCGTCAGTTACGCGAACGTGTTCAAACTCAACACCCTCGCGAGCGGAGTCATCCCGCAGATATCGGCGATAATGGGTCCGTGCGCAGGCGGAGCGGTGTACAGCCCCGCAGTGACGGACTTTACGATAATGGTGAAAGGAACTTCCCAGATGTATATCACTGGTCCAGATGTTATCAAAACGGTCACAGGCGAGGAGGTCACCCACGAGGAGCTGGGTGGAGCAATGACCCATAACTCACTGAGTGGCGTTGCCCAATTTGCCAGCGAAGATGAGGACCACTGCTTCGAACAGATAAAGACACTTCTCAGTTACATGCCTCAGAATAATCTCGAGGACCCCCCAAGGATTGACACTGGTCATGCCCCTAACGATGTCGACGAGTCAATTGATGAGTTCATACCTGATGATCCGAATAAACCGTACGATATGCGCGAAGTAGTGAAACTGCTTGTTGATAATGGTGAGTTCTTCGAAGTGCATGAACACTGGGCAAAGAACATGCTAGTCGGATTTGCTCGATTTGATGGACGTTCAGTGGGAATTGTGGGGAATAATCCAGCTCACCTTGCAGGAACCCTCGATATCAACGCTTCAGACAAGTGTGCTCGGTTCGTCAGATTCTGTGATGCGTTCAATATTCCAATTGTTACATTCATGGATGTACCCGGATATCTCCCCGGAACCACTCAGGAATGGGGCGGCATCATCCGACATGGAGCAAAGATTCTCTATGCATTTGCAGAGGCAACCGTGCCGATGATCACAATTGTCACTCGTAAGGGCTATGGTGGCGCCTTTGACGTCATGGCATCAAAGCATATCGGGGCGGACCTCGTCTACGCCTGGCCCACTGCTGAGATTGCAGTAATGGGTCCGGATGGAGCGATTAACATCATCTTCCGGAAGGAGATCGAGGCTGCGAAGGACAAGGAGAAGAAGCGGGCACAGCTTGTCAAGGAGTATCGAGAGAAGTTTGCGAACCCCTATGTCGCGGCTGGGCTCGGATACATTGACAAGGTCATCTTCCCGCGAGAAACACGACCACTAATTTGTAGTGGTCTGGAGATGTTGGAGAGCAAGAGGAAGACAAGACCCCCTAAGAAGCATGGGAATATTCCTCTATAAGATTGGTTTCCAGTACGGACTATGGTTTTTTGGAGTTCAAACATATTCACTCCGTTTCCGCCAAGATGAAGGTCCTACTTACTCATCGAAAGGTCGATCTATCTCAGGAGCACCTGCTACCCTCATCAACGAAATACTGACTGGGACAATTATACTTTAAAACAACGGACTTTCTTAAAGAAACTCAGATTCTCAAAAAATGAATTACTAAGGTTACGACAATGATTATTCCCATTTTCTTAGGGGTACTATGTTCGAGATATTCAGACACTAAACGATCTGCACTGATTGTGGCTGCAGGAATCGGATTCTTGATTGGTATCATTTCAGGACTACACATATTGCCACTTGCATATCCACTCTATGCAATAGTCACTCACACAACTCATACCTCTTATGGTCTGTTCTACAACATTGAAGCCTATCTGTTTTACAGTGGTTGGAGGATTTGGAGTGGCGGAGTGATCGATCTCATCTGGCTCTCGCCACTAATTCCACTACTCTTCATACCTACAGGTGCGATTGGCTGTCTTCTTGGAGTTTACTTTTCGTGGAGTCGCGTTCACAGGTTTCCAACTGAAGTTTGGCCCCAAGAGAAACCAGACCGTTGATATGCAGTGGTCTAGAGATGCTGGAGCGCAAGAGAAAAACACGACCCCCAAAGAAGCACGGGAATATTCCTCTGTGAACCACATCTCTTCTCAGTTGATTCAAGATAGCATTGAGTCTATTGAACGGAATAACTTATCTAGACACCCAACTAAACATATGTTGAATGGGATTACTGCTACTATTTTGATTTAATTTTAAACTAGACAACAATCAGAAGGATAGCAATCACGACTATCGCGGAAACCACTTTCAGGATTTGCTTATCACTGCAGAACAGCATGATAATAATATTAAAGACCAATTCCTTGATTAATACAAGATGAGTGAACTAGGTGAGCACTATGAGAATTGAGATCAATATGCCATCAAAGAAACAGCTAGCGGATTTTTCCAAGCTTTATAACATCCGAAAACTCGCTCTTTTTGGTTCTGTCCTTCGTGATGATTTTGGTCCGGACAGCGATATCGATGTTCTCGTAGAATTCGATCCTAAGCATATTCCAGGTTTTTTTGAATTAATGCAGATGGAAGAAGAGCTCTCCATCCTTTTTGGCAGGTCAGTAGACTTGCGAACTCCTCGGGACTTAAGCAGGTACTTTCGTGAAGAAGTGATAGCGACGGCGGAGGTCCAATATCTTGCGCCCTGATGAAATCAGGCTTCGTCATATGCTTGATGCAATCCGCGAAGCACTTTCATTCACGGGTGACAAGACTCGTGAAGATATAGAATCCAATCGAATACTTAGTCTTGCACTAGTTCAGCTTCTTGAGATAATTGGAGAAGCAGCAAATGGTATAACAATTGAATTTCGTCATAGTCATCCAGAAGTACCTTGGGACTCCATGATTAGAATGCGTCATAGATTAATCCATGGCTATTTCGATGTGGATTTAGACATTGTTTGGCAGACGATCGTTGCAGACTTGCCGCCACTGCTAGGGCGGCTGGAAGTCATTGTGAATAATATCGAAAAACACCATAAATGAGGGGGGTTGTCAACATCTCCATCCAGAATGAGAACAAGACTGCAAAGGACAAGGAGAAGAAACGGGCTGAGCTTGTGAAAGATTAATGTGAAAAGTTTACGAATCCCTACATTGCAGCTGTACTAGGGTACATTGACAAGGTGATCTTCCCCCGAGAAACGAAACCGCTAATTTGTAGTGGTCTGGAGATGCTGGAGAGCAAGAGGAAGTCGCGACCTCCAAAGAAACACGGAAATATTCCATTATGATTCTCAAATAATACTGAGGTCAAACTACGCTTTTCTACTCAAGAAAATCACCTCTTCGATTTGCAGGTCAGAATCCCTCTCCTTCTGGTATCCATCTTGGAACAATCATTGGACTAAGAAGTAGTCCATCTGATAGGAACGGGCAAGAATTAGATCGCATCGATGCAATGGCAGATACGAATTGAAGATGTACAAAGAAGACTCATTACATCATACTAGCTTCTTCTAGGTGGGACTGGAACTAGTGATTGATGAAATGGTTGCTATGCTTCCTCTCACAACTGATCCATGGATGGGGTGAAACATTGCCTAAGGCACGGGAAATGATGATTTTAAAAAGTGCATCATCTGTTCTGCCAAGTTTCATCACGGTTCTTGACGTAGAGGGATACTACTTAGGTGCAGTCATAGAGTTTGAGAAGCCGTTAAGGCAATCATGGTGCGAATTGGCCAATCCAAGCATATGGGAAAGCGAGCAATTGAGATGGCAAACTAGCGGTTTACAGGCATCATGCGGGGAGGGAAGGCTCTAGATGTCGACACATCTTATAACAGCCAAGCAGCTCTTGTACGTAATCGTGTCAATTCTCATTGGAATTGCCCTCTACATTGCAAGTCGCTATAGCTACCTGCTTTTCCATAGTGTTGTTGAGGAATTCAGCATTCTTGTTGCGTTTGGAGTATTTCTCGTTGGATGGTACTCTATCAAATACACTGAGAACAGAGCTTTCCTCATTTTGGGAATTGCTTTCTTCTTTATTGGTTGGATCGACTTTTTTCACACTCTTGCTTACCCAGGTATGGGCGTCTTTCCTGGATCTGATACTAATCTCGCTGCACAACTATGGATTGTAGCTCGATACTTGGAGAGCATTACGCTTCTCATCGCTCCGTTGGCTATACGAAGAAGTATCAACAGGACCTATGTAGCAGTTGCGTACTCTGTCATTTCTGGTCTTCTACTAGGAACGATTTTCGTCTGGCGTGTGTTCCCAGTCTGCTTCATTGAGGGTGTTGGCCTCACCCCATTCAAAATCATCAGTGAATACATCATCTCAGCCATCTTGGTCATGAGTGGTTTCCTGTTCTACAACAGAAGAAGCAAGTTCGACTCCTCTACCATACGACTCCTGATCATCGCAGTCAGTTTCACAATAGCTTCTGAACTCGCTTTTACGCTCTATACTGATGCCTACGGCATTGCTAACGCGGTAGGGCACTATTTTAAGATAATCGCTTTCTACTTCATCTACCAAGCAATTATTCAAGCGAGCCTAGTCCGGCCATATGACACTCTATTCAAAGACCTGAAGCAATCAAGAGAAATGGAAGCTACACATGCCACTCAACTTGAAGCACTTAACAAGGAGTTGGAGTCTTTCTCTTACTCGGTATCACACGACCTGCGAGCCCCTCTAAGAACTGTGGATGGATTCAGCGTCGCCTTGGAAAAAAGCTCTGCAGATCGACTTGATGACGTTGGTCGACACTACTTGAATCGTATCAGAGCAGGATGTCAACGGATGAGTGACCTCATTGATGCGCTCCTGCAATTATCACGATTATCCAGAACCCAGCTCCAGCGAACTACTGTGAGTTTGACCGCTATAGCACGCGAGATCCTTAACACACTGGCTCAGACATCACCGGAGCGCAACGTAGCGTCTATAATAGCAGATGGAATGACTGTCAAAGCAGATGAACATCTACTGCATATAGCAATGACCAATCTACTTGAGAATGCTTGGAAATTCACTAGATCCCATTCGAAAGCGAGGATTGAGGTGGGAAAAGCCACACAGGAAGGTCGAGAGGTATTTTTCGTACGCGATGATGGTGTTGGTTTTGACATGAAATATGCTGACAAGATATTCGTTCCATTTCAACGCTTTCATTCACATAAGGAATTCGAGGGGTCTGGAATAGGCTTGGCCACGGTTCAGAGGATTATCTCGCGTCATGGCGGCCAGGTTTGGGCTGAAAGCACCCCTGAACAAGGAACGACTTTCTACTTCACACTTGGGCCGAAGGAAACGAACATCAATCAATGATGACCAAAAGGTGTTATCTGGGTTGAACTCTCTCTTCAATCGCATAAGTGTTATGATGGCTGATTCGAATAAGGAAACATCTGCTGATTGCAGTATATTCGACGTTCTATTTTTTTCCAAGAACTCAGTAGAAATTAGTTTTGAATTATGGGATGTAACCGAGATACATTCTTTAGTATACAGTGGATAGAAGAACAAACCGTGCGGAGCTATTGCTGGCGCTTACATAATGCCTGCAAAAACGCTTGGGGACTACACTTTGACGGGCTCACCGGTAACCAATACTACTGATGCAGAGGATGTATCCGTAGTAACTCGCGTTGTGCGAGCAATAGACAGAGTGCTACAAGACACGCTGGACTGCAATAATGCAAGTGTTGTTGCCCAGCTATGCTATTCGATATCTCGAGAATTGGTTGGTAATTCACCTGGTCATTTCTGCGACTTGGCTGTTGATGGAACTGAGTGCACGCTTGCCAATTGCGAATTATGCGTAAGAGCCGCAAGAGAATCAGGAATAGAGAATGCAATGCTCGCAGAAGACGATATGGCTGAGGATAGCTGCTTTACCTCTATGCTGAGAGGTAAGTGCAATGTTTCGAATTGCACGATGCCGTGTTTCACTCTATACAAGGATCTTATCCTCAACATAATCGATGGTCTCGCTTATCACAGAATCATCAGAGACGACAACGGCAATGCAGTGGACCTTGAGTTCACAGATGTCAATCCTGCATTTGAAACGATAACTGGAATAAAACGTGAGGTTGCTGCAGGCCGAAGAATTACTGAGTTTCTCCCCAAAATCAAAGAAGATCCGTTTGACTGGATTGGTTTCTATGGAGAAGTGGCTCAATCTGGGAAGCCGGTGACCATTGAGCAATACTCGCATGCGCTCTCGCGCTGGTATCAAGTCCATTTGTGCCCTAAAGACCAAGATCATCTGATTGCCATCTTTTTTGATGTAACGAAGTTGAAGGAAACCGAACAAGAGCTGAGGTCTCTGAATGAACAACTAGAGCAACGAATAGAGGAAAAGACACGGCAGTTGAAGACCATAAATAACGAGCTTGACTCCTTTGCATACTCAATTTCTCACGACCTACGTGCTCCACTTCGAGCGGTTGATGGCTTTAGTAGAGCGTTGCTAGAAACATACTCAGACAAACTCGACGAGAAAGGTCAACACTATCTCGAAAGAATGCGGCTTGGCGCAAGTCGAATGGGTAAACTGATTGACAATCTTCTTAGACTATCAAGGATATCACGACGTTCATTGAACCTTAAGGAGGTAGATCTAAGCGTTCTAGTTCAGGAGATTATTACTGAGCTAAAGGAGAGAGATCCTGAGCGGTGCGTGGAGCTTCTTGTTCCTGAGACTCTAAATGCATATGCTGACGCATGGCTAATGAAAATAGTCTTGACAAACCTTTTGGATATTGCATGGAAATTCACTAGACTGAAGCAGACTGCTATAATTGAGATATCGATTACGCTGGATAAGGGAAACCGCGTCTTCTATGTGAAAGACAATGGCATCGGTTTTGATATGCGGCATTCAGACAGTGTATTTGCTCCCTTTCAGAGGCTTCACTCAACGAATGAGTTTGAAGGGACTGAAATTGGCTTGGCCATAGTTCAGAGGATAATTCATAGGCATGGGGGTAGAATATGGGTTCAGAGCTCACCCGATGAGGGTACCACATTCTATTTCACATTGAAGAAGGGTGATACAGGAATTGACTCAAGTGAATAAAACAATCCTACTGGTAGAAGATGATCCGGATGACGCAGAACTGGCAATCATGGCCTTGAGCGAAAGCAGGCTTGTCAATGAAATCAAGCATGTTTGGGATGGTGAAGAAGCGCTTCAGTTCTTACGGGATGAATCTCAGCAATCGCTCCCTCAGCTTATCCTCTTAGATCTCAAGCTGCCCAAGGTTAGCGGACTAGAAGTCTTGAAGCAAATTAGGTCAAGTCCTAGAACAAACAGACTGCCAGTTGTCATATTGACTTCTTCTGATGAAGATCAAGACATTGCAGCGTGTTATGACTCGGGAGTCAATAGCTATATCCGGAAACCCATTGACTTCGATCAGTTCACTGAATGTGTGAAGCAGCTGGGCCTCTACTGGTTAGTTCTGAACATGAGGCCTCCTGAAAAACGAGGTGAGTGAGCAATGCCTGATCTGAGTGTCCTTATAGTTGAAGATTCGGAGGATGATACTGAACTCATAGTTCTTGAGCTTCAGCGAGAGGGGTATGATATTCAGTATCAGCAGATCACATCCAAAGAAGAAATGCTTGCAGCTATGCATTCTATCCTTTTTGACGTAGTACTCTGTGATTACAAGATGCCGAACTTCAATGGATTGGAGGCACTTAAAGTATGGAAAGAACTTGGCTCTCTGCAGCCATTCATAATTGTGTCAGGGACTATTGGCGAAGAAGCAGCAGTTGAAGCGTTAAAGATGGGCGCCAATGATTATGTCATGAAAGATAACATTGTCAAACTGGGTTCAGCTGTAGACCGTGCCCTCCGAGAAATGGAGGAAACTCGAAAGAGGATTGAAGCAGAACAGGCTCTGATGGAGAGTGAACAACAGTATAGAACTCTCCTCTCAAACCTGCCAAGTGCTGTCTATAGATGCAAAATGGATGAGGCTTGGACGATGTTGTTTCTCAGCGAGGCTATCGAAGACATTGTAGGTTACAAAGCTGAGGATTTCATTGGGAACAAAGTTCGTACATATATGAGCTTGATATTTCCCGACGACCGCGAACAAGTCCGAATGGAGGTCGAGAAAGCTGTCAAGAATAAAACTACTTTCATGATTGAGTATCGAGTGCACCATTCTAATGGTGAAATAAAATGGATAAAGGAAAAGGGTGTTGGTATTTGGGATGATAGCGAAAATCTATCTTATATAGATGGAGTACTTGAGGATATTACTCCTCGGAAAGAGATGGAGGGGGTACTCATACGTCGGGAAGAGTGGTTTCGAGCCATCTTTGATGAGTCGCCCATCGCCATCAACGTGTTCGACAAGAATGGTGAGATGGTCCTGGCAAATCGTGCGTGCCTGGACATGTTTGGGGTGAAGGCGACCTCTGACTTTCAGGGGCTCA
>CAZPWM010000068.1:0-16948 GCA_964590575.1 uncultured archaeon
GTTGTCAACATAATCATCAGTCCCGGTGGTATAATCCACCACCACATCTCATTTACAAGTGCAGCTTTCCGAGATGCCCAATACAGTACGATCCCCCAACTTGGTTGAGCGTGAATTGGCATGAATCCCAAGAATGAGATACCCGCTTCACTCAGAATGGCGCTTACGACACCAATAATTACATTTGCCAGAATCAGAGGGAGAGTGTTTGGCATTATATGGCGAAACAGGATATAGTTATCAGAAGCTCCAATTGCATGAGCTGCTTCAGTTAAAGGACGTTCTCTAAGACTCAACGCTTCGCTTCTTACCATCCTCGCTGTTCCAGTCCATCCAAGAATTGCTATGACTATAATGACATTCTGAAGACCTTGACCAAAGAACATGAGAAAGATCAGCATCAAAGGTAGTGTAGGAAGACAGAGAAACAAGTCTGTAATTCGCATCAGGATTGAATCAATAAGACCCCCATAATATCCAGAAAGAAGACCAACTAGAGTTCCGATAACAACAGCTACAATGCTAGCAGTAAATCCGACAATTAAGGATATTTGCGATCCCCAAATCACGCGGCTAAAAATATCTCCGCCATCGTGATTTGTACCAAACGGATGTTGGAGACTTGGTGGCAAGAACCAATCAGCGGGATTTAATGAACTATACGACCAATGATATGGTGCAATCCAAGGAGCAAAAGCAGCTAAAAAGATGATTCCGCATACAATGAAGAAACCTAAAAGTCCTAACCTATCGTGGACAAACTCCACCCAGAAAGATTCGATGCCGTGTCTTAAATCCCAAGCAATCATTATCAATCTTGGAATAAATATGTATAGAGGAATCACAATAAATGCTGCTCCAATTGCAATCCATGAAAACCCACTGACAGTTAAGAATCCACCAACTGACATAGTAATGATTGTTGGTAGTAGATCAACTCCAATGAAATCTTCAGTCAGGAGCAGTTCCAGCAGCATCCAACAACCAATCACTCCGATTACTACAGAATGATAAATAGCCATCTTCTTTCGATCCCAACTTACTAATCTCGGGGGATCCCAGAAAAATAGGATAAATCCTGTAATGATTCCTAAACCAACACTGAACGCCAACAGAAAGAGTAGAATAATAGATATTTTGAGCACAATGAAAACGATCTCTGCAGGTCTTTTTTCGTATAATGGTTTTCCTAAAAATCCAATCCACAATGTCATGATAAATATGATAAATCCCAGAACTCTAATTGTAGTTGTAAAGCCAACAGTCGTTGAAAAATCAAACCCAATGATAGATAGCGATAACCAATCCATCAACACCGCAATTCCAGCATCTAATCCATAGATTATCAATATTGAGATCAAAATGAAGCTCCCAAGAGATACAATATTTACATGAAGTGGTTTCCCTTCAACATCAAGTTTTGTCTTTATTGATCTCGTTTCTCCATTTCTTGAGTCATTGACTATTGAATCTTGGTCGATTGTCATCAATTCTCCTCCTAATATCGAATTCTTGGATCAAGGTACAAATAGAGAAGATCCGCCACAAAGTTAGCTATTACAGTTATTGTCGCAAGAAATAGAAATAATCCTTGAAGAACAGGATAGTCATTAGCTAACACTGCATCATATGTTAAAAGACCCAAGCCTTCCCAACTAAAGACAAATTCTGTGATCATTGCGCCACTAATAAGATATGGAATATTAACTGCTATGACACTCACCATGGGAAGCATCGCATTCCTCATTGCATGTTTATATAGAATCGTTCTTTCCTTGAGCCCCTTCGCTTTAGCTGCTAGCATGTAGTCTTGAGTAAATACGTCCAAAACCGAATCTCTCATGATTAGGTAGAACCCACCAATAAAAGAGAGTGTTAAGACAATTGTCGGTGCTATCATATGCCACCCATAATCCTGAATGAAATCCAGAACATTCACATGATGATAACCGCGGGTTATTGTTCCTGCAATCGGTATCAAGTCAAAATAATAGCCAAAGAACAAAATAAGAAGCAGACCAATCCAAAATACAGGGATGCTGTAGGCAACCAAAAAGAAGATAGTAGAGCCAGTGTCAGTTTTGGAACCCCTTCGAGCTGCTGCTATTACTCCAGCAAACATTCCAATAACAATTGATAGAACTAATGAAGCTCCCATTAACCATACTGTGTTCCAAAATCTATGGTCAAAGATAGTGTACAATACGTCCTCGCCAAAGTGGGAAAAAGACTCACCAAAGTCGCATTTAAAAATGTTAATAATATAAATCACAAATTGCTCTAAAATGGGTTTATCAAGTCCAAAACGTTCTGCAATTGCTTCTCTTACCTCAAAAGGCATGTGATTCGAAATCATTGATCCCCTTGGATCTCCGGGCATTACTCTAAAGATGAAGAAATTAACAACTACAATCAAGAACCAGATCAGAATTGTCTGACCTATTCTTTTTAGTATGTACATTCCGGGTTTACTCTTCTCTTTAACCGCCATCAGAATTTTCTCATTTCCCTTTTTGGAATATTTGCAGTTCCCTTAAATTAAAGGCTATCGGATTTAGTAATAACGGAAAATACCAAAAAAAGGGTGAAAAAAAAAAGAAAAAGGGTAGTGACTACCCTTTACTTCTTCTTGAGTACAAGATATGTTATGAGGACACCAACAATCAGTGCACCTGCACCAATTCCCAAGATCAAGACGATGTCGACACCTGGGGCTGGTGGTGCTACACCTGGAAACTCTCTGACGCCATCATTATCAATGTCAAGATATCCTGCATCATCAAGTATCTCGTTTGCTAGGTCAACATCTTCCACAAAAGATCCGTCAGAGCTGTAGAATGACGGGAAGAAACAAGCAGGAATTGTACTGTTTGTTATAGTTCCAAATCCAAGCCGACCAACGTTGACCAAGTATTGACGGTCCATTGCCAAGCTAATTGCCTTTCTAACATCTAGATCATCTAATCCTGGGATAGTCATATTGAAGCCAAGGACATAGTCCCACTGAGAAGCCACCCCAGTGACGAGGTCAAGTTCTGGAGCATTCAGAATAGTGTTGACATAAGCACCAAACACTTCATAGCGTTCTGTGTCAGCGTCACCATTTTTCATTGCTAAGATTCTCGCATCCTGTCCACGCACAACATCAATTCTCACATCAGTGATACTTGGTAGTTGACCGACGTATGGATTGGTTGGACCCCACCAGTTATCAAAGCGGTCCATCTCAGTGAACTCGTCAGGAGTTCTTGAGATATATTTGAATGGACCAGAACCAGTGTGTGCGGTCACGTTGTCAGAGTCGTCCCATCTGGCATCATTAGCTGCAACTCCTCCCCAGATGTGTTCTGGAATAATGTACAGTTCACCAAGGGTTTGTAGTGCAAATGAGTAAGCATCATCCATCACTACACTGACAACATTGCCATACGCAGTTGCGCTTACCATGTGCTGCAGGAAGGACCAATACACCGCATCTTCAGGTGCATTCTTTTGGTAGTTAAATGTGAAAGCAACATCGTCGGCATCAAGGGTGTTGCCATCATGCCATTGCGCACCAGATCTAATGGTGTAGTTTATCGTCATTCCATCAGCACTAATGGCGTAGTCCTCACTGAGCCATGGTATTGGGTCCAGATTTTCATCATATGAGATCAATGTATCATAGATCAACATATCATACCAATGCGAGCGTTCACTGCGATAGAACAATGGATTCAGCTCACCGATGTCTGATCCATATGCCATAACAAACTCCATAGGACCTGATGTCCATGTGTCATCATACATGAAGATCATTGTGTGTGGATTGTAAGATGTAAAAGGTCCGCCAGGTTTTAGGCTATAGTTTGTCCATTCATTCCTGATGGCATGAGTGTCATCTGATAAGAAGAGTGGAATGTATGGTATGTTCTGTGTAGCATAGATTTGTACAAGCCTTGCATTTGCTGTCAACTCGGCAGGTGTTGAAGTCATGAAGTTGTCTAGTGCTGTGTCCATTGTAGCATTATTGAGACCATAAGGGTTGTCACCCCAGTCGATAATGTTTTCTGAATGCATTCTATACCATACTTGGTCTGGAACGCTTCCATAGCCATGACTCATCTCATACATGACAAACTGCCTTGGTTCTTGAAATATTCCTTCATACATCGGATCATCGTCTTTGATCACGACGTTGATTTCAATCCCTATTTCATCTAGTAATGTCCTTATCCCCGTTCCTGTGTCAACGCTGATGTCATCCCAAGATAGAACCCACAAGTCAAATGACAGCTCTGGAGTGGCGTCAAGCTGTGCGTTTACTGGAATAACACCCCAAGGGACAAAGAGTGCTAGAGCTAATAGGGCATAGAGTAGTTTCTTTTTTCGAATCAAGTTTACTCCTTCCTAACTCTTTAGGAAATAACATTCCTAAGTGGATATTAGCTAAACAAAGTAGTCTTTAAGCGTTTACTTTTCAGTAGTGACTGGAATATTAGATAAAATTTTAATCAAATTTCGTATCGATTAACATCTGTCTGCATTTTTCATTTATATCCAGTAATCTAGTTAGGGCTCTTCCTTTCGAAAGAGCATCTGGAATGTCTCCAGTAGAGGGATTCTCAAGTGCCAATATTCTAGATGAATCGTTCTCTAAACTTCGGAATTTTATGAGTGTTGTTGCCACAAGAACGCAATTACCAATTGATGCAGACTTGACAATAGATGTGTCAAGACAATTAATTACAAGGGAGGATGCTTTTACTACTCCATCAGCAGATCTCTTCATTTTCGCTATCTCTTCATGCTTTCTTATACTTGAGCGCGATCTAGGCAGAAACAAAGAGGTTGAGGACCTCAAGTTATCCTGAATCTTCACAATATCATCTCTTAAATCTGAAAGCTTCTCTTGAGCTGTTCTTCGTTCATTGATTAAGTCATTAACAGTAGACTTGAGATACTCTCTTTTGACATTGCTAGTTCTCTCCTGGGGATAATCAAAAGGTGCATCTTCTTTGACTAGACTAACATATCGTGGACGCCAGAGTAGTAAAACCTCTTCAAAACTTCTTACCAGTGGTGTGAATTCTTCATCTATAAGACTTGTAGATACAGCATTATTGTCCGAATCAAAGAAGTGAATGTAACGAAAAGCCCTCATTGTTGATTGTCCGATTTGGTAACTTTCAATAGGTTCCCTTCTTAGAACCCCTCTCTTTTTTGTTCTTGCTGTTGCCAAGGAATGAAGAGATTCATCGATGAAATCTGGTCCAAGAAGTATCTTTATTGGAGTCATATGTTAGATACAAATAATGCTATACATAAAAATAGAGTTCCCTGTACTGTTAGCTCCATTAGCATGTTGAGAATTCATTTTCATCATCCTTTTCCTTGATTGTAAATTTGAAGGATAGGATATATCAACGTCAAATGGATTTTATTAGTGGCGATAATCATGTACAAGTCTGTAACAAGGTTCATTGATACTAACCTGGACAAATCCATTGATGCTCTCAAGACATTTTGCAGGATTCCCTCAGTAGCCGCGAAGAATGAAGGCCTTAATGAAACTGCAAGCCTGGTTGAGAAGATGCTTAAGGATGCAGGTCTAGAAACAGATATTCATCCAACCTCTGGAGCATCCGTGGTAACTGGCCTGTTAGATGTTGGAGCAAAGAGGACCCTGCTTTTCTACGATCACTATGATGTGCAACCAGCAGAACCATTTGACCTCTGGGACTCGCCTCCCTTTGAACCAGAGATTAGGAACGGACGATTATTTGGAAGAGGTGTGGCTGATAATAAAGGCGATACGACGTTAAGAATTTGGACTTTGAAAGCTTTCAAAGAAACTAACACCGAATTGCCTGTTAACGTTAAATTCGTCGTAGAGGGTGAAGAGGAGATAGGGAGCGTTAACCTTCAAGAGTACACAGAGAAAAATTCGGACTTCATCACAGCTGATGGGGGTATCTGGGAGTTCGGAGGAGCTGGAATTCATGGGAAACAAGAAGCGTGGCTTGGCCTCAAGGGCATTTTCTTTGTGGAGCTTGAAGTTGAGCGTCTCTCAAGGGATGTGCATTCAAGTACTGCATGTGTTCTTCCATCCGCTGCTAGCCGCTTGGTCTGGGCATTGAACTCACTAAAAGATGAGGGGAGCAATGTTCTGATTGAGGGATTTTATGATGGTATAAAGCCGCTTAGCGATTCGGAGATTGAAGCGATTAAGAAGATTGACATGCGCGAAAAACAACTCAAGGAAATGTACGGGATCGATGAATATCTGAACGGTCTTACTGGAGATGAGCTAAAGAAAGCCTACTACAATGCCCCTACGTGCAATATCTGCGGACTGACCTGCGGTTATCAGGGTACAGGTTCGATGACCGTGCTTCCTGCGAAAGCCTCATGCAAGATTGACTTCAGGCTCGTTGAGGGGATGCATCCTGATGACATTCACAAAAAACTTAGAAAACATTTGGATAGCAGAGGCTTTACTGATGTCAAGATACCTTACTTTGAAGGATATCCAGCTGCTAAGACTCCCGTTGATCATCCATTTGTCAAAATCGTAGAGAAGGCAAACCAACGAGTCTTTGGTGATATGGTCATTCATCCAACAAGCCCCGGTTCAGGACCACTCTATCTCTTCAACAAATATGTACCAATGGTTTCTGTTGGTTGTGGCGATTATGAGTCAAAGGCACATTCCCCTAACGAGAGCATTGTAGTTGAGAACTACAGAAAGACCATGCACCGACTTGTCGCAGTAATGGATGAGATGAGTAAGTGGTAGGTCTACTTCCTCGAACATCATGGACTATGGGAGTGGAGGTCTGATCCTAACTTCCTTTTCCCACTCCACCCCGTAAGCATAGTTGATCCTAATCTCAGCTCCCGCTCCAATCTTGGTTTCCCATTCTATAACTCCAAGTTCCATTTTCTTGAAGGGAATACTGGGTTCAGAGAGTTCCACTGTTATTTTCTCTGAGTTGCTATAGGGAATGACATCCACAACTCTAATTGCGATTTCCCGCTTAGAGAAGTTCTGCATTTCAAGAGCGTATCTGTATCCTCTTTTCTGTTTACCCCTGGTGATTCCAGCTTTCTCAGTGTCTTTCTCAATGAGTTTCTTCTCAGCCTTCACATCATAAGCGACACGAGTTCCAAGCCTGAACTTTTCCCTCGGTGCCTGAAGGTTAAGGTATGTTTCACCAATGAAGTCCCCCACTGCATAGACCTTCACATTACCCGGAAGAAGTACTGCATCACCATTTGTGATCTCATCCTGAGCCACAACTTCCGCCATTGCCGCAGCGTTCCAGTAGTGTAATCGTCGAGAGTCAAACTCCTCAAGTGTGAGTGTGACTGGATGTGGATCGTTGTCAGCTGGAATTGAGACCTCGCCAGGAACAATGTATACAGTAATTCCACCAAGTGTTTCGGTGGGTTCTGCATAGTCCTCAATTATTCCGGGCATTGGCTCTTCCTCAGCCTCCATCAGCATATCCCCCATGTCCTCATCGTAAGCCTTCTCCTTTTTCATCTCCATCGGAGCTGCTGCGGACCTCGTAGCCACCATTCCAAAGTGTTGTGGTGTGTAAACATCAACATAGAATGGGTTTGGTTTCACCGCCTCTACGGGTTGAGCTGATGCTGTTGAGACTGTGAGGCTTACATCTTCCCACTCCTCAAGAGTCTGATTTCGAACAACTGCGATTCTTTTGACAGATGACTTTTCATCACCTATGTCGACATCATAGGTTGGTTGCCATGATGCCATTCTCAATTGATAAGTGACTTCTAGTTCAAGTTGTGTACTCTCTTTTACATCAAGACTGACAAACACTTCATTGAAGGTTTCTGTCCTTCTCTGACCTTGAATTCTATTGATGTTGTCTTGCAGAGCCGCTATTTCAGCATGAATCCGCTCCAATTCATTCTCTAGTTCGCGGATTGTCTTCTTTGAGTCACGAATCAAATCACTGGTTGTCTTGTCCATCTTTGTCATCTGATCCATTGGGGTTTCCCCAACTGAGTACCATTTTCCAAACTCTGAACTGAACTGACTCATCACAACATTGAGTCGTTCTCCTCGAGTTCTCTGAAGTTGGATTTTATCATCAATAACAGCTCTTTCTTTCTCAAGTTCCTTGAGTTTATTATAGAGCTCCTTGATGTCACCTGTGGGTTCATAGGTTTGGCTTATTTGCTTGACATCAATTCCTCGAAGTACTGCGGCTCCCTTCCCTTTAACACGGAAACTGTCCAGTTCGGCATAGCGAGTAATCCCTGGAACCTTTACAGTCTGCTCGCCAACAGCGAGTTCTGTTTTTCCGGTCCTGACGATTCGTGCACCATCTCGGAATACTGTAACTGCTGAAATCTGTGTGTTTATCTCTTTCATCCTCTAACCTCCTATGGTAGCGGTGGACTAATCGTCACATCCTTCTCCCAGACAACTTCGTAGGCATATTCGATGTTCTTCTTCTCGTTCGGATCGAGTTCTCTGTGCCACTCAATCACTCCAAGTTCATGTTTCTTAGCGGCCACTTTTTCCCAGTCGATTTTGACTTCGATTTGCGTGCTCACACTATGGGGGACTCGATCAAACACCTCAATCTCAATCTTCCTCTTTGAAAAGCTCTGAATCTCAAGTCTGTAGTTGTATGAACGTCTGAGCTTTCCACGAAGCACCCCTGCTTTTTCCATATCACGTTCAACAAGTTTCTTTTCAGCCTTCACATCATATGCGACTCGTGTCCCAATCTTGAACTCCTCTCGAGGTGAGATTTGACCTATCGAGGTTTCTCCAATATAATCTCCTTCCGAGAATACTTTCATTTTCCCTGGGAGGATGACATTGTCGTTATTAACGACTTTATCCTGTGCAACGACTTCTGCCATTCCTTCAGCATACCAATAGTGAATGGTTGAAGATTTGAGCTCCTCTTCAATCAGAGTTACTGGATGTCGTTCATTATCTGAGGGAATTGTCATCTTCTTGGGTAGCTCATAGACTGCAATCCCTGAAACCGTTTCCACTGCCTCTGCGAATTCCTCTACAATCTCTGGAGGTGGTGCTGGTGGTGCGAAACCTCCAACACCAGCTGCTTTCATTTTTGGTGAAGGTCTTGGTATTCTGTCCCTTCGTGCCATTCCTTCAAAAGATGCTCTCTCAACTTCAGGGTCATATGCCGTAATGAAGAAAGGTCTACCCTCAATCGCTTCTATGGGCCGTGCTGTTGCGGTTGATATAATCAAATCAATCTCTGACCAGTCTTCCTGAGTCTGATTTGTGACCATAGCCAACCGTCGAAGATTAGCCTTCTCAGGTAGCAGATCAACATCATAACGCGGGGCCCATGCAGCTCCCGATGTCTGGTATGTAACATCCAGCTCGATATCAGATGCTGATGAAACTTCTAAAGACACCTCCACGGAATAGGTGGAAACTGTTTTTCTCTCTGATTTAATTCTACCAATGTTATTCCTAAGAACCTGCATTTTGTTATCTATTTCTATGAGATCTTCGTTTAGCTTTCGAATCTCCTGCTGAACGTCGCCAGCTATCTTCGCAGACTTCTTATCCATCTCTGTGAGTGATTTTATATCTCCCTCATTGGCTGCATAAACCATTCCAAAGTGATTAGTGAACTCAGCAACCATGTCATTGATCTGCACCAGTCGATTCTGTTGAAATTCTATCTCATCTTGAACTCCAATCCTTTTCTTCTCCAACCCTTTGAGTTCATCATAGAGTGGTTTGATGTCAGCTGAAGGTTCGTAAACCTCGGTTGTACTCTGAACATCGATGCTCGAGAGTTTCGCAGGTCCACGACCTTTAACACGAAAGCTATCAGCTTGAGCGTAATTAGTGATCCCAGTCGCCAAAACCTTCTGCGGTCCGGGATTCAGTTTCGCAGTTCCGGTTCTAGTCACCCTCGCAGCATCACGGAACACTGTCACATTCGATATTGTTGTCTGAAGATTCGTCAAGTCATTCATCCCTACCGCTCGAAGAACATCAAGCATTTTATGCTTTTTTAGACTCCTCTCTAGAGGGTTTTTGCTCAGTTCCCAATATCATAGGGGAGTTTGATTAAGAAGCAACATCCAGGTTGATCTATTTTGATTAGCTCAATCGATCCTTCTTCTGATTCGATGATAGTCTTGGATAGATATAGACCCAATCCCCTGTCCTCAGTTCCAGTCGACACTCCCTTCTCAAACAGATTCTCTCGAATCGAGGGGTCAATCCCTGGACCATCGTCTCCAAAAAGAACTTCAAGATTCTCATTTGCTTTTGAAATCTTGATTTCCACTTTCGGGTCATTTCCCGCATGCTGAGCAACATTCCGGAGTAGATTCTCAAAAGCCAGTGCTATTAGCCTTCCATATTTCGGGGGGTTCTGTCGGACTTCATCTGTAACATTAATTGCAACAAGCATTCCTTTGAAAGCAATCTCAGCTCGTTTTCCAATCTTTTCCAGGACTGTGAGGATGTCTGTGTCTAGCTCCATATCCGACATTGAGAAGATATGAAGGAGACTTCTCATCCTATGCGCCGCTGCATACGTAGACTCCAAGAATGCGGCTTGTCTAGGTTCCCCATTAGCCATCTGTGAAAGCTCTATTCCTCCTAATATCATTTGCAAATCGTTGCCGAGGTCATGTCTCAATAAACTCGTGTATATCTCTAATTCCCTTTTCCTCGCTGCAAGGTTTCTATTACTACTTTCGAGTCCCTTGGAATAGAAGTCCTGTGTCCATGATGTGAATACCAAAAGAATTGAGATAGCAACGTATATAGCTATTAACTCAATAACATCACTGAGGATAATTCCCGGGTGCGTTACTGACAGGATTATGAGAGCTGTTGTGATCCCCCCCACAAGTAAATACTGTTTCCTAATTGGTAGTAATTGACTTCCTACAAGGACTGAGAGCACCGGCCAAGTTAGTATTTGCATCGCCAGTAGCCCTTTTGTCCAAACAGGATACAATATAATTATCGCAAAGGGAATACATGCAGCGCATGTAATGGTGAGAGCGGATGCCCGCCTTAGATTTGCTGTGCCACTTATTAAGTAGACTCCAGCGAAGATAATAGTCAAAACCGAGAATACTGGATGGCCTACGACTGGTTCACTAGTAATTTGAAGGATAGGAAATGCACAAACAGCTGTGAATATAGCAGTCCTGAGAAACCTAGCTTTTCTTCTTTCTCCACCTTCAGTGATTGCTGGAGCAGGACTAGTGAGGGTTCTTGGAAGGTCTAGTATTTTCTTGAGAAGAACCTTCATTTCTGATTGCATTTTTTGAGCATCCCTCACTGATATACGCTCCAATCTGCCACGAATAAATTGACCATCAGGTCGTGCGGTGTGCATCCGAGTTGTTCAAACGACCATTATATGAATGTGGTGGTTTCGAAATTCACTTTCTGGTATACCATTTCTGGACTTTTGAATATTTATGGATATATATTATGTTTCTATGTTATAACATATATATTTATAATATGAAATGCCCTCTATGTCCACATACCACACTTGTATAGGAGTATAATAGGATGAGCAGAGACAGTAGTACGATGGCAGGCGATAGCGGTACATCCTGGGGGAAGGTGGGTCGGTCAATGAACAGCTCAAACTCTCTTGCTTTCATGGAGATCAGGCTTCGCACTCTTAGTAAGGCACTTGATGAGGTTAAGACGAAACGAGTGCGCCTTGAACAAGCATTGCGTCGAGGTCATGTACCTGAGTCCGAGTACGCCAGCTCCTTGCTTCAACTAATAGTTGAAAGTAACTCATTATCTAAGGAGAGAGATGAAGTCACTGAGCGAGTAAAGGACCTGAAAAACAACGGTCTTGTCCAGCGATAGATGCTTTCAGTTTTTCGAAACAAGGGTTTGGGATCTTGATAGTGCTAAAACTAATGACACGCAACCAATCTTCCATTTCCCCCCTCTCATAGTTCAGGATTTTCGCTCGCCCATCTTTCAAATGGTTACTCGTTTCTTTAAATCAAACATACTTTGAATGCAAGCCATTCCAAGAAGAAAATAGCTTCCAATAAGACCACTTTGAGGACTTTCAAGGGAGTGGTCTCGAATTCCTTGAAATCGATCTGCCCCAAAAGACGTGAACAAAGATACTTAATAGTCCCTTCAACCCCTAATTCTCACTGCGATAGAAGGAGGAGATTGTTTGCTCACACGTGTCCAGAAGATCTACTTCGGCATGGCTCGTCTGGGTCCAAGTATGATGCTTGATACGCTAGACTTGGCAGGTGCTTTGTTCTATTTCTCAATACAGTCTCTGCCTGCTATTTTCACAGGTACTGCAATTGCCCTAAGCTATCTGTCTATTATGGCATCTGAGCTTACATTTGGGAATTTGAGTGATAGAACTCCAACAAAGCGGTGGGGTCGAAGAAAACCTTTCATCATGGTCGGAGCTCCTTTAATGGCAATTACTTTCATGATGGTGTTTAGTCCACATCTGTTCCTTGCACAGGGGAATGTCATAGGTCTATTCTTCTATGCCACTATCACTATGAGTCTGTTCAAGGTATTCTATGGGATGACAATGACCCCCTTCCAATCATGGATGCCAGAACTCACTGAACCTGAAGAACGTCCTGCAGTTTCTTCCAGGCAAAATGTCGCAAACTTCATGGGCTTTGTTGTTGGGACCTTTGGAGCAGCACTTCTTGCCATCGAAGCTGCTTGGACTCTCCCACCTGTGATACTGTATATGATTCTGGGATTCATCCTCATTCAACTATTAGGATTCATTCCTTCCCTCCGGAATCTAAGCCAAGAAGGGAAGTTCATCCCTCAACCATCAATCAAAAAGGACCTGCGACGAGCTCTCAAAGACCGAGACTTTGTCGGTTGGCTTGTCGCTCAGGGGTTGCTCTCAGTAGGAATCTCTATGGTTGTGCGAACAGCATTCCCTTACATCAATGATTTTCTGACCTTCGGAGTCACTGAATTCATCATATTTGGAGTGGAACTACTCTCAGTTGTCTTTGTGTTCTTCCTCATCTATCAAGTTTCAATAAAGAAGAAAGGTAAACGATTCACACTCCAACTCTCAATGATGCTAGCTGTGATCTCGCTACCATTCACACTTGTGATTGGCACAGCTACAGCGGGATTCACACTTCTTGCATTCGTAGGAGCAGGAGTTGCAGGGTACTATCTCTTCCCGTATATTGTCTATGCTGACTTTGCACACAAGGATGAAATAATGACTGGAGAGGGTCGTGCAGGATTTTACACGAGCTTTCCATCTATCCCCCTGAATGGTATGAACGCTTTCTCAGCTTTCCTCTGGGGTGTTATCTTTGCCCTTCCATCGACCATCATTGTCCCAGGGACAACTGACTTGGTTTCACAAGGATACCTACTCTGGGGTCCGATCGCGGCATTGTTCATCTTCCTGTCTGTGTTGGTGCTCTTCAAGGTCGATATTGATCCTGATTTCAATGAATTAAATGCAGAATATTCAACAGATAGAGAGGAAATCATTCCATAATATGAGCTTGCTCTGCATTTCACGCCTTTGCATAACAAGATGTGTTAGGGCTTTTTCCAACACAAGCTACACATCTTGATCTCTCTCGCTCCGAAAGTGAGTGTCAGAGTATGAGACGAAACATGTAGTTCGTGGATGACTGTTCCATCCACCTTTACCTCTGAGGCTGTTTTGATATGCTCTGCAAGTATTACTTTTGCTTTGACTTTTTTGTTTTCAAGATTATAGAGTGTCACCAGAATGGAGTTGCCATGCATTCTCATCGAAGAGATCCTCACGTCCGGGTTATTGAGTTGTATAATGGGGTCGAAGATACTGTGCAAGGGTTCAGCATGGTCTAGTGCGAATACTGCTGGTTGGTTGTGCAATACATCTGCATGTTCTGCGCTAACAGCCAATGAATCTTGCCGCGAGTGTACAATAAATCCATAGTAAAACTCGTATCCATTGTTCATCTCTTGAGCACCTGGTGTTTCTTCTCCTGGCCCTGCATGCATAGGTCTCTCAGGGAAGTCTGAACGCGAGAGCCACCCGACACAACGAAGAAGAGTCACTGCTATACGATGACCATCAACAAGCTCAACCTCAGGCAGTCCTCTATTTAGGACGGTGATTGCATCTGTACCACTGCCATCCTCGATCCGTATGAATCCCTTTTGAGGTTGGATACCTGATGGTTTTTCGGGATAGTCTGTTCTCGTTCTCTCTAGTTCGTTAGCATCTGGTATTGCTTCAGGCATCGCTGAACGTTTCACACAACCGAAATGGGTCGAAGTCAAAGTCGTATCTGATTTGAATGGCAGATCAAAACATATTCTGAGTCTATGGTCCTTTGCTGTGTTTGTAAGCTTGGTTGTCACTTCAATCCTTGGAGTATCTCGATAGAATCTGAAAACAGAAACAACCGGAATCTCTGTCTTTCCAATTCTCCTTTCTCTCGATGGGTCTACTGAACCATATAGTTCCAGTGTAAGCGTCTGGCGAATCTCTGCCATGATGGGTCCTGAACTGATGACAGTTCGCTTAACGTCTTTCACCCGTGCTTTTTCTGGTTCAAGTCTTCCGAAAGTGTACTCGTCACCCCGATCGCCATAGTCCTCAAACACATGCAGCCTCTGATATTGTAGCCCGCTATTCTTATTGGTGTAACTCAGGCTTCCGTCTTTGTTAAATGATATTGAATAGAACTGATTGTCAATTCGATTCTCATTTACCTCGATCAATTCTTCTGGTACAGGTTCGGGTGGTTCTTCAATTGGAGTGAGTTTCGAGAATGCCCAGGGCCTTAATGGAATGACTGCGGCATACACACTCTGAGTGGGGCGAGCAGCCACAAGGTGGATCTTTTTGTATTTCTTGCTGCCAATGATTTCATTAGCCTCGTGCTTGAGGCTCTCCATATCGAATTCCCCTACAGGATGTCTATCCGCTATGAATCTGAGTTCCAGTAGCCCAGGTTCATCTCCCTCAAAGTACTCTACACCATTTATGTAGAAGTCCATCAGCTTTCTTCCAGGAAGGAGTCTCATACCCATCTTGGCAGTAGTCATACCAACGGTCGTATCCATGAAAATATCCTCTCTTGATTTGAGCAGTTGAACATCGTACATCTCACTGCCCTCGGTGCGGAGTCCCCTTACAGTTTTATTTCCCGGAGCAGAGAACTCGATGTAGATTGGACTCCTAGTGCTACCACCCGCACTAAAGACAACAACAGTTGATTCATCCGATGGTGATGCAATCCTGTGAATACTTGTTTCTGCATCTTTCAGAGCACCTTCACATATTGACTTGGCCCACGAGTAGCGCGTTTTCATCTCTTCATGTGTCTGGTCCACTGAACAGCCGCATATTGAGTCATGAGGTTGATTGCGGAGTAACCATTTCCACGATGTCTTCAAGAAGCCACTAGGATACTGAAGTCCCATAGTGGTTGATAAATAAGTCCAGATTGGCTCTACGCTCCGTGTCAGCAGGTCCTCTATTTTCTGGTTCCATTGTTTGATCCAAATTCGAGCTGAGTATGTATCCTGTAGAAGAGGTGCTCTAGAAGATGATCTAAACTCACCAATGTGAACCTGACGATTGTATCCCGCCTCAGTAATTGCACTTTCCAGTTTCTCGATATAGTCCTTCAAGGAAGATAAAGTAATATCAAGCCCTTCTTTTGTCATTCTCTCTGCATAATCCTTGGCAAATGGTTGCGGAAAACGGTGGTCTGAACCATTCATGAGTAAATAGACAGGCAATGGAGAGAATAGCTCTAATTCAGCTATCTTTTCGTTGATCGCATTTACGAATTCATCAAAGTTCGTGGGAAGCATGGTTGCATTGCCATAGCCAAATGGTAGATAGATTCCATTGACAGATGTATCAGAGCTCTCATGAGACTTCCATATGAACGGAACAGCTGTGATGTTTGGAGGAACCCCACGCCATAGTACAGCAGTTTTGAGATTCGTCAGGTCACCAAGCAGTTGAGGTATTCCGCTCGTGTGTCCGAACTGATCGGGAAGGTAGGCAATATCCATGAGAGGTATCTTGAACTCTGCTGCTAGGTCTTGACTATGCTCAAGATTCCGGATAAGGCTCTCTCCACCAACTAGCCACTCATCAGGTAGAAGATACCACGGTCCTACAGCTATCTTGCCCTCGCGAATTCGTTGCATCAACTCCTGTGTTTTCTCAGGGCGTATTTCCATATAATCCTCGAGAACCACTGTCTGCCCGTCCAGCATGAATACATAGTCCTGCTCCTTCAATATCCTCAGAAGCTCGTCAATAAGCTGGACGAGATTGTATCTGAACCTCTGGAATGGGAGATACCATTCTCTATCCCAATGAGTATGCGGTACGATGAAGACCCTCTTTATAACCATATGAATCACTCTCTTCTGCAGGGAACCCGTCTTTGTAGAAGATAAAACGTTCAGAAAAGGATTATGCAGTCTATCTTAGTAAATACTATTCGTTACAAAAAGAGAATGAGGAAGAGCCTTGCTGAAATAGGGGCGTGGCGCCCCCGCTTCAGTCAGTAGTTTTAGATTGCTTCGAAGTCTTCTTTTGCCGCCCCACACATGGGACAAACCCAATCATCGGGCAAATCAGCGAACAGAGTGCCAGCAGCTATGCCGCTGTCAGGATCGCCTAAGTCTTCATCATAAACCCAACCACAGACCATGCATTCATATTTAGCCATCTTGGTGTCTCCGGATTTTTCCTATCTTTGGCGGATTAATCATCCACGCAAAGTTCTTAGATAAAGTGGATAAAAGCCTTCGGATTTGTTGGAAGGAGTGAAGAGAGGAGAGATAAGCCACCTACTCCTCCTCACCATATTCATCTTCCAATGGTTCCTGTTCCTCAGAATCTTCTACTGGTTCTTCAATATCATCCTCTTCTGGAACCAGAAGAACATC
>CAZPWM010000069.1:0-16923 GCA_964590575.1 uncultured archaeon
CGTATCATTGATGCTTTCACCACGATGCGCAATGCGGATTAAATTCTAATCCAGTTGAAATTATTAATTCGGAATATTTACGAAAGAACAGCTCAATAATGGGGGTATCTTTCTTAACCCCCTATCTTTTTTTCGAGATGAGGCACAACTAGAAGAAGATGGCGGGCCAGACGGGAATTGAATCTCTAGCCAATAGTGTAGGATTCTCCTGGAGTATTGCACACACGATGATAGAGTTCAATTATCTCAGTTTTCGTTGAAGATCCAGCGATGAAGTCATTTCCTATACATACTCGTGGAATGGGTTTTCCATTCAATCTTTCATTTATTCTTTGAGCCAGAGACAACCGAGTGGTATCAATCAGTTCGATGTCAATTCCAAGTTCTTTTGCTGCAAGTTCAGCGGAGGATGCTAAAGACATTGCCTCAGGGGGTACAACTTCTCTTGTTTCGTTAGTCTTTCCGAGTCTCTTGTCACACGAGTAACAGACAGCTTCCATACCCCTCCTTCCCTTGAAACCACCTACTGTTGAGGATGAGAAAAAGACACGGATACTGAACTCATCAGACATGTTACAGACCTCAATTGTTACTCCTTTAGTAATATCAAAGATAAGGTCTAATTTCACAGCAATATGTAGGAACAATATGCACAATGGCGAGCCAGAAGGAATTTGAAAAGACAACTGCTACTGTATTTATTGGATGCTAGGTGACACTGACTGCTCAGTTTGGCGTATCAATATAATCAGTAGAAAAAGTGCAATGCCATATGTGATGATATTTTCTAGTCCTTGCAATGATATGTTAAATAGAATGGGAAGGAAATTTAGAACAGCATGAGTCACACCCACAAGGTAGAGTGATCGTGTTTTTTCATATAGTAGTCCTATGAAACAAAATAGTAAGAAACCTGAAATGATTCCTATGGGTGTCAGGGTTTGAACTAATCCATGAAAAATTACAAAGACCAATGTAACAGATATGATTCCAAATAGCCTACCATATTCCTCAACAGCCCGGGTTTGCAAATAGCCTCGAAACACAATCTCTTGCCAGAAACTATTCAACACATAGAACGTCATAGAGCTGACTAATGCACTCAAGACTGGCCATTGACTGAAATTGGGAAAAATTGGGAGCGCTTGTGTGTCGAGAAATATTCCAAATATAATAGATCCAAAAAAGAGGCTCCACCCAATAGCCAATCCAAATATCACGAATAGAAGGGTATTGCGCCATAGATTCAAACCAATGTCAGACAAGTGAAACTCATTTTTCTCAATGCGTGTAATTAAGGCGGCAACAAGTATGAGCATTAAGAGAATATCCAATGAACTCGCAATCGCCTGACCCTCTGATGATTCAGCTACAAAGATTTGCGCATTCTGAAAAGCAACAGAAGATGACACCCCCTGCAAGATGAAGACCTGCTGGACTACAAGTATCAAACTGAATCTACTAATGACAATTAGCACAATGATCAGTATGAGAGTAATTGCAAGTTTCCATAAAAAGCGGATTTGTCCCGTATCTGTTCTGAGTACCCCTTCCATGTTGATTAACCAGATGGTCTACATTGTTGTGATATAATAGACAATAGGATTGAAGCAAGCTTTAGTAAGATGGTGGGCCAGGGGGACTTGAACCCTCGAATATTTATTTCCAAGAGTATCTTCAAGTCAACAGGTAAGGAATTGATGTGAATGGACAAATGGAAGTACTATGACATTACACACAAGCATCATGTACTCTGTAATCCAATGCGTGAAGAGAAATTCGAACGATTTTGTCAACTTCTCAACCTACCAAAAGATGCTCGAATTCTTGATATCGCATGTGGAAAGGGAGAAGTCTTAGTCAGACTAGCAGAGAATTATGAAATTTCAGGGGTGGGAGTTGATCTATCTCCATTTTGTATCAATGATTGTAAGAAAAAACATCTCGAGAGAGTTCCTGAATCCGATTTAACCTTCATTGATTTGGATGGTGCAAAGTATCGACCTGAATCTGGAGAACTATTTGATGTTGCAATGTGTTTGGGAGCAAGCTGGGTCTTTGAAGATCATGCTGGAACATTGAAAGCACTCAAGCAGATGACAAAATCTGGAGGTCTTGTGATTGTTGGTGAACCTTTTTGGTTGAAGGAGCCTGATACTGAATATCTTGAGGTGACCAAAATGACTCGTAATTCTTTTCGACCGCATGAAGATAATGTGTATCAAGGTGAAGAAATGGGACTCACATGCCTCTATACACTTGTGTCTAACAAAGATGATTGGGATCACTATGAAACTCTTCAGTGGTGGGCTGTTGACAATTATATTCAGTCGCATACGGATGATCTCGATAATCAGGAGCTTCTCGAGAAAACAAAGACTGCAAAAGATATCTACCTAAAATGGGGTAGAGATACTATCAGCTGGGGAGTATACATCTTCAGAAATCCGTAAAATCAAGATGGCGGGCCAGGGGGGATTTGAAATCTTTGTTCCCTAATAGAAATACAAGATGTCCTGCGTGATCTACTTCTAGAAGATTGTCAGATTTCATCTGCTATTTTGAGATGTTCCTTAGCTTCATCCATATCAGATTGATACTGATTTGCTAAATCTATTTTTCCTTCCGACAGAGCAAGTCTCTTTCGTTTCCGGAGTGATTCAATGCGCATTCTATAGAGTACATCAGGAGTGTACTGAGGATTTGTGCCAGAAGTGGCAAAGTCTACTTGCATATACCTATCCTCGATTCCATACCATTTGTTCCTTCTCAAATCCCACTCCAATCCAATGAATATAACCGCCAGAAAAAGAGTGAGTGCAGCAAATCCTTGAAACCAGAGAAAAGTAGTTTCACTGATACCTGAAATTCCAGACCAATTAAGTAGTAGAGAACCGAATGATCCAATGCCAGAAAGAATTGCCATGATTAATGTAATATTACTCTTAATACTCGATTCTTCTCGAACTTCCTTGGTCATAGTAACTCGTTTGAGTTATGTATTGAAACAATATAAATTGCAACCAAAGATTAATGACAATCTAGAGATAATTTGTTGCTAACTATCTGGAGTTAAAATCCACCAATTTTTCATTTAAATTCGGGCCAAGGATAATCAGCTCTATCAAGTAATCGAATCAAGTCTGCAATAAACAAAATCAGGTATATTACAATCCTATCAACTTCATCCTTGGTAATTATACCCATCGGTTTGTGTTTTGTTTTTTCAGTTCTTGCTTTCAGCGATTTGAAATACTCGATTAGATAATCGTGGCCTGCCTTTATTCCATGAATTTCTTCATCACCATGACCTATTCCAATTCTTGATTTAATCCATGCTATTACCAGAGCTACTTTTCCAACTGTATCATCCTCCCTAGGTCGCACTTGCTCGTCAGGTAACATATCTTGTATTAGTAATATCTCGGTAAATCTTTGGAGTGTGTTTCGACAGGCATCTGCAGTAGCACGCCATTCTAGTTCGTTATTTGTTTCTTGCTGCCTAAGAACCATTTTTGTGATTTCATCAAATAATCTCGGATCAATGCGGGCTAACCTATTTGAAACCAAATCTTTTGTTTCGTCAAAGATATGTTGAAGAATTGGATGGAATTTAAGGGCAATTTGCTGAGTAATTAGATAATCATTAATCCTAGCACGTACTATGTGCAAGATTGAACGTAACCGATTTCTATCAATAACGGAAGTTACTCTAATTTGGTCATCTTGTTGTTCTGGATTCTGTATAATTCGGAAAAGGGAAGGATTTTCTTTCAAATCCTCAATATATCCAATAGGAAACGTAACATAGAACGGAACCTCGTATGGTATAAATCTAAATAACGCTCTCCAGAAAATGGAACGTTGTTCGATTGTGTCTAAAGAAGAATGTTTTTCAATCATATCAAGAGGACCAAGGCCTATTGGCTTCCAATCATTAAGGTCATAACATCTATATTTGGGGATGAAGTGGTTTGTTGATTTTTGCCCTATAATAGAGGGATTTGGGTAGCCATTTAATTCAAAATTAATCCATTCTTCTGCATCTTTTGAGCCTATCAATTTTGAAATGTTGGAACATCGTAGAAGGAGTCTTGATACTGAAGCCCCTTCAGTGTAAATTTCCTTTAATGTTTCCTCGATGAGGCTTAGGGCTTCGTCTATTCTATCATCTGGCATGGTTATATCGATTGAAACTGGATGTCGTAATCAAACTTCCGATGTTTCACTTAAAAGATATTTTAGGCACTCTTCAATTCTATCACAAAAGGAATTCTTTTCAAGATTTCGAGCTATTAAAAATAATCAACTAAATACAATTCAGATACTGCATCGAGTATACTTATTGGTAGAACAATGAGAAGCGGTATTGAAAAAATCACTGCCATTGTTGACAGGTGCTTCTTGAACCAGTTGCGAATAATTCCAATCATATTCACTAGTTCTGGAGGAATATTCTCCTCTTGCCATAGCATACTGATTGATTTCTCTAACAAATCCTTAATCTCTGAAAATAACTCATGATCGAATTTTCTAAGTGAAGGTTCAGGATTACCATGGGCAATCTTTCCTCTTAGTCGAACTAAGTAGGTAAGGAATTTTCTGTATCTCTGAATTTCAGATTTCATAAATTGATTTTGACAAATTTCTTCTATATTCAATGCATCATACAATGTTTGAATAAGTTGATTTGAGCCCAAACGCCAAACATGACTGATTTCTGTAACCTTTGTTCTATCTCTTCCGTTCACTATTTCGTTATCAGTGATGTATTTCCCTATTAATCGTAAAATAGTTTCAGATTCTTTCAAACTAGATATTCGAGAATCTAGATAAGCATCAAGATATGCAGAGCTAGAAAGTGTTAGTAATGCTAGCAGTCTACGTATTTCTCTTCTCCCAAAAACTTTGGAAAGGTCTACTTCTTGATTTTGATCTGAAATAGAACTCATCAGTTTCAGAAACAATTCTAGTTCTTCGAATCCCTCGGTGGATTCGGATTGTTTTTTCAGCTTTGGAATCTCACCTTTCTTCCATATACTAATCCATTCGTTTTGTACGAGGTTGATAGGCCAGGTCATGAAGCTCATTGCATTTACAAAATTCATTACATCTCCTATTTGTCTACCAAGTTTCTTCCCATTCTCGCTTGAAAAGAGAGCAGTATATTGGATTTCTTCCTTTGAACTATCGATAAATCTACGTATTTTACCTAATTTTTTCTCAAGAGCATTCGTCACTATCATCGCTCCTACAGTTTCCCAATGTAAGCAACGTATTTCATAATTACGAAATTTAGTGATTCTGTATCTCTGAAATCTTCAATTCTGTATGTGATAGAACCATCAAGTTAGTTTGATCCAATTTTATCTTGACTTTTCTTAGATACATAGACGGTTTTGTAATGATCCTTTTCGCGACGCCATTCCATTTGTATTGGAACCTGATCTTGAATTGGAGTAGATACAGCTGTTCCTAGTTGAATCGGTATAAGAAAATCTGAGAATCTTCTCTCATTTTCCAGTAATTTCGGAGCTGCTTTTTCAAGAAAGAACTCTCTAAGTTTGGTAAGAGCCTTAATACCATTTTTAATGATTTCAACTTCGTTTTCTGTAATTTTCTTCTGCTTATGTACAATATCATTTCTAAGTAGCCATAGACAGGCAACTTCTTCACATTCCTCAGCCAAATTGGGAAGTTTAAGAGACCTTAACCATGGAGCAAACCCACTCTTCCTTTTTTGTCCCACATACTCTAGATAGATGTGAGATATTGCTTCAAGGGTTATTGCTGCGTTTACAAGAGCTTCTTGATATCGTTTCTCTCTATTCTGATTTAATGCCCTTGCCCATTGAAGTTGGTGAAAATCGGGTTCTCCACTAGTTTGAAGTAAATCATTGAAAACTTGTGACTCGCCAATTTTCTTGACTCTTAAACGAGGATATGGAAAATCAGCCATCCTCTCGTCAGGTGTTATCTGAGTGGGATATAGATAATGTATCCCGCCTGAAACCAAAGCAACAAGCAATCTTAACTTTGTTTCATAGAAGCTTACACTGCGTACTTCTCTGGTTGGATTGGATGGACTGATGAGAGTACAATATTGGTCAAGAAATGAATTGATATCATTGAGAAGCTGATTGCATCTATCCTTGGAAACATGATGGAACACAATTTTATCCAGTTGTCTTTGCCATTCTTCTGTACCTGCCTTTGCAGATATCTTAGCTTGACTGATTGTTATTCCTCGTGTAATTGTTGTTTTCATCTTCCTCTTATGATGATAGATTTTTGATTTTCCAGTAATTCTATTTAGGAACTTGTGGTAGTATTTTCTAGAATTTCCTGTTATGCGATCTAAATATTCCTGATCATCTACCTGTGTTTCATTGACAATAAATTCAAACGGTCTATCAATTGGTCCGTCAATTAAGTTACCTGTTATGACTAACCAGAAATCATTTCTAAACGAGAATTCCCGATTAGAGTCTAGGGAGTATGTTCCTGATTCAATTGAAATCCAGAAAGGTAGTTCAATGGTTAGGTATACCGTTATGTCGGGTGAGTCGCTTGACATTTTAATCACTATACTAATGTTCAATTGACATCATAAGCTCGAAATCCTATATACACTCTGCTCGGATTGTAATCTAAAAATTAATGAAAATTAAATGGCGGGCCAGGGCGGATTTTTGGGCGACTAATTGAGAAGCCATATATGATTTGATTATTCACTGCTGTTATGGTTGAATTTGATGCTAAACTGTTTTCAGTACTCACAGAGAAGGTAGTTCACGATGCTTTGCAGGGGAGACCAGTACAAGACCACGAAACAGTATTCCTCGATTCTGCTTTTTTTGGTTAGTTTCTTTGATATTGGTAATGAATCGATGAAAAAAGCAGAATTTAAAGAAGTACTAGTTGCAATGAAGGATTATGGACTTACCGGATGTCAAGTTATACAACTGACTTCATTCGGTCTTGATGAAAGTGATTTGACAAGAGAGAAGATAATTGTCATGTAGCTTGTTGATGCTTTTACAGTCCCAAAGAAAGGAGAGAACAAGGTCAATCATTCATCTGTGGTGAAGTGAGGGATTTGGATTATTCTCAGGTCGTGCTGTAAACTAGTTGAAGAAAGATATCCAAAAGGAGGTCCACATTTGCTGCAACAGTTGCAGTAATAGAAATTGGCTGGTTATCCTTCAAGTGAGAGGTGTTTTTTCTCACCTTGTTTAGCTCACTAGCTAACCAAGATTCCAATGTTCCCTCTTTCAAAACTCTCAACTGACGTGAGGCACCGACCAACTGTCCAAGTGTGAAGTCATCTAGGTTTTTCCCTTGATAATTAGCTTCTCGAATTTCATTCCATTTGGTTTCATCGAGGATTGTTATAGGCCTAACTTGATCTTTAAGCACTTCTTCAAGCAGCAGGGATGCACATCTTATGGATTCTGACCAGTTACTTTGCCAGAGAGCGATTTTGTAATCTTGAACCTTACTCCAAAGGTGTGCGGAAATATTCGATGCAAAGAGAGGCGCGGGTGCGTTTAACGCATCTCTTCCTCTTGAAGTCAAATACATCTCTTTGAACTCATTTTTCTTGATTAAGCCTAAGACCGTCAATTTCCTTAGTCTATTTCCTAATTCCAAACGTGATGGAAGAATATTTTCTTCTAGAACAATTTCATTAAGTTTGACCAAGTTTCCACATACATCATCTAAGCAATCCAGAAGTTCCCTATCTATCGAATCAATTAGAACATAGGTGGGTTTTCGTGAAGATATCATTTCGAGAGTTTTGTCTTCTGGAGGAGAGAATATCGATTCTAACAGTTTTTTCTGTATGCGCCAATTCATTCCCTCAAATATTATTACAGACAAATCCCACATACCAACAATAATGAGGAACAATGGTCTGAAATCAATTTCATAAATTAGCAATGGGTTCGACCCCCATAGGATAATGAATACCATGGTCAAAATGAATGCCCAGACGGTATAATCTCTACGGACCAATTTCCTATTACTCATTGAAATTCCTCTAACTGCCAAAGACCTAGGCTTTCCTTAAAACTTCCACAGCTCGAATTTTCCGAGATAAGTCATTATCTCACTCGGGATGATTTTGTTTCAGTCTTTCAATAGTTGCCCATGACTCTCTTGTCGTATGCTCAGAAGCCAGCCAGTCATAAAGAACACTATCCTGTACAAGTCGAAATGTTCTCTGTAGTAAGTTGATTGGAATTGCTATCTGGAATTGATGATCTGAAACAATGTGTTTCAGCATAACTCTCCATGATGTCCTGAGGTTGATTCCCTTTTGCCCGGCATGTTTGATTCTATCAATTACACCAAAATCTTCGAGTAGTCTGAGTTGACGTCTTGTGCTCCTCTCACCCACGTCTGAGAGTCTATTGATGTGTTGAAGAAGTAGAGGTCGATTATTGGTTAGCAAAGCGGGTAAAATGCCGCTCTCCAGTGTTATCCTTAATATACGAAAGAGGTCAGTAGTAATTTCTGACTTAGTTGCCGAACTTGTTCTATGATGTTCAATGATGTAGTGAAGGAGATACTCTATTCGAAGTATCTCATCTATGGATTTCTGCCCACCTTTCCAGCCTGCAATCGATGTGGTTTCCTTTTGCAATCAATATTCCTTGATTCTTGACCACAGGTTGCACGAACACTAACAATTGATGATACTATTAGGTTAGGTATCTTCGCTCCACCTAACGATTTCAAGAAGAGAGCCGTTCTGAAACGATTGATGGTTAACAGACCATTGCTTGTTGCTAAAGCTGTAAGAAACCTAACTAAGGATAACGTTGAATTTGATGTGTGGTGGAATTGAGTTCGAATTACATTCTTGGAATATTCCGAAACCTCTATAACATGAAATGGAGCAGATGCGAAAACACGGGCCGGTGGCTCAGTCAGGTAGAGCGACAGGCTCTTAACTTGTTGGTCGCGGGTTCGAATCCCGCCCGGCCCGCCATTGACTCTTTTTGCAGCTCCTCTTCAATCTGGCTAAGCCACTGGTCGTTCATTTTCAGATAGACTTCAACTAGTCCGTCCAGGAACGACACTGGATTGTTGAACATGAATTATATTACGTGCTGCATTGATGTCAGCGTGGAAATGTTCATCACATTTTGAGCAGTAGAAGAACTCTCCTCCTTTTTTCTCGGATTGAGAGGCTACATCCACAACTCGAATCCCTCGTTCACCGCACTGATGGCAGGTCTGACTGGTGTATCTTGGGTTCACAGTCCACACACTGTATCTACAGTGGCCAAGGGACTCTCTCATGTATCTCACTGTTTCGATGATTTTTCCCCAGAGGTTCACTCCTAGAAACCAAGAGAGATTGTCCATACCTCCACGAGCTTGAAAGCTCCGAAGGTCTTCGAAGAACAACTTCTTTACTCTATGTTCTTCACAAAACCAGACAGTCCTTGAAGCAATCTGTCGGGCAATCTCTCGATCAAGACGACGAAACTTACTCCACAGTGCACCAACATGTCTATCTCTCTTGAGAACAGGTGCTGGGTGTGACTGTCCTGACCGTTTCTTGTCCCAGTTATTCTTCTTTCTGTCCAGTTCAGAGGTTAGTCTTGAAGCATGCTTCCTGATTCGTTCTCTCTTCTCAACCAGATTTCCTACTGTGATGAGCATATCAACAAAGGAAGCATCTTTCTCAACAGACAGTGCCACAGGAGCTCGTATACCCCTATCAGCTCCAGCATGATTGTCATACTCTCGCTTCCCCATGATTAATGAGCTAACCTCACCATTAGGAGAGAGAAAAGGAATCTGGAGAGTGACTCTATTACCCCTGAGAAGGAGTCGTGGCGGAGCACTCCTGCGGGCATTCCTCAGTTGACTCACCCTTTGCTGTAAGAGGGTTATTTCTTCTGTGTCTGATTCGCTTCTTCCCTTCATCTTTGACAACTGATATGCAGAGTGTTGAAACTCAATCGTGTTCATCAGCTGATTATACATGTCTTCGAACTTTGCTGCTCTGAATCTTAGTTGTTCTACTCTTTGACTGGCGCTAAAGTTCATTGCATCATCAGCTTTTTTCTTATCTGTAAAACTTGCTCTTGGAAGCCAGTTCAAGAACCGAAACGTTAGTGTCCTTGAACCATATGGAGATTGCTCGTTATCCACTCCATCAATTCCAGGTGGGATCTTGAGATGGAGGAGAATCTCGTTTTCCTTCTTCTCATCAACAGTGAACCAGTAACCTTGACTCACTGTATTCTCAGTTGATGCAGAGAAGTCCAAGCTGTAGTTCCTGAGTATTGGTACCGTGGACGGATACCCGTTCTTTTTCCAGCTTTGAACCTGACTCATAACGAGCTTTTCAACACTCTGCATCTCAGAGGAGTTCTCCTTCAATAGAGAGATTATCTTGGTCCGCTGATGTCTTCGCTGGTGAGTTTTGATGCCATGATGGTCGAGAATGTGACAATCGAGAGCAAATCGAATCTGCCGAAGAACTCCGAGAGCATAGTGGTATCCCGCACCATTGTTCCTCACAGCTTCGCACCGGTCCCTCACCTTTCTCAGTAGGAAGTTCGGGATTCTCTTCTTATCTAGAAGAGATAGCACATTGTTGGTTGATTCACTCAGATAGGCGATTGCAGCCTTGACAAGTTGTCTTCTAGTCCAGTCTGTGAGGATGATCCTCCCAGCTTGTTCCAGGGCGTTTCTGTGGAGTCGACCATAGGTCAACTCCTTGAAGTCTTGGTTGTTCTGATAACAGATGTCTGGCTCACTCCTCAGAAGGTTGTATGCACGACCTCGATATTCCGAGAGCTTCTTCCCAAGTTGTTCTGCATACTCTGTATTCTTGTAGACCTTCTCAAGAACAAGGTTGACAGTAGAAACATACTGTTTGAAGGTTGACTCAAGGATACTAAGGTCGGTTTCCCGTACCTTCCTTCCTGTACTTCCAGCGATTGAGAGAATCTGTTGGGCACTACTTTTGCTCTTCTTTGAGAAGGAGGGGTCTGGTCGTCGGTTCTTTCCTTTTCGAGAGATGACTCTGTCAGAAGAATTGAGAGAGAATGACTCGACGAGGTACTTCAGACCAGTCTTCGGTGTTCCTGATGATGAGTATATAAATTTGTCATCAATTGTCTGTTGCTCTTCAGCCATAGACTGAGTCTGCTTCCGGTGATGACGCCGGATTGTTTCTTTTGTCATCAGTCACCACTCTCAATTTCTGACAGGATATTATATTCTCATTTAGTATATAAATTTACCAAGATTATGAAAAATAAAAGGTTAAAAATGGCATATTTCAGCAAATAGATGAGACTCAATAAGATAAACAAAATAGACATTACTCAATAAAATCAATATATATAAGATAATAATTCAATGTTTGTTTTAATGAAAAACGCTGAATTCCCAAAAAACCCAGGGAGGGTTCTCACCAAAGCCCTCCAGTTAGGCCTCACAGCAGTGGCATATCTAGCGAGAACAAGAGTGACAAAGACCACAAGACACCTCTACTGGGGTGGGAAGGGGCGAAAGGGAATCAGACATATCCTGAAGGAAGGTCTCTCAGAGTACCGACAGTCTGTGAGGGAGAGAAGACCCGATGCAAAATACCTGCAACGAATCGAAAACAACGTCCGACGCAGCCACAACAAGATTGTCCTGAATGCATCGGTCCGTTATGGCAATGTGGAAGAGAAGCGGAGGAGAAGGAACGAGGATCGAAAATACATCAATATCCTTGCAGATTACTATGGAGCAAAGATTAGAAACATTGGTGCAGTGGAGTTCTCCTTTCCAGAACCCATGTTGATGGAAGCCAGCGATGGCAGTAAGAAACGAGTCTACCCAGGAAACACTCGCGTGCCAGAGTATGTGCCGACCCACACTGCTCCTGAGCTCGACTTCATGGATATGATCAGGGGCTACGGTATCGAACTCGCAAGACAGTGTATGAGATACTCTGTTCCAATGAGAGAGGCAAAGCGATACCTTGACAGACTCATTAATCGCCTCATGCCATACCTCGAGTATGTATACACTGAGGGAAAGAGGGGAAAGAAGGGGTTCATTCATGGAGGTGCACAAGAGCTCAGGGAGATTGTCAGAGAGATTCAGGCACTCTACGGGGGTATGAATGGTAGACCACCATCAATCACTGGAGAGGTTTCAGGATATAGGCAAGTTGAAACATCAAAAATGCCTGATGCTTTGGATGTTTCAATTCCTGACGAATTCTTTCAATCATCCTTGGTAGAGGATGATGAGTCAAGGGAGGCGGATGTTTTAGATCCAAAGGATAAAAGTGAGGATGAGTTAGACACCTTCTTCTCTGATATCATATCCAAGTGTGATGTGAACCTGCATCCAGAGTGGAAACCGCATGTGGAAAAGATCCAATCACTGATTGATGAGAGGATACTCACTCGGACTGATGCGGAGAATGTGTTACAGAAACTGCTGGAAGACAGTAGGATGATGGGTTCAGCCTTCCATGACTTCATTGCTAATTCTGAATTCTCAGTCAGACCCTTCTCACTTTTTGCTCCAATCAGGCACGGGGACCAGATGGTCACTGAAGAAACCCCCTTCCTGTTCACTTGCGAAGTGACTATAGCCAACGGAAGAGGGCGGGTCGACATCCTCGTCTTTCGGAAAAAGAACCTAGAGAAGGCTGATGAGTCGAAAGAAGACACCATATGGGAACCGTTCATTCTCATCGAAGTCAAGACCAAGTGTTTCTATCAGCTTGATTTGTACGCGACAACGACGAGGTCTAAGGACAAGAGCTGTCGAGTCATAGAGCCAGTCATAGAGAGAAGAAAATCAGACGATTCTGAGTGGGAGGAGGTTATCAACTCAACACCGGATGACTATGGGAAGGACCAACTGAAGGCGTACGAGAAAGAGGTGCTTTCTGCATACAATAGATTCGCACGGAGCGATTCCAACCCTCCTGATAGACTAATGAAAGGAGTGCTCATCGTTGACCTGAAAGAGAACTGGGAAACTCTCAGGACGTGCATTAGAGATTTCATTCTTGAGGCTTATCACAAATATCAGAATGATGGTGATTCAGAAAGACAGTTCTTCTTTCCCATTTTTGAGGGGAGCAGTCCAAGAATGGGGCTTGTATTATACAGCGGCTGCAATACCAGAGATGCCACTCTAGTTGAGAGAGTTCAAGAGTTCAATCCCGTTCTATATTCAAGACAACGGGATGATGACAGAGAGTTTATTCTGTATCTCACAGTATCAGGGAAAGGGTCTCCCTCCGCATCTGCAGCAGGGATTGCAGCCAGATGGCATGGACTAAGTTTCATTCATGAACGAGTGAAAGGGAAACATAGAGATGTTGTGTGGTTTGATTTATCTGGCGAATTGAAGAATCGGACATTAAGGAAACAAAGTTTTCGCGCTGGGCTTCAGTCAAAGAGTGTCCAGAGATTTCTGAGAGAAAGAATAACCTTTGCTGATGTGTCAGAGTCCTTCTCATCTTATGCCAATGGGATGCGTGCCCTTAATGCAATGATTGAAGAGATAGATGAAAATCTCAAAAACAAGAGTAAGCCCTTTATCGTTGTTACAGGTATGGATAGAATTAGAGCGACTATTCAAAGACAGAGGTTGCCTCTGCTTGATGAGTTTTTGTCTTGGATTCTCGAAGGACTGCCTTCTCATTCAACGCTATTATGGTTTGACAGTCCTGTACCAGTGAGTAAGACGAGTCAAAAGTATGACACCCGATGCGTGGCACCATTCTATCCAAACAGTCCATGGGTTCGTTTCGTCGATGAGGTTGTCTACAATCTTCCTATGGCTCCAAGGAGATACGGGTCCTATGTTCCTGTAGAGGATGACATCAGATGGCTAGCGATTGAGAGTATAAATAGCATCCAGATTGATTCTGTGTTGATTCCACCTCTATACAAGTGGGGAGAGAGATTCAGACCTGATAGTAATCGTGAAGAAAATATCGACAGTCGACAGGAGTTCTACTTGAGAGGCAACTATGCTTCCATAAGGCAGGGATATCGAACACACTACAGTGAGTCTGATCAAAACGAGATATTGGAGCTAGTCCCACATCTTAGAAGGTTCTATCAGACATATGAACGGGAGGAGAGAAATATCACTATTCAGCAGAGAAAACTCCCGACAACAATCTCTAATGCACCATCCCTTCTTTCGAGGATCGTCTTCAGACCATATCAGTATTTGACCTCTGTTGATGCTGATGACCGTATCAAGAAACTTGACCCGTTAGCGAAGGTGAATCACGCACGAGAATACAGAACGACTCGCCTATTTGAAAGATCTCCAAAACAGACCACGCGACCGCCGCATATCGGTCTATTACATTTCCAAGGCCTTGATAGGTTAGCCATAGTGAGAAAGGAACTTAGTGGGATCAGGCGGACATCCAAGATCATCACTAAGCGCTATGGCGAGAACAAAGAGTGGAAAGAGTTTCTCGACTCACTTGCCAGCCTTACTGAGAGAAAAGTGATTGACGAGTATTCGGAGAACGACACGTTCAATGTTCTGCGTGAGATCCGAGTGTTTCTTGAAACTCACGACTTTAGCAATAGATTGTGGGTCGCTTTAAAGAAACAAAGGTCTTGGATTCCAGAGGGTCTATTAGAGGACCAAAAGACAGAACTGAAGAAGCTTCTTGATAAGGACCCAGACTTGTTGTTGATATTTGGCAATCATCTATTTCTTCTTCTCCTTACATCGCTATATGAGTCCCGAACATTAGATGTGCCAACAAACTCGTTGGAGACCCTTTGGCATTATCTTCTACCCTTTCAGTTGATGGGGATTGGGTTTGTTGCGAGGTATCACTCATATCATAACACAGGAGTGTCAATTCTTCATAGATCGAAACTCATTGATCGCATGAAAACGAGATACGAGAGTTTGAAGCAAGTCTTTGGAGAAGAGCAAGTATCTGAAGTTCTCTTTGGTCGGGTGTGTCTTGTAGAGGAGCACGATAATGAGAGTCCGCAACACATCCTTCTCGCATTCCAAACAAGACCCAATAGCCTTGAGATGAATGTGATTTATCTCAAACTTCCACACGAGATTAGTGGATCAACATATGAAGTTCTGAGGAGTTTCTGCAAGGATAGACCTTTCTGGGGAGCTAGCGACCTAATCCTGCTCAGAGAGTTGTCGGAGAGGGTTGAACCAGAAAGAGGCATAGATATCATGATTGCAACTCAACGAGGGATTCGAGGTCTTTGGGTCCATGATGATAAGACTCAGACTTGGCAACCAATAGGGAGAGTTGACTACTACACACGAAAGCATGAAGCAGTCACACTTCTCATGTCGATGATTTTGAGAGAAGACCCAACTCTTATTCAAGTGGCGAGAGCTACTGTCAGGGAACCACCTGGTAATCTTGAAGATTCGATCAGAGTTGGACTGGGTCTTATTTCAACAGTATATCGTGATGTAGTTCATGTCAAGTGTTGTGTTCATCTTGAAAGTGATACCCGAATGTTTAGACTCTCAATAATGGACTTGGACAGTGAAGATGAGATAGCGCATTTGATGATTTCAGACGCTGTGGATGTGCTTGAACTTCTTCGACGACCCGATTTTTCATGTGAGCCAGTAGTGATTGATGGGAATCACTATGTATGGAACAGGTTTTCTGACATCGAATTCGATGAGGAAACAAAAATCCTACGGCCTTTTGTTGTTAGGCAGGACCCTTTTAAAACTAAATCGATACTATTTCCTCCTACAGCTGAATCATTCCATGAGATTGAGAAGAGCACTTCTCTAAAAGTCAAAATCAGTCATGATTACCATGTTTGCCCACTTAGAAATCGAAATCTTGGAGCAATAACTAAGCAATCCGATGCTACTGAGAAGATTGTTGAATATCTAGAAGATACGGATGGTCCCCCGGGACAACCAGAGTCACTATTCAATGAGTCAATATTCAGACATGGCTCCTGTTGGAGCATATCGTTCCATCCTGATGACCAAGCCCCGAAAGAAATCAAGGAACTAGAAGAAATCAAGTTCACTGGTCCAATACTCGCCACATTTCTTGAAACCGGTGCAATCTCATATCGTACTCAGGATGACCAGTGGGTAGTGCATGATATTCTGATTCCAGAGTCTAAAAACTTGCCAAAGGAGTTCAGAGAGTCGATATATCTAATGCGGTGGAGAAGAGAGAGAGCTGCATATCCCGGTTTATACCTTCTTGAGGGATGGAGTCCTGAAATATCGATTTTCGAGGAAAGAGTTGAGTTCAGACTTGTATCCGAGCTCACACCCCAAAAGAAAGTTCACACGGTATTCAGACCGAGAGTTGAGATGATCGAGAGAAACCATCTGTATCAGCTCTTAAAAGAGGGTATGGAGGTAGTACTTGATCAAGCGGGGTTCTCTGATAACACTCTAATGAAGCAGCTTGTTGAAGAGGAGATTAGAAACCATCTATCACTGATAGAAGAGAGGCCCACTACAAAACTTCAGCTGGAATCGGTTGATATCGCAACTGACAATGCTGGAGGGAAAGTAGTAGAGGCAATCTTTGTCACTGACGAGGGAGAGTATGTTTCAATTCAGGTGACTCAATGGATACATGTCTATCAAAACTGGACAGAGATGGCAGGAGGGATTGGTGCTGATGTGATAGAGGGGGAAGTTGAAAACGCCTTAGATGGTCGAGGCATTGGGATTGAATTGATTAATCGAATCATAGAAGACGTGAAAGATATACTGATGGAAAAAGGAGTAGTCATCCTCGAATCATAATGAACCGCATATCCATGATATCGATTATACGTGTCTTCAGTTCATAGGTGATTTTAATGAAGACCCAGCTATTGCTTCCTTTTTATGTCGTATTCTTTTAGAACAAGCACTCTATACAAGGAGTGG
>CAZPWM010000070.1:0-16750 GCA_964590575.1 uncultured archaeon
CGTTTGATCCGCATTGCCATTGTTTTTTCAAACTAAACATTCGACGGATGCAGAAATAGATATCCTGATTGTAGTGTGCTCATACGCAAAGTTGATGTGAGTTCAGACGATAGTAGATATGACTTTAGATGGCTCGTACTCGGAAAACAAAGAGAGCCAAGGTGTCGCCCCTTGGAACCACCATTCCTGCTAGATATAGAGCACACCCTATGATGCTTACCCGATGGATGACTGATATAGATAATTATGCTAGAAAGAAGAAACATAAGACTCCTAGAGCTCTAAGACACCCTCAGAATTAGACAGATCCACTAGCAATCATCATAGCCTTCGCAAGAAGGAATGTTCTATGATGTAACTCATCATAACTTACGTTTGCCACAAATCTACTGCCCTTGAGTGAGAAACCATGTCGAAGTGCAACGTTTCTGAGGTCACCATTCTCCAGTTCAGAAGACACAAGACGATAGGAGAACCAATCATCAGTCCCTTTTTCCTTAACATAGCAATTAATGCTAAATGATAATCCATTTTCGAGTGCAACTTTGAAGTGCTTGCCAATAGTCTGCTTAATCGTGACTTGTGGGCCAAGAATTCCTCGAATAATTGAAGTCGTAAATAGTGAAGCAGGTCCAGGTAAGAATGCCCATGACCAGAAGCGGAAAGCTACAACCATCAGCGCTACTGCAAGTATGAGTCCAACATTGTTGAAAGCTGCGATGACCTGAAGACCTTGAGTCCAACCAGTGCTTGGAGGGGTCGTTCCAAGACCTGCAATCCCATTTGTGTAGTAAACAAAGAAAGTTATTGAGAAGATAATAATGAAGGCCGAGAGGGCAATCCTAATCCTATCTAAATAGAGTGCCTTTGCTTCAAGTAGGAGTTCATTCTCCACTTTCACTCTTCCTCCAGCGCGTTCAAGTACATTTTACGTGAATATTTCCCATGTTTCTTACAGAGATCGACAAGAATGGTGAGCAACGGATGCTCATTATTTATTCGGATTGCGAAAAGCTTCGGTGTGAGCTGATCGATCTGAATCATTTCATTCTCTTGCAGATGCGATATGACACCTCTGTACAGACTTCTTGACTTTCCACTGTAGCCAATGAGACGACTCAATTGAACACCACTCACGCTTCTAGGATAAATATGAGCCAGCGCAAGAAGTATAGCTCTTCTTGTGTCATTCAGTGATGACATCAACTGGATCAATTCATACAAAGATACGTCTTTGGTGTCCTTCTCCACTTTCCACCGACCTACTATTACCGTTGTTGTGTCCCAGTGAACACATTATTCTAATGCTTCGAAAGTATGTTTTTTCAAAGTTTGTACAGAAGAGGTTAGCACTGAAACTATATCTCTGTTACTAATCCATCAATGCCAACTTTTTCGATTTATTAAAGGTAAACATCGGCCAAAGTGTTAATAGCATAGAATCAGAAAATGTGTACTAGAACCTAACTCGTTAGGAGGTATATACCATTTCATCGTTTTCGAGCAAATACTTTGGTTGGCTCATTGCTTTAGCTATAGTCCTCATTGGGGGTTGGTTCCTACTGCCGGATGGCTATGAATCATTGATTGCCATCTTTGCGCCTCAATTTGGCAACTATTTGAGGCCAACAGTGGTCATGGTGAATCTTATACTCGTTAATCCAATGAGTAACTTTACAATGATTGCTATTTGGGCTGGAGCTGGCTTTGTTGGAGGAATGATGGCTGGAACAAAGAAGGGTGCCTTTGTCGTCGGTTTGATGACTTGGCTCTCCTGTCTTGTGTTAATTGCCCTATGCGTCTACCTGATATTTCAAGCAGGTATTTCATTAGGCTCATTCATTGTACCACCTGGATCATCAATTATTGACATTCTTGGAATACAATTAATCCAAGGAATGATTGATCAAATATTGCCGCTTCTTACAGGTATGAGTGGTCTTGATATGAGTTCATTATTGACGCTTCTTACACCATTACTGATATGGTTCTTTACACCAGTCATTGTGGTCATTATAGCTGCTATTGTTGGAGCCGTAATCCGGCCAAAGGAGGATTTCTAGAATGAAACTGAACAGAAAGCACGCATTTGTCATTATTGCTATTGGATTCTTGTTCTCAATTCCTGTGGTAACAGCTGCCAGCTCTGGTAGCGTGATTATCGCTCAGGACATAGATGAGAATTTTTTCTTCAATCTGGTTGATAACGGAGCCGAGGTAGTCTTTACTGCTATAGATGAGCAAGGTGCGCCAGCTGTCGTCTATGGGCAACTAGGAGTACCGGATTCACAACTCGGATTGGGAGAATCAATGTATGATGGCTGTATTGTAATGGCATTATTAGCTACCCAAGGAGAGCTCTTGGAATATGTCTTGGATCTTGTCGGAGCAGATCTCTTCAACTTCACTGATGGTGGCGGTGGTGGTACGTTTTTCGCCCAACAGTTCGGTGAAGGTGGTTTTGATATAAACTCCATATTCGATATGCTTGGCACTGATTTTAACCTGCTAATCAATGCCTTCTTTGATTTGACAGATGCTGAGGCGCAAACGAACATGGCTGCTATCAGAACGCATCTCCACACTGAATTTGCGTTTGATTTCGCGGAGTTATTGAATCTCCGTATTGATGAAGAATTCATTAGCGGTATAATTGGAGAACCTGTTGACCTTCCATTCACAGCAATCAACTTGTTCATCTACCAAGTCACTAATACATTCGAGGATGCAGTTGATAGTGTTCTTGATGTGATGGACCAGAGTGGTTTCATGGCATCAATCGACCGCACCGTCTTTACTGAAGCACGCGCTTCAGGTGCTGGTCTTCTTGCAGTACCAGACATGGGCGATCTTATGGATCTCATCGAGGGATTTGGTGGAGGAGAACCAACTCCAGCATCATTTCTACTCTCTCAAATGCCTGCCCTTGATGGACCTTTGGCAATTGCTGCAGCTGGATACATTGGAGACCAGATTCTCTCAACCAGCTCTGATGAGCTCAACATCTTTGAAGACCTACTTGGTAAATCACCAACTGCGGTGGTCAACGGTCTAGATAGCGGTCAATCATTGGTTGCTGCGTTTCTACCTCCGAATATGAATGTGACATCATACTCGCCTGAGGATGAGGCACTCGGCAAAACATACTATAACGAAACCGATCGCATAGTGTTCTGGAATGCAACTACATACGTTGATGTACCCGACTATACGATAAGCTTTGTAGCTGGTGACTTTCCACCTTTGGTGACAATCTCACGAACATTTGACCCTGCAACAGCAGTACCCGGTGGGTTCACTCAAGTTACCGTCACAGTGACCAATGAAGGAACTGAACCTATCTATAACGTTACAGTTGCTGATGCAAATATTACGGCAACATATCCAAGTTCAACCACATTTACAGGTTCAATCAGTGAATTCAACGCTATTGTGCCTGCAGGTGGAACAGTAACTATCACGTATACTGTGACATTTGCATATGAAGGTGTGTACGCATTTGCACCTGCTACGCTGGCTTACAGTCATGGAGGAAATGAGTACAGTAAACACACACACATAGATGGTTTCACTGTTAGCCCAGATCCGATAGGTCTTCTCCAGAGTATGTTCCTGGATGGAATGCCATTCACGGCTCTCATGGTCGGAGCTGTCGGATTAGGTGCTATATTTAATATCGTACGCATGGCTCGCGGTAAAGGCGGTGGCGGAATCTACCAGGTATAAATTAAATTGGTGATCCCTGAGGGAAAATATTTCTTCAGGGATTCACACTTCTCTTTCTTTTTTCTTCCTTTGCAGTATATTTATCTCATAACATCAATCTATTGAGCCTATGCCTCTCAAGGATGAACTTAATGGCTATCTAAGGTTACCTCGAACATTCTTTGGAATTCCAGATTCTAAAACCGGGAATCCAGATGTTGGCGTTATTGGTGTTCCATATGATATGACATCGAGCTATATGCCCGGTCCTCGTTTCGGACCAGATGCCATTCGACGAGCAACAGATAGCGAACGATCTCACAGCTATTCATTATCTTTGGGACGAACACAATCAATAGATGAGCCTTTATCGAAGAGAATTACCTTAGAAGATGTAGGAGACCTAGAGGTACCCTTACGACTTCCAGAAGCAGCAGCCATCGATATCTCTGAAGCGTGTACTAAACTAGCTACAAGAAGTAGTCGCTTACTCTTTCTTGGCGGGGACCATTTCATTTCATATCCAATAATCAAAGGGCTTAAGAGAGGTCGACCCGGCCGTTATGGTCTCGTGTATTTAGATGCGCACGCGGATTTATACTCGGACATGGGAGGATATCAACTGTCACACGCTACGGGAGTGCGGAGGATGGTTGATGACGAACTAATATCAATTGAAGACATCGCCGCATATGATCTCCGTTCTGCGCTACCAACACAGCGAGAAGAGATGACTGGAAGCAAAACACCGATTTTATCAAAGGACCAGTTCCACAATCGTGTGAAGAAGATTGGTGAACAGGTCGATTTTCTTTATGTCTCAGTTGACATGGATGTCCTTGCTCCACAAGTTGCACCTGGTGTGAGTCATCCTGAATCAGGAGGTCTCTCTATGGTCGACCTAGTGGAACTTCTCATATCAGCTTTTAGAACAGGTAAAGTTCGGTATGCAGATGTAGTAGAGCTAAATCCCCTTATTGACCCAACAGGCATCACTGCCATTGCTGCTCGAGACATCGTGAAGGAAATCTTGACTGGATTTGCTGCTCCGTAACTATTTTAAGTAGCAATTACACATAATTTAATGACAGAAATGAACCTATCGAGTTTGAAGACTACAGATGAAATCACTACTCGTGCTGCATTAGCACTACGTGAGCTAGGATTTGGAGCTCACGAAACTGCAGTGATTTTAGCTCTAAATACAAGAGAGTCTGCAACAGTTTCTGATCTCGCAGATGAAACAGGAATTCATCATGCTAATCTGTATTCTGTGCTCGATACGTTGGTCGGAAAGGGATATGTCGTTCTTCAGGAAGGACGACCTAAAGTGTACCAATTTGCTCCCCTCTCACATCTAAAAGAAACACTGACATCAAAACTGAAGCAGCTGTTTGAAGACCTCGTGAAAATACAAGAGTCACGTGTTTTAACAAAAGCCATTCCTGCCCTCATCTATACAATAAGAGGCAACAATGATGTGAAGTCCAAGATGATTTCAATGATTGCTAGAGCGGAAGACACGATTCTTCTAGTCGCTCCCAAACTAGATTATTTTGGTGAAGGTGCCATATCGGCTTTAGAAGAGGCAGCAGGACGAGGGGTAAAAATACGTTCTATTTTAGGTAAAAAGAGTAACTTCGAAATCCCTAACTTCCATCAACGTATTAAGGAGGATACATTAGCAATCGATATAGTGATTGACTCAGAGGAGGCTCTGATTTCCATGCCTGACCTAAGTGTGTGTGGATGGGCAGACAATCCTTTGATCTCGATGCAACTCGAAGGGTTTCTAGAACAGACATGGCAAATGTCAAAGAAGGTATGATTCATGGTTGATTACGATGTTATTATTGCTGGTGCAGGGACCGGAGGTGCAACCATTGCCTACACACTTGCTAAAAAGGGTCATTCAGTTCTCCTCATTGATAGAAAAGAAAGAGACAATATTGGCAACAAGACCTGTGGGGATGCTCTTGGTTCTCACCATATCACTGAGCTGAGAGAACTTGTCGGGATTCCTGAGCTTCCAAAAGGTATTGTTGAGTATGAGGTGAATGGTATTGACCTCATTGCTCCTGATAGAGACCATCGCCTGAGGATGGAGGGCCCCACAACAACTGGGATGTCCTTCAACAGACTCAAGATGGGGCAATGGTTTGTTGGACTCGCAGAAAGTGCTGGTGCGGAAGTATGGGCTTCTACTCGAGTGAAGCGGCTGATTTTCGAAGAAGGCAAAGTTGCTGGAGTCAAACTCTCAAAGGAAGATGGACCTGAAAAGGACATCAAAGGTCGAATAGTTGTTGATGCTACTGGAGCAACAGGGATGCTTAGAATGCAACTTCCTGAATCCTCACCTGTTGAACGAAATATAGCTAGCGAAGACAGAATGGTTGCGTGGCGGGACATCTATGAGACCCCTGATTTCGATTTTGAAACTCCAGACATCCTTGAAATATTCTGGAATCAAAAGGAAACCCTGGGAGGTTATACTTGGGTGTTCCCACAAGGCAAAAACCGCGTTAATGTAGGAAATGGTGTAATGACAATTGAGGGTCATCGTAATCCAAAAGACATTCAATATGATTTCGTAAAGAAAACCTGGATGGATTCGTGGGGTGATATCAAGGTCCTCGATAGCAGTGGAGGAGTTGCACCCATACGAAGACCCATTGACACGATGGTTGACAACAACTTCATGCTAGTTGGTGACGCAGCTTGCCAAGTGAATCCAATTCATGGCGGCGGTATAGGCTCTTCACTCTTGGGTGGTGCTCACGCGGGTATTGTTGCTTCAGAGGCTCTGGAAAAAAATGATACATCTATTGGAGCGCTGTGGGATTACAATCCGAGATATCACAAGAGCTATGGCTCAAAACAAGCAGCACTTGATGTCTTCAGGTGGTTCTTACTTAATATCACGAATGAGGACATAGACTTTGCTTTCAAGAAGCAAATCATTAAGGCTAGTGACTTGCTTGATACTTCCATGACCGGAGAGGTCAATTTTGGTGTAGGTGATAAATTCAAGCGTTTGGTGTCAGGATTCGGTAAGATTCCACTTCTCCTTCGTGTATCGAAAGTTGCCAACTTGATGAACGATATTCGTCGGGTGTACAGTGAATATCCATCTTCTCCAAAGGGCTTGAAAGCTTGGACAGAGAAGCTAGCGCCAATATACACGGCAGCCAAAGAAGCATAAGAGAGATTGTAGCATGCTCTAATGACGGAGCATGCTCCTACTATCTTCGAGAGGACAGTCCGATGCGTGTTGTTGGATCAGCAGCAGGAATCAATCTTCATGCACCAGATGACGCCTACTTTTCATACTTCAACAGCCCCTACATTGGCCACAACATCGGGTCTGCTATTGACGTCTATCCACATCATCAGGAATGGGGTGGTCCTATTGAAACCCCGATTTCGGGGAAGGTAGTCAAGATTAAGAAGATGAGGATGGGACAAGCAAAACAGTTTCCTACGAATGAGTATGACTACGGTGTTGGAATTCTACCTGAAGGTTCGGTATCTGATATTGTTCGTATAATGCATTGTGAACCAACTGTAACAGAAGGAGAAACTGTCAATCTTGGAGACCATATTGGGAGTGCAATTCGTTCACGTTATTTCAACTACTGGACAGGACCACACTATCATGTCGAGATTCAACCATTAGAATCATTTCACCGTTCGAGTAAATCATATCCACTAGAACTAGAGTATCATTTTGAATCAAAGAGACCTACAAATACGCAGAAGGATATTGGATTTCTAGTAGAATCCGTGACAGACGACCATGTCACTGGTTATGCAGAGAATCTTGGATATGCTGCTATTAGAGATCTAGTTGGTCTCTCAGCCTTAAACCGAGAAAAGGAAACCGTAGGAATTCTAGATGGGGGTTTCTCACACTACAAGATGGGGGGCGTAATCGGTACAACTGAGCTCAGCCAAGGCGAAACTATCATATTACTAGACTCTCCAATCGGTTCTGTTCGCAACGCTAAATCTGGTGCGAGTGTTTTTAGTAGAGGCCCCTTGATCACCTCATTCTTGGATGGTACTGAGTTACGTGGACTATCATGCTTCATCTATACGAAACACTACATGAGAAAAAAAATCCCACAGATAATTCTCATACCGAAAAAGTATGGTCAATTCAAGGGACTCTTCAATGAAGGAGACATTTGTGAACTTCGAATTACTAGCAACAGCAACACGATTAAAGCAGATTAGGTCAAGTCTGAGATGATTACCTTGGTCGAGAGAGTGCGCTTATCAATTGGGACAGCGATTCAAATTGGGATAGAATCAGGAGGAAAAGTCCCCAACTTCACAACTGCTTTCTTCATGACTTACAGAGTAGGAGGATGTGAGGCGAACTGCGCATTCTGTCCTCAAGCTCAAGAGAGCACTTCTGCGTCAGATAGGCTCTCGCGGCTTTCTTGGCCTGAATACAATCTTAGCGAGGTGATTGAGAAATGGCCTCCTCCAGGTCAGTTCAGACGTATCTGTATTCAGACAATCTGCTATCCTGATGTAGTTCAGGATGTTGTGGACATTGTTAGTGAAATTCGTAAGGTTTCAAAATTACCAATCTCAGTCGCTATTCATCCAATCTCAACCAATGATATGGTCAAGTTGAAAGAAGTCGGGGTATCAAACATTGGGATTGCACTTGACGCAAGCACACCAGAAATCTTTGAAGAAATCAAAGGAGTAAAGCGGGGAGCAGATTATCGATGGGAAACTCATATACGAGGCCTCGACGATGCACTGAAGATTTTCGGAAAGGGACAAGTAACTACGCATCTTATAGTTGGCTTGGGAGAAACTGAGAAAGAAGCTGCACAGTTCGTCATCAAAATGTATGAGAGGGGAATTAATGTGGGACTATTCGCCTTTACAAACATTAAAGGCACGTCACTAGAAAATCAATCCCCTCCAGATCTTTCCTCGTATCGAAGGATACAGGTAGTGCGGCAATTGGTTTCACAAGGTCTTCTATCTTCAGACCAGATACAGGAAACTGAAGACGGACAAATATCAATCGTCATAGATGAAGAAGTACTTCGAGAAGCCTTATCATCTGGAGCGGCATTTCAAGTGACAGGATGTAAAGATTGCAATCGACCTTTCTACAATGAGAGACCTCGAGGTCCAATGTACAATTATCCCCGACCTTTGTCTGAAGAGGAAATATTGCGAGCTATAGAAGATACAAACCTGGTGGCGTGAATGGAAGAGTTTCGATTCATAGACTTGGAGGAACATACCGCATTTGAGAATATGGCTATTGACGAAGCAATAATGCTAGCAATACAAGAGGATAAGGCTCCACAAACACTCCGACTCTATCGTTGGAATCCTTCTGCTGTTTCTATTGGAACTTTCCAAGGCATGATGGATGAAGTGGATGTTGATTTCTGTGAATCGATTGGAATTGACTTCATTCGTCGAATAACAGGAGGCGGTGCAGTCTACCACGATTATGAAGGAGAAGTTACCTATAGCATCATTATGCCAAAGGATCATAGATTAGCACCCAATGACATTCTAGAATCGTACCGACTATTATGCGGAGGGATAGTCAAGGCTCTTGAACACTTGGGTATCGAAGGTGAATTCAAACCAATCAACGATGTTGATGTTGGGGGAAGGAAGGTCTCTGGGAATGCGATGACAAGACGTCATGGTTGTGTTCTTCAACATGGAACCATCTTGCTAGATTTGGATGTCAACCTGATGTTTACTATTTTGAAAGTGTCTCAGGAGAAGATTTCGGATAAGATGATTGCTGATGTTAAAGAGCGAGTCACCTCGATACGTGACATTCTTGGTCGGGATGTACAGATTAGTGAGCTGAAGGATGCATTACAACTTGGATTTTCTGAAGCCTTGGATATCAAATTAATCCCTAGTAAACTGAGTACGGAGGAGCAGAATACATCAAAAAGATTGGCATTGGAAAAGTACTCCTCCCACGAATGGAACTTCTCGAGGTGAAAGTTGTGCGCGAATCCAGTTACAAGATTCCTGGTGGAAAGCTTGTGAAGGTCAAACTAAGGACTGCTTCTGGAAGGATTTCTGAAGTCAGAATTCTTGGTGATTTCTTCCTCCATCCAGAGGAAACCCTACAGAAAATTGAAAAATCTCTCATAGGAATTCCCATTGAAGAAACCACCCTCGAGAAGATGATTACTCAGGTATTGTTAGAATTTGATGCAACACTAATTGGAGCAACAGCGGCAGATATTGCAAAGGCAATCATGCTGGCAGCAGAATGATCACATGACTGATTCGATGGAGATTATCAAGCGCCTCCGACCAACATCAGTGATATTTTCTACCCTGATATTGGACTTTTCTAGTTTCATCTCGAACTTGTCTTCAATACCAAGATACACCTGTTGAAGTTTTTCAATAGGAGGCTCAGGAACTAAATCCTTGGGACTTTGTGGTTGTATTGCAATCACTCTATCACTTAAGCCTTGAATATTCCATATCGTATTCACAATATTGTCCGCCTTCATTCTGTCGGTCGGTGGCGTAACTGCAGCAATGAAGCTCTTTGCTAAATCCTTCCCAAATGGACTTACAGTCATTGGACTTCCAATCCAATCTCTATCAAGAAGTAAGATTCCAGAGTGCACCTTCTGGAATCGGTCTATCTTCATTTTGACATCGATGAACTCCTGGAAACCACCTGGTTTGAGATGTATCTCTTGCATTCCATCTATCATGGGTTTCCTTCCTGCCTCGGTAAAGTTGAAGAACGAAAATAGATTGGTCTTTTTGAGCTCATCGTAACTCATCAAGAACATACCTCCTGATGAGCTATACTATATGAAACTAAACCACATTAGCCTTTCTCTGTTTGAAGTCTAGTCCCTTAAGTTGTTCATTCGTTTCGTTTGGAGATACTGGACTGCTCCCACGCTTATGGCTAGAAGAATCAAACCAACCCAATCAAGAGGTTGTGGAAACTCTCCGAGAAAGATGATTGAGAGGATTACAATCTGCGGCATCATCGTGCTATTGATGAGTGTCATGTCAATGGCTCTCAGAACTCGCATCGCTCTATTCCAAAGGGTGAAAGCTAACGCAGTATTAACTACAGCAAGCCATAGAATATAGATCCAAGATGTCAATGATAGTGGAGATAGTGGTTCACTGATAAGTCCAAATATCATGAGAAAGAAAGAGCCGATAGACATCATAATCCCCGTGACAATCAGTGAAGGTGTATCTCGAGCACGATTTATTGCCCGACCAATGAGAGCTGACGCTGAGTTTGCTAGAAGACTTACAACACCAATCAAGAGTCCTACTATAGACACCCCGACAAAATCCAATGGGTAGAAGTAGAGAAACACTCCAAATATTCCTGCAATAACAAGAACTGATTCTATTCTCGATGGTTTTTCGCCTAACCATGGTATTGCTGCCAGAAGAACAATGATAGGAGTCAAATTTAGCAGTAGTGAGAATGTAATTGCTGGAAGATAGAATAATCCTAGAAACTGCGTTCCCTGAGTTGCAGCGATGTATATGCACCCATAGAGAATGAGCATTCCCCACCACCTTCTTGATCTCCCTTTAAGTGATGAACGCATTTCTGTTTGCGCTAAAATCAAAGCAAGAAGAATCAACGAAGCGATTGAATACCTCAAACCGGCGAATGTCAATGGGGGGATATCTTCCAAACCAAACTTGATGACAACAAATGATGAGGACCAGAGCACAGTAACAAACAATGCTTGAATCACTGCTATCATTTGAGTTCGTCTAGAATCCTTCAAACTACTTTCGACCTCATCAGCCAAGTCAATCATTCTCCGACGATAGTAGATAGACTAAAGAAGGAATAGGTGTTATGCCGTCATACGACGGGTGTTTATAAGATGATAGAGGCAAAGCTGGAGATTAGTGCTGAAGGTTACTATTCATGTGATCTCACGAGAAAGATTCCTGTACGAGTTAATCTTGTTTCTATAAACGGACCCCTTGGATTTGGTATCATTCAAAGCTTGACCGGAAAAGAAAAGCCACTCTCAGATTATGTGAAGGCATTGAGGAAGTCATCAAGTATTGTTGAAGTCCGAATCACACATGAAACTCCAACTCAATATTGGACTGAGGTGATTCATCAGTTAAAGAATAAATCAATTCATGAAACCATACTGGAGAGTGGCAGTATGTCTAAACTTCCAATAGTCATTGAAAGGGGTGTACAAATTCATCACCTTTTAGCTCCAGACCAAAATGCCTTCAGATCAGCATTTGATAAACTTCGTTCAAGGTTTTCAAAGGTGCGGGTCCTAAAAATCAGCCGCTCACCGGAGGGGTCTCTTGGACCAAATATGACTTCAAAGCAAATGGATGCAATGAAGTTGGCAATAGCAAAGGGCTATTATGACATTCCTCGAAAAATTGAGATCAAAGATATTGCAAAGGATTTGAAGATCAAACGTGTAGCAATGCAAGAGCGACTGCGTCGTGCTGAGAAAACAATAATCCACCAATTCGCTGAAGAATATCTCTAGGATTCTAGGATAACAGTGATAAAGCAACGTATCACATGTACAACGATTACAATGGTAGATCCAAATTACTTGCAGGATAAGAAAGTCCAGAAGATTGATTCTGATATCAAACTTTTCGAAACCGATCTTCAAAGGAAAAAGATGGAACTTGAGGGTCTGGACTCTCGCTTAGATACAGAGATTGAGAGTTTTCGAGCAAAAGCCAAATCAAAACGAGATGCGTTTGAAGCGCTACGAGGACGGCTTCGAGAAACAGAACGAGACTGGAAAAGTGCGGATAAGGAATTCCAGGAAGCCAAGAAACGAAAAGACAAGACACGCTCCAATCTCCAAAAAGAAGTAAATACTCTTCGAACGAGAATTCGTAATGCAGAAACAACTAAGGAAAAACGGTTTCGCGAGTTAGACAATGAGAAGAAGAAAATTGTTGAGAAAGCAAAACAGGAAAAAGGTCGAGAGATGGACAAGGAGAAAGCAAGGGAAGTAGATAAGGTAGAGGGTGAAAAAAGGAAAGAACTGGGTCTATAGTTCTGAAATTCTTCGAGGGGCTTGATAAATGAACGCATATTTCACAATAGTCCTTCTTGGTTTTGTGTTGTTCTTCATTGTATGGGGGCTTGGTTGGTTGCTAGAGAGTCTCTCGCACATCATGCTTCGAACAACGCAAGACCCTGGTTCACGCTCATGGTATATGCTCGTAGGACCAGGCGTCGCATTACATGAGTCATCTCATGCACTTGGATGCGTCTTCACAAGAACCGAGATTGTCGAGTTCAAACCTATCAATGTAGAAAAGAAAAAAGATGAAGTAATTCTGGGCTATGTCAAATATATTAAACCAAACAGTCGTTTCAAGAATGCTGTCATCAATCTAGCGCCAGTAGCTGTTTCTCTCGTATTACTAATCCTATTTGCGTTCGGAGCTACTTATCTTGTGCCAGATAGACCAGAGCTTGGAACGAATGCTCTGGACCTACTGAATAATTTAATCAATGTGAAATTAACTCCCGCACAACTAGCGGATTGGATGTATCCCTTGAATGCAATCGGGAGTTTTGTATATAGTTTCCTTTACACCTTTGCTCAGCTCACAGTCATTAACCCCATATTTTGGATTATTGCTTTCTTGGCAATGACAATCATGTTTTCTAATGCACCTTCTAGCGTGGATATTGCCAATGCGTCAGCAGGACTTAAGGCAATACTCATCTTCAATCTCATTTGGTTGATTATTGCATATTTCCTTCCAGTTGCAGGATGGTTACTATTCGGTCTTTACGAAGCACTAGCTGTTTTATTCTCGTTAGCACTTGCATTTGCTGCAGTCGGATACGGATTCTTCATCCTAGTCGCTGCAATGTCAAAACTGAAGTCGCCTTATCAGATTCTGCCATTTCTGGGATGCATTCTGACGGGAATTGCATTCTATATGATGGGACCAGCCTATGAAACCATAGTTTCTCTAGCGATGCAAACAGTGATCTCAATCGGAGTCTTCGTAGTCATTGCGCTACCAATGTTGATGATGAAATCCCTGAGAAAACCAGTGTAATACCTAGTGTCTTATTTGAACAAGAGGGTCATTCTTCAGGGTCTGACCATGGCGAAGATAGACCTAATTCGAAGACCATCACTCATTAGTCCAAGACATCTCTTACGTTATGTCTTCTTCACTGAGATGCAGGTCGAGCAAGCTTCAAAAATTCTCAACACAATAATGAGCAAGGATGGGGTAGTCAAAGACTCAGACTGGAATGTGTTTGTACTATCAAGTAGAGGACTCTATGTCAAGGTGATGCGCAAGCTCCGCGACGTAGGTCTCGTCGAGAAGAGAATGGGGGAGTTTCGTCTTGCTGAAGACTTTTCAAGAGCCATGACAAAGCTTTCAGATTACTGGTCTCAAATTATAAAGTCATATGGTGAGGGAGACCGATCTATCGAGTTCTGATTAGTATTTCGAGTTCTGTTCTATTTGTCTACTTTAACCTCGCCTTCTTTGACGTCCATTTTTTTGAGAGTCGATTTTACGGTTTCGCCTTTAATTTCAAGAACACCGAGTTTGTCAAGTTCTCTTGCCCATTTCGTTGCCTGTCCTTTCGGAACTCCTAATGATTTTGCTAATTCAGTAAAGTTGATAGAGCCAACCTCATCGACAAGCAGTAGGACCTTAGTATTACCTTCCATTCCGAGGACCTTAATGTATCTCTGCGTTCGTTCATTGGAAAGGTCTTTTTGTTGCAGAGCCATATCTCGTTCCTTTTCCATCAAGCGAGTGGCTTTTTCGAAGGCGTCCTTCTGCAGCTCTAAGATCTTGATCTGTTCATCGGAATCCTTTTTGTTTCGTTCGAGGTTATGGATCTTTTCATCCATCTTTTTGATTTCTTCGATACGATGTTGAAGACTATCAAGCTCCGCGAGTCTCTCTGCGGCTTCCTTCTCAGCTCCAGCTTTTCCACCTTGAAGGTCCTCAATCTGAGTTTCTAATTGCTTAATGATAGCAGCTGTGGCATCGCCTTCCTTACGTTTATCCTCGAGTGTTGATTCGAGTAATTCTATCTTAGAAGCCAAGGCTTCAATCTCAGCCTCCGTCTTCTCGGAATGTGGTTTTGCTAGTGCAGCTTCTTCCTTGTAAACTTCGATTTCACTCATCGCTTCGCCAAGTTTGTGAGTCAATTCCTCTACTTCTTTCCGGGCTTCCTCAGTGTTCTGAGTCCGTTTCTCCACCAGAGCATCCTTTAAGAGCAGGTCGTCTTTGAGGTCCTTGACTTCCTCTTCCAATGCTGTGATACGCCGCTCATACTCGTCTTTGGCTATTCCCACTGCTTTTCCGGTATCCACCCTTGATTGAAGACTTCTTACCTCCAATTCGAGTTTTGTTACCTCAGCCTGTTTCTCAGCTAATTCAGTTCTTTGTGCAACCGTTTCCTCTTCTAGACTGGTCATGAATGATCTTACAATGTCTTGCTGCTCTACAATCGTTCTTCGTAGATCAACTTCTGATTCTCTAACTCGAAGGGCAAATTCCTTGAATCGTTCCTGAGTTTGCTCAACAATTTTGTCAACTAGCTCCTTTTCAAGGGCTGCAAACTCTGAATCAACAATATCAACAAACATTGACTCAATAAATTGTTTGTAAAACTTCATTCTGAGGCGTTCTACCATTTCTTCAGATATTCGAGTTTTCAGGTCTACAACATTTCCTCTGAAAGTTAGAAGCTGTGCAGCGAAAACACCAACTACACCTCGTTGCAGAGAGGATATATCTGCTCTCAATGTTTCTAGCTTTTTCAGGAGAGCGTCAAATCCAGCGACAGCATCTTCATCCCCGGTCAGTTCGCGAGGAGCTGAGGTTTCCAGATGCTCCACAAAATCTAGTGCAAGTGCTGCAGCAGAAATGAGATCTTCACCATCTTCCACCGGCATTATTGTCTCGCCAGATTCATCCACACCTTCTGCTAACCTCTCAATTTCTGCATCTGAGAGAACTGCCCCTTTGAGAGCTTCATCCAGCGAGGCTTTTTCCTTGTCGGTGAGTTTTTTTCCGGACATAGTGTTTTCCCCTGCAACCAAGGTAGTTGTTAACAGCGCTTGGCTCTGTATAAGGTTTGCGAGAAATTATGCCTATTTGTACTTATACACTCCTATGACTATATCCTTGATATATTACCTTCTGATAAATATCAAGAAGCTATAGTGACCCAAACTGCTCATTGTTTTAGGTTCCGTGAAATGATTTATTGATACAACTGACCCATCTAAGAGATTAATATCAAACCCTTCAAGAAATTCAAATCCAACGGATTCTAAAATTCCCACATTATCAACAACATATTGGGAACATGGCATGGTTACTACTAGAAGAGCGCCTTTCTTGAGGCATTTGTGTACTTTCTGGAGACCTACCTTAGCATCACTATATTCCATGTAGTATTCATGAAGATAGCCTACAACATCATTGTTCAAAACACCAATGTCGAAGGTTTCCGGCGGGATGAAGCATTTTTTTTTCAGATGGATGTCAAGCCGGGTCAGAGATGAGTGACTGTTTGCGAGATATTCTAACATGCCAGGTCGAAGATGTGCGTCTTCATCCATTGTTTCCAATTTGGCGTGCACTACTCTCACATTTTCCAGCAGTGCAGCCTCCTCGAGTTTACCCATAAGACTGTCAAGACGCAGGGCATGCAAGTCAGTACAATAAACGGTTGTTCGTTTCTTCAACACCATAACTTTAGCAACTAGTTCTGGTAGAATTCTTACGAAAAACGATGGCACTCTATCATGCTCTCCCGAAGCAAAATCAGCTACTAAGAAGTCTATGGCTTGTTCATCTGTTTGGTCCATTTCGTGAATTGAGGATATATAATCCATCAGAACCCGGCTTTTTGCAATCCAAGCGATAGGGTAAACTTTGTAGATTGCAGATTCTAATTTCTTATTTTCAGTCAGCAGGATTCGCTCCTTACCTCTTACATATGATTATGGATATTTAATCTCGA
>CAZPWM010000071.1:0-3348 GCA_964590575.1 uncultured archaeon
CAACAAAATCGACACTGCGGACTATGAAGACATCGAAGAAGTTAGAGAGAACATAATGATAGTCAATCCTGATGCTACGATTGTGGATGCTGCCTCTCCACTCACAATTGATAATATAGAGAAAATCAGAGGAAAACGTGTAATAGTTATTGAGGATGGGCCTACCGTCACTCATGGCGGCATGCCGTATGGGGCAGGGTACATCGCTGCGAGAAAGGCAGGAGCCATAATTGTTGATCCACGACCATTCGCTGTTGGAAGCATCAAAGATACTTTTGAGAAATACTCACATCTGGAGGATGTCTTACCTGCCATGGGATATGGTAAGAAGCAAATGGATGAACTCCAACAGACAATCAATAAATCTGATGTTAATGCGATTGTCATCGGGACACCAATTGACCTCAATCATGTCATTAAGATTGACAAACCAAATGTCAGAGTACGATATGACCTCCAGGAGATTGGAAGACCAAATCTCGTGGATGTTCTGACTGAGTTCGTCAAAAAACACAACCTCAAATAAAACAGACTGGGGGAAAAGTCCCCCATGTCTTTCTTCTTCTAAGTCCTCTATCAGATCATCAATTCATCAAGAGTGGAAGATCCTATACGGGAACTTAGGTCTCTATAGAGTACTACTGCGAAAATGTAAGTCAATGCACTGAATAGCAGAGCTGAAACCACTGATTCTATCACTAGAAGATTGGATAATGGCAAAAAAGTGAAAGCTAAAGTAGTGCTAACAATAAGACCCAAGACAATGACCGCGAAACTGAGAAGTATGTATCCACCAAAGACATGGAAGAAATTACCACTAGTTAGCTCCCAAGACCTCTTCAAAGAACCAATTGCAGATTGACCACTATCAATAACAATTGCCAAAGTCGGAGCAAATCTGACTTGTATATAGATTAAGAAAATTCCACCGACTAAGAGGACGGCGAAGGCTGACATTAACAGTTCTATTGAACCATGTGGAAAAATAGGATTCAATGGGTCCGAGATGTCTATCATATCCATTGCCCTTTCGGTTAGTATGGTAGCAGGTGTAAGGACTATGGCTACGAGAAATCCCAAAATAATCTGTACGAATATAACATTCAGAACTCGTCCAAAAGGAAGTGAAAAACTAGTACCTATATCACCTCTATTTCCACCATACTCATCAAGAGTGAATTTGATTGCAGCACTATAGATTATCGCATTCAGGATAAATGCGAAGATAGCAAATCCTAATGATAAGGCAAGTAGAGTGTAATCTGATTCTGGGTTGAAGAAGAGAGTTATTAGATAACCAAGAGGATCTGCACCCAAGGTTTCGATTTTACCAAACAATCCGAAGAGAAGAACAAAAGAAAGTGTAACGCACGCTGCACCTATGACACCAACAATGATGATGTATTGAGCTAACTTTCTAGACCATAATGATATTGTTCTCGATACTAGTCCAGTAGCACTAAGAACATAGTCATGATCTATCGGTTGAGAGGGATCATGTCCAAGGCCATCTTCAAACGCCAATAGAAATCCTCCTTATAACTAATATCTATCAGTATTGAGTTATAATTTCTCCGCTACGACTAGGCGGGTTTTGGTCTATTGTCAATGATCTCCATGAATTTCATTCCACCGGCTCTCTCAACTAGTTCTTCAAAGCCAATGATATCCACACCTGGAGTGATCTCTGTGTTTGTCTTTGTCATCTTTTGAATCTCAAGTATTAGAGAATTATAATCACCAGATACGGGGCCTCTAGGAGCAACATAGAGATTAAGGACATCCATGCTATATGGATCGGACATATCCTCTTTAGCAACCTCAATTTGCACCTCTTCAATCTGACCGATAGAAAGAAGCATCTCTCGAAGTGCAGTTAGATTGACTGTTGCACCTTTGATTTTCTTCTCACTCATACCCATTATATCCATCTGAGCCTGTGCATCATTGGTCCTACCAATATCCCAGAAAAATGGACCGTCAAATTCACAGATTGGACATTTGCCTCTCTCCTGATGAGATGCTACATCACCCAGTAGGAATCCTTCAAACACAGTACCGGTCCCATCGAGGTGGAACAAACACATATGGCCAGATTCGTCATCACCAACGAAATCATAACTACCATCATCATTGAACTTAACGAGTTCAAAGGCAAGCATCAGGGGAGATACATTGTGATACGGTCCATGTCTATCGCATTGAACTGCGAACGATATCTTGCTCTCGGAGGATGCGTACCCTCCAACCACTCTAACCTCCTTTGCACCCTTTTCTGTCAATGTTGAAACCATGTCATCCACAGCAGGTTCGTAGATCTTCTCACCTGCAAGTAAGAGGACATTCTTCTCAGGAGCTTGGTAATCTTTTGTTTCCTTCATTGTTCTGAAGAATCTGTTTCGAAGATAGCTTGGCATTCCAGCAAAACTGTTCACTTTAAACAGACCCGCAAGGTCAACCAATCTTTCACTGGGAATTGCACCGCCTGCACTGGTGGCTACGTAGAACTTTGACAACTGTTTAAGACCTAGATTAACTGCATGCCATCCAAGATGAGGTGCATAAGGGAAGAGGTTCATACTGGAGCACTCCCATCCGCTTTCAACGAATGGATCTATTGCCATTTGACCAACTTTCACACAATTCTTGTATAGTAGTTCATTGTCATAACGTGTCAAAAAGACTGGAGAAGGAAGTCCAGAAGCCCTTCCTGAACTTAACCAGAATTGTAAGGGAGAAAACTGGAATGTTGCTCGTTCTTTCAGACGATTCATAGCGCCAGCTTTTCCAATGCCTAGTTTGACCTTTGCCCCATTGTTACGAATGAATTTGGCAAGTTCTTTGTGACCGGATTCGTTTGAATACTTCATGAGGTTGCCAATTGCCTCTGCGGATTCACGAGGATTGCCATCAACTTCTGAGGGATTCAAAACGAATTTCTGGAGGTTCTCTCTATAATCAATCTTCTTGACTAGAGGAATTTTATACTTAGCCCAGTCTTCAATACACATGATATTAAACGGGTCAATGTTGTTGTCTTTGAACAGCTTGCGGTAGTAAGGATGATTCGGCCAGACTTGGTACCGTATGAATGCCCTGAATTTCTTGTCCTGAATCTCCTTTATTTCGCGATGATTTGTCCTCTTTAATTCTTGAAAGGTGAATGTGTCCTTTGTCATTAGGCAACCTCCAGAAATTGGTGAGTCAGCAATAACGCGACCGACGCAACATATGAAGGTTGTGAATCTGATGATGGAGGAAATACACGCTTTTAAGGGTTCAATGTAGAAAGTCATAATAGACTAGTACACAGTGAACAATCGTCTAAGACTATATGGTCAGGAGTGA
>CAZPWM010000071.1:3358-16418 GCA_964590575.1 uncultured archaeon
ATTGTCAGAAGCTGACGAAAAACTTCAGAAAGGTATCATTGAACTCGACAAAGGAAACGACAAGAAGGCATTCAGTCTATTCAAAGAAGTCTTTGAAGAGAGACAGGAAAGACTCCTCAAGAAAGTACAGGATAATCCAAAGTCCCCGACATTGATGTTAGATGCACTCTATATGATTCATGGGCTTGTATGGCTTAGAGTGGCAGAAGCAGGAAAAGAGAAGAAACATAGTGTTGAACTTTTAGGAAAAGCAGTAGGCACAGTTGAAGCAGCTCGAACTGCCTTGGGTCCGCTTGTCACTGGACTTGCACAATGGGCTAAGGAGAAGAACATCAAGGTAGTCCACAACAAGGCACTTGGACTTCTTGCAGCCACAAAAGATCTTGAAGATATGGCAAAGAAAGCTCTAGAAGCAAGTAGGAGAATGGCTTAGTACACAGTTTGCAAGTCCATATTTGAATAGACTCAAACCAAGAATCCTACTTATTCATGTGGTTGGACCACTCTTCAGCGGAGAACCGTCCCTCCATTATTTCTAGCTCGGAGAGAATGGCGGATTCAAGGTCTACTTCAAAGGAGTTTGCTATTTGTGTAAATAGATTGAAGGCTTGGGCAAATTCTCGGCTAAGTTCTTCGTTCCTTGGAGCTTCATGACCCAGCCCTATCACTTTGTAGCCTTCCTTCACGGTGATGTGACGTGAGATTTCTCCCAATTCCTCTATCAGATGGGCAAAGACCAGTGAAGCTGGAAACTTATCCCACCCACGGGCCTTGTCGAACTTATCGAGTTTCTCTTGAATCTCTCGGAGATGCATTTACACCATCCTCTTTGTGATTTGTAGCACTTGAGCACGTGCTTGATCCAGCACTGACACGGGAGGGCTCTTTAGAAAACCAAGTTGTGTATCTACTGGAAGAGGCGCCCCACCTAGGAACATTGCCTCACTCACTACACCCATCATCTCAATGGGCGGGAGGACCGCACATGCGAGTTTTGTACCCGCTTTCAAACCTTGAATATTCGTGACTATCTTCCAGATGCGAGATCCATCAGTACATCGACATTCGGTGAGATTCTTGGATTCGGGAATTGCTTGGATTTGACTTAATTCCACTGCAATGATATCGACTGCATAAGCAGGTTCATCATCATATTCCTGAAGTTTTTGTGTCAGCTTCTCAACAATTCGAAATGCATAGAAAATTTCAGTCAAACCTAGGGTTTCTTTAACGGTTGAGGGTTTGTATCCTGAGGTTTCGATAGCCTCTTCAAGAACCCTTCGAAATTCCGCGATAGCCTCAACTATTTTTTGAGTAGCTTCAAGTTCAGCTACCTTCGGAGAAGGTACATAGGAATATTTGACTTCGTAGATCTGACTGCCAGCTTGTTGCAGAATTGATCCAAGCTTCGAGTAGTCTACATGGAACTTCAATTTCCTATTTCCGACCATTTCGTTAAGACGTCTAAGTGCATCTTCAAGGACAAGTAGTCGGGAATCCTTCGCAGTGTCCAATATACTCACCAACTGTAACAAATCAGATGTTCTAGATAAACCTCTCCCATAGGGGGAGGAGGCCACACGAAGTGATATAAAGATAAGCGCAATAATCCAGTCTGATTTCAACAACGGAAGCGACGCACCTTGATGCAAGCCGTGTACATACTGATTGCAGACAGTGGCCTTTGTGTTCTTGATAGAAAATATGGCGAGGCCGAGATGGACCCCAACCTTATCAGTGGGTTCCTTACTGCACTAATTCAATTTGGACGTGAGCTTAGTGATGGTAACCGAGTTCATGTGATAGACTTTGGTGCATTCGACATTTGTCTCTCATTGAAAGACAATGTTATTGTCGCAGCTAGTGTTGACAAGGTTGATGACGGAAATGCAGCAATGGCTGTTCTGAGTGAGGTTAACAACGCATTCACGCACAAATATAGTAGTATGCTCAATGATTGGGATGGCAACCTTGAGCCCTTCGATTCCTTCTACGCTAAACTTGATGAGATTACAAAGGAAGGTCGGGCTTCAGAAACCAAAATAGTAGTCCCTGTGCTAAGAGGAAAAGTCAATCCTATGCTAGTCCGTCTGGGACAGATGAGCCAAACAATCTTTGATATAGCTAAGAAGTGTGATGGCAAACTCACAACCAGAGATATTGCAGACCAACTTGGTATGCATATGAAAGAAGTTCAGAAGTCACTCAATACTCTTGAGGACATGAAGATCCTTGAATGGAGAGAGATCGGATAGATCTTTTTCATACTTATGGATTATGAAAACATCTTCCCTTGAGTGAAGAATAGGTTCCGCTTTATTCTATGCTGACTGACCCCATTCATTACCTGCTGCAATCAGGATAAGACCAATCACAATCAAACCGGGTGCTAAGACTCCAGGGATTGTTATTGAACCAAACACCATATCGCTCAGAACATAGCGCCCCGCATGGATTACCCTTCCTGCAAACAGGACAAAGAAACCTAGTCCTAAGAATAGGTTCGACCTTCGCAACGTGCCTCCAGACTGCCATGCGAGATACCAGAAGAGAAGGGGTATGAAGAGAGCATAGACTACGCCTGCAGTTCCTGAGAGGAGAACTCTTGTGGTGACATCTAGTGGGATAAACCCGAGAACAACGCCAAGTCCAACAGCAGGAACAGCGAACAGGATTTCAGCCCATCGCTTTCCAAAAATCATGAAACCTGCAGTCGCAGACAACAGGGCTAATGCCATCCACTGGAAGAAAGCACCAGCCATCAACCAGAACGGCGATTCACCTAGGAACGGGAGGAAACCTGAAAGCGTGCCTGTAAGACTCTGTGGGTCAGCATAGAAATCGCCTACGAAATAGAAACATCGACCAATAGCTAATAGGAGAAAGAATAGCGACATTGCGAATTGGAAAGGATTTCCTGTTTTCCTCCATCTTCGCCCCATAAAAATGAAGAGAAAGAAGTAGTACCCAACTACTAAGAACCACAATCCGGCGTGAACTTCGCGGATAATCATGTCGACTGTCTGCATTCTACTGTCTCCGTCCTAGTCCTTCTGAATCACATTGGATAGCGTGCCAACAAATAAAGATATTCCGCGTAGAAAATCCAGTTAGGTACGCCCAGATAAGTGCTATATTCGCTTGAAAACGGTAATTAGCTGGTGTGGAATGAGCTCAGAACATACGTGGAAACTTCAGAATGATGATTCAACCATAGACGAATTCATAGACATTCGTCGAAAAGTTGGAAATCAAGTCATTCGTGAATACTTGCTTGATATAGTACTGAAGAAAAGCTCAATCGTTCGTGTTACAGGTAAACTAAGAGGGCCAAAGAACGAGTTCAAGGATTTTGCGAAATTCCTCATTCTTAAAGTGGTCGTAAAGGGGGTATCAGCAAGATTTCTTGCAGAGTCGGGGGTCTATGAGAATCTGCGAATAGTTGCTGTCGATTCGAACAATCTTGCACAGCAAAGCCCCGAGGATTTAATTAGTGTTTTCACAAATGCTCTGGAAAATCCTGAGCAATATAATACTACATTGATTCTAAGCGAAGACTCAACGGTTCGATAAGGTGGTTGTTAAAGTGTTCGAAAGATATGCAAAGTGTCCTATCTGCTCAAAAAGAACTGTATTGAGAGTTCCACCGGATGTTATTGGCAATGCAGAAAGATTTCCTTTCACAGTGAAAGTGAAACATGAAGATCACTACTTCTACATCAATCTAGATAGTCAAGCTTGGATTACTGATATCTTGCATCCTGAAATGGTTGAGTGACTCATCCAATATACCGATCAGAAGGACTTGAATCAACATCTGTCGGAGGACCTTTTTGAGTAATTTCATCCATGGCCCATTCAATGAATTCAACAACTTTCTCCACCTCTGTATCAATCATATCGAAATGAGCTTTGATTCCAACAAGATTAGTTAGTTTCTCAAGGAGTATTCGTGCAGCCCTATAGTCAGCTTTGATTATACCCATTGTTTCGCCTAGAAGACAAGCGCCTTCCATATCATACACTGAAGCCGCCCAATTGGGAATTATCCCATTTGCTCCAACAACTACTCCCTCTTCAGTTGTTATAATTCCGTTAGCTTGTGATATCTTGTCTAGGAGATTTTGAGAGCTTGCAGATACATAGATTCTTGGGGGTTTTGGAAAAGAACCAAAATATTCTTGGTATCCCTGTTCATATGCTGCCAAAGAATACAGTATTTTCACTCCAAGATTCGAGAATTCACTAGCTACGTAGTCTGCATACTCGAAGACGCCAGTTCCTGATGCTGGTTGGAAATCTGCAGTGAGAATAAGAAGATCATGTGGTTCATCAGGTGCGGCGCGATAGAGATGTATTGATGACTTCGGACAACGAGAAATTCCTTTGCTGATTGTAACTCGAGGAGGAAAGTCGTTAGTGAAGAAATCCAATATAAGTTGAGCATCAAGAACATTTGTGAGGGTTTGAATCGCAATTGTGCCGACATTAGCTATTCCAGGCAAACCAACGATACCAATGGGAGACCTCAATGAAGATGCGTCCAAGTCTATGAATCGACGGGTATACATATCTAGTAATGACAATGAAACTATTTGGTATTTTGGGTCAGCGAGTTCTATAAACGGTAGAATCTGAGGGCGTTCTTTGTGGTTGATTGGGCAACATCTTCAGCTGGCAGACCCAGTAGGTTACTGAGACTCTGAACACCATAGACAATGTTAGCAGGTTCATTCCGGTCTCCTGTTGGCGAAAGATAGGGACCATCAGTTTCCAACAGAATCTGGTCAAGAGGTACTATCTCAGCTGCATCTTTTCGATTTCTATATTTTCCAAAATTAGCAGGGAGAGTGATGTACCATCCATTGTCTGCCACACGTTTCGCCACAGTAGGAGAACCATCAAAACAGTGCATGAGAACATCTCCAGAGAAATTCTTCTCAAGGATATCTGTTGCTTCTGCTTCAGCCTTTCGGGAGTGAATAACGATAGGAAGTTCCAACTCTATAGCTAAATCGATAAACATCTGAAACAGAGGGTCTTGATTTTTCCGACCCTGTGAATCCTTTACCCAGTGATAGTCGAGACCCACCTCTCCTACAGCTACTATATCTTTTGCATATTTCCGAGTCAAGCCTACAATTTTTTCTGCTTCATCCCTAGTGAGTTGTGAAACGCTGCACCCCGCAGAATGATGAATAAAACCATGGTGTTTTTTCACAATTCCAAGTGTTCGGCGAAATGATGCGGAACTCATAGAGCTAGTGACCATTCCAACTAGACCAGCATCTTTTGCTCTCTGAATGACTCTCTCTATGTCATTCTTGAACTGCGGCATGTCGATATGAGTATGTGAATCGAATAGTTCCAAGACAGATTGCTCCTTATTTCTATCTAGACGAGACGCCTTTAATTATCGATGTATATGGACTTCAGACCGGACCACCATGTCAGATGATATTAATGAACGACTTCGAGATAAGACAATACAAATTGTCACTCTCAATCAGAAACTTGAAGCTATGCAAGCACAGCTTGGAGGTTCACAGAAACGAGCTAACCAATTAGGAGACCAAGTGTCGCAACTTGAAGCAACGATTGCTCAAAAAGACTCGGAAATTCAAATGCTCACTTCAGAACTCTCAAAGACAAAAGGAGTTCTTGATGTAGTTGGAAAAGAAGTACAGGGAATGAAGGCTGAGCAAACACAGCAACTTTTGAAGAAAGCACCAAGCTCTGATGGTTATACTATGAAAGAAGAACTTACACTTGCTGAACAAAAAATTGGGAGATTGCAGGAGGACTTGAAACGCTTCTCGCAGGTCGCAACTTTGGTCCTGAATGAGGACGAAGAGGCTCTGGAGAAATTACGCGAGGTGCTTCTTGAAGTGGGAGATCCCAAGTATCGCATCTTGAACATGGTGTTAAATCGTAAATCGATCAGAATCGATGAGATTGCCTCAACACTCATTATTGATGTATCAAGAGCACTGGAAATTGTCGATACACTCCAGGTTGCTGGAGAAATAGAAATCAGAGATGGGACAACCGTCATTCCAGCAAAGAAGTACAGAGAATTAAGTGTCCCTCGTGAGGCGTGGTTGAGAATGGAACCTGATGCAATATTTGCGGGGCTTCAAGAATTCCTAGGGAAAACGGATGACCAGGGAAGCATAGCCAATGCACTTGAAACTGCAGTAGAAATACTTGAACAGAAGCTTGCTCGTGGTGGAGCTCTAGTTTTTCAAATGAGACGAACTGCGGACTCTTGGAGTAAGCAAAGAGGCAATATTGAGGAACTGCAATATACAATTAAAGATTGGAGAGGACGAGCAAACTCGTTGGGCTAATCTTTCTTAGTATCATTCGAACTATCTTTGATGGCTTCCCTAACATAAGAACCAAAGTCAGAGGTTTCTCCATCTCGTTGTACACGGATTGTCGGACCTTCGCCTTTGACTTGACGTTCGACATAACGAATATCAAGCTGAGTGATTGTTTGACGTAGACCTCTGTAGACAATAAGATAGAGAACTATATCTTCTACTCTCTTCCCAATGCTAGGTTCGTTTGTCTTGAGTGTAGAGAGATAAGTCTGAGCGTCCTTGGCGAGGAATCTTTGAAGAAGCTTGGTACGCTCGACGTCTGTCTTTTCCTTGTGCTCCTTCTGTTCCTGCATCTTCTTCTCATGAGCCATTAGTTCTGCCATTTTTTTCCGTCTAATAATGGCAAGCTCCGTGTCGTCATCACTCAGTGTCAATACCTCCTGATTTTGCCCTTTCTGGATACAGTTAAAGATAACGATACAGCGAGGGTTGTTTTTTTAACATTCAAGTAACACCTTAGCATAGATATCTTGGACGTGAATATTGCTTGGCAACAGAAAACAAATGCACTTGGCTGGGAGCAACTGAGGCTGATGACCCATATTGCAGGCTCAGGGGTCAGAATCTCCATAAAGCAGAAACAAACGCCAAGTGTCATAAACCAGATCTTGCCACAATATGTGTTGATGCGTATGGCTCTCTTGCCAGAGGGCAGGATGCAATTGATTCAAACAGTACAGACGCATTTCCTTGGCTAATTGAATCCGCTGCGCAGTTTGAGAATCTTGGTGAATCTGACAACGCAATTAAAGCTTATATCAAAGCTATAAACTTTGCAAACAAGAACGATTTGATTGAAAAAGCCTACGATATCTTCCGCGCCGCAAGGGCGGTCTACGAAGAAGGAATTGCAGACAAGGATCCAGCTCTAAGTAATTCTCAAGTAAAACAAGATTTAGTGAAAGCAGGAGAAGCACTGATAGAAAATATTGAGAAGGTGAATGAACGCACACCTACAACTGAATTACAGTCTGAGATCAAGGCGGCTATACTTGGAGGGGTTACGCTCAGGAAAGCAAATCCGAAGGAAGATACTAAGGATTTGATAATCAGTCACGGAAGATCCTTGTACACAAAAAAGGCAAATGAGTACAAAGCTGGTGCTGCATCATATATTAAATCAGGAATGGTCAAGAACGCAGTAACGCTTGCTTGCATGGGAGCACTTGCTGACCTTATGTTGGGCAAACCCAAGGAAGGAATGGCTTATCTCGCGAAGATAACCAAAGAATCGGGAGAGAGTCAGACATTCCAAGAGCATCCTTGTTTCGAATGGACAAGATTAGTATTCAAAATCCTGATTAATCGAGACCAAAACCTCATGATAACAGCTAACAAGCTTTTCCTAGAAATACCTTGGTCCTTCAAGGATGATAGAGAATTTGCACGGAGAGTTCTTGAGTCAGTTGAAAGAAGAATCAGTGTTTGATTCTCATTCGTGCAATAAAGAAACCACTTGTTTGGTGTTTGTGGGGGAATAATCTCTGAACCATGTCAGAACAATGAAAACCGGGATACCCTGGATCCCCATACACTAGAGGTTTCATTAACTCAATATTGTGTCGTTGCATCGCTGAGTCTATCTGAGATTCACCCTCATGCGGAAGAATTGAACAGGTCGAGAACACAATCTCCGTTCCAGGTCTTTCTGCATATGTAGTGAGAATCGCGTCTAGAATCTTGTTCTGTACTGTCATAAGTGCAAAGAGAGTTTCCTTGTTCAACCGCCATTTGAATGAAGGATATGTTTGTAAGACACCAGTGGAACTGCATGGAGCATCAATCAAAATCTTATCAGCATCTTTAACCACGGGTTCGGTTGCATTGGCATTGATCCACTCAATCTGCAGAGCATTGAGATATTGAGACCGTTCGCTTGCTGTCTTGACTCGTTCTTGGTAAACGTCGGTTGCAATTATTTCTCCCTGACCTTCCATCCTCTCTGCAATCAGTTGGGTCTTCATTCCCGGTGCAGCACAAACATCCCAGATCTTCTCACCAGGTTGAGGATTCAAGACATTGACCGTTATGACACTGGCTTTATCTTGGACAAGCACTCGACCATCTTTAAACAGATTTGAGGTGACAACAGCATCTATTCCATGTACTACTCGAGAAACCTCAGGTACTTCAGAATCTCGTTGCAGCTTCACATGTTCTAACGATTCTAAGACTGACTCAGACCCTTCATAGAGCCTATTGGGACGAATGTAGTATATTCGGCCTTGGTTGTTTGCATTCAATAACTGGATCGTATCATCACGATTAAGATTGTCAAGGAGCGTCTTCACTAGAAACGTTGGATGCGAGTACTTCAGACTCAGTTGATTAATCTCCGGCATACCTTTAATCGATTCATCCAGATTGAATTTAACTGCATTACTGAACTCATTTAGATATAGTAACTCAATCTCTGGGTAGAAAGTCAGTATATCAGAAAAGTCAGTTTGGAGCCACTTGAAATCAAATAATGCTAGTCTGAGAATGCTTCGGTCTCGTTTGCTCAGGTCATGATACCTCTTCTTCATGAATGATCTTGAGAGTATGAAGTCAATCGTATTTCTGTACCTAATAACAGAGAGTGCCAAAGTTTGTGTTAGTGCTTGAGTCATATACGAGTCAGGAGATGTGGTTTGCATCTCGCGGAGTAATGTCTTCATTGAAGTTGTTGACTCTTCAAAGTGGACTAACGCCTTAACAGCATCAGCTCTGGGTACATATTCATGACTCATGACAAATAAACCTGCAACCACAATCCTGTTCAATTTTGTTGTTTACTATTTAATTGGGGGCATTACGTTGGCATAACCGTCCATCACAACAATTCCATCTTTGTTGAACACATCAAATTTGAGGCGACAGAGGTTATTTTCAGGAACCTTCTCAGTGACTTCAACCACTGCCTTAAGCTCATCACCAGGAAAAACTGGTGCTTTGAAGTTCACCTTCATATTGAAGGCAAGGGTGCCAAGACCTGGTAGTTGGGTTCCTAAGACCCGTGCTACTAATGCGCCACCAATTGGACCATGAGCAATTCGTTTCCCAAACATGGTTGTTGCAGCGTATTCCTCATCCATATGAAGAGGGTTGTAGTCGCCAGACATCTGAGCGTACAGGTCAATGTGCTCCTCGGATACAACCATAGTTGACTCTGCTTTATCTCCAATCTCAATCTCATCCAAGCTTTTTCCAAGGGTAAACTTACTTTCAGTTCGATGCTCTTTCTTCTCAGGTTTTATTTCCGCGGATTTAGAAACACCTTGAAGAATCTCAGGTGAGAACTTGAACATTCTTGCGAATTTCATTAAAAGCTCCATGTCATCAGTATCAATTACAACCTTCTCAGTCATCATAGCCTGCATTGCATCAAGCTTCCCAAGAAGTATGGAACTCCATGTTGCCGAATCTGTTTTCACAGTCATCTCAGGATTCTCAGTATCTCCTTTCTCAATGACACACTCCTGATTCTTGATTTTCAGCAACCATGAATCTGTATCGTCAAAAGAGAAACGAATGACTGCAGATACACCCTCAGCACGATCAGCGCGAAATCCATTTGGAATGCTTATCATCATTGTATCAAAATCTAGAGCAGCTACATCAAGCGATGTTTGAGCTGAAGAATCTCGTTTGCTTTCAATGTAGACCTCTCTCTGGATTAGAAACCGCAAAATCTCTGAAGTTCCACCCCCAATCGTACCTAATCGAGCATCTCGATAAAACATCTCAAGCGGATAATAATCCTTGACATATCCAGCTCCTCCACAGATTTGAATTGCCATATCACAACACTCCACCGAAACTTCACTGGCATAGAGTTTAGCAATAGTGGCTTCCTTTGTACAAGGAATGTCTTTCTGAATCATCCTTGCTGCAGAAATCAAGAGCAGTCTTGCTGCACGCATTTTAACGGCCATATCAGCGACTTTGAAGCTCACACCCTCAAACCGAGAAATAGGTCGACCAAACTGCTCACGTTCTTGAGAGTACGCAACCGCAATCTCAAATGGCGTCCTCATGCACCCGAGTGCTTCAGCGGCAATTCCAACTCGCTCTGAGTCTAACTCATTCATCAGGATTAGAAAACCCTGATTCTCCTTTCCAAGAAGATTCTCTTTAGGTACCTTCAGATTGCTGAGACTAAAATGAGTAACACGGACCCCGTCACGGCCCATCAGATTGAAATCCTTCTCAACCTTGAAACCATCCCAGGATGTTTCGATGATGAATGCAGACATGCCACTTTTACTTTCTACCTTAGGATCAGTAATTGCAAATACAACAATCTGGTCCGCAATGCTACCATTTGTGATGTATCTCTTTTCACCATTGAGAATCCAACATTCTTCTTTCTCGTCCCATTTTGCGTTCGTGACCATCCCAGCTGTATCACTACCAACCTTAGGTTCAGTAATGGCAAGCGCACCTATTTTTTCACCCTTTGCAAGGGGTACTAAATACTTCTCTTTTTGTTCCTCTGTTCCATAACGAAGAATTGGGATTGCTGAGAGAGTACAGCTAGCTCCAAACATCATAGTTGCTGAAGGACAGACCGTGGAGATTTCTTCTCCAGCAATCAGCTGATACATGAATGGTTTCTCAGAACCCCCGTATTTTTTAGGTATTAAAAGACCTGAAAGACCGAAATCTCCAAGTTTCTTAAAGTAACGGCGATGGTCAAATTCTGGAGTTGTGATTGTATCTGCTAGGGGTCTGATTTCTTTATCCACCCAGTCGCGTACCTTTGAACGAAATTCAAGCTCATCCGTTGTGTACAACAGAAGTTCATCATTCATTTGAGTCATATTCTAGCACCTGAAGACAAATTTGAAATTCTCAGACGATGGCTCCCAGTTTAGAAGCTCTTAAATCTCCTCTTATAGCAGACCAGCTCGTTAGAAGAATTGGATTACAGGAGACTCAAATATCAAATGCGTTTCTTTGGCCATCTCATAAAGGGTGAAATATCAAAACCAGTCGAGGGAAAAACCAGTTTCTTTCCTGATATGAACAAGGCAATAGGAGATCCTCGCTTACTATATGCGATGGCTCTCAAAGAGCAGGGATCCCTTAGTAGATTGGCTGCCCGTTATTTTTCCAACCAATTGCCTACCAAGGTTCCTGAAATTCGGTTGTTAAAGGATTACATCAAAGTTCATGGATATCCGCAGGCATCAATGGATGAAATCCAAGAGATGATGTTTGCAGAGTATGCTATTGGCGGAGTGAAGGAAACAGCTGCTGCTTGTGAGGAGGCTCATTCGATTCGTCACCTAATGCACAAGGAGTATAATAAGAAGGGAAAAGGTCTCACGCTCAAAGAACGTGCTGAGGGTTTGGTTAAAGTTGGGGAGATTCTCTGGAAGCATTTTGATGATTTCAAAGAGATAGGTATTGCGGAAGGCACTCCTGTGAAGTTATTTGACTGGCAGACAAAAGGCGTTTTCAACACACTTTACAAAAATCATATCGAATTTGCTAGTTCAAGGATTGAGTCAAAAGAAATCCCAAGCGCAGCGGAGGGGGAACGAACCATCCTCAGTCGCTATCCATTTGGAGCAGTTGGTATCTTTCCGCCCTATAATGCGGCTATCGGTTTGGGGGGAATGGCAATCATTTCCAGCTACTGGGCGGGGAATGCAACAGTAACCAGAACTCCATCTAAGATGCCACTCACCAATATGGAGCTAGCATATGTCTTGACTGAGGCAATGCGCGAATTGGATTTCCCCCGAAGTGCGTTTCAGTCAGTCATTGGACCAGCTCGAAGTATAGCTCAATACATGGTAAATGAATCCCCCTTGAATGCAATGGTATACTATGGCGACTCCGATATTGGTCTTGAATTAATGTCTCAGGCTGTGAGGAGAGGTCTTCATTTTATTCCAGAATTAGCTGGAAGTGGTGCAAGCCTTGTCTGGAAGGATGTTGACATAGATAAAGTGGCAGACTATGTGAACCATGCTCGCTTCTTTGGTTCAGGACAGATCTGTTTAGCTGCCAAGAGACTGTTCCTCCATGAAGAAATCTTTGATGATTTCATTGAAGCACTTATAGAAAAGAGCCAGAAATTAAAAGTCGGACTCCCAGCAGATCCAAACACAGATTTACCAATTATTGGAGCTCGAGCACTATACCAGAACATTGGCATGATACGTGAAGCCTTGAGTAAGGGGGCAAAACTTGAAGCTGGAGGGTATCGCCTGAACGCTCAGGGTGAGCGTGATGAATCAGGTCTCTTCTACAAACCAACCATCCTAATTGATGTTCCATTGGACTGCAAGATGTGGTACCATGAAACCTTTGGTCCAGTGCTACCAGTTATGAAAGTCAATTCATTTGACCAGGCTATTACCCAAGCGAACAACTCACCTTATGGACTGAGAACCTCTGTCTATAGTGAGGACCCAGAAATTTGGCAACGCTTCTTTGATGAGATAGATGCTCCAGGTATCGCAGTCAACACCGACCATCTACACTTTGATGACTACTACCCGCACCTTGGTGGATTGAAGACTAGTGGACTTTTTGGTGGAAAATATTTCTACGAAGTTCTAACATACCTCAAGTATATGCATCTTCCATCATAGTAAACGTTCATACATCTGGACAAGCATGTCCGCGGACTGTTCATACGGTTTTCCCCATGGACGAAAACCAAACTTTTTCATGAG
>CAZPWM010000072.1:0-16302 GCA_964590575.1 uncultured archaeon
GGATAAATAGTGTATTAATCTTGGAAACAATCCCGGTCATCGTGATAGTTGGTAGATTCAGGTAGTATGGTGAAGATCCATCCCATCCCACATCAAGATTGAATAGAAATGTTCCAGGAGCGAGCAAGGCAGTCGAATCAATCTGAATCGTATATAGTCCTGTTCCCTTTATAACGATGAAATCGACTCCTTCAACAAGACCACCACTCTTGAGATCAAAGGATATCAATGCATCATTCACAGGGTTCGCCGAGGTTGCGTCTAGTAACGTAAAGGAGAGATTGAGTAGTTCACCAAAGGCAGTTTCTTCAGCGGATAAGACGGTATATGACATGGTTCGAGCTCTAGTTGTAACCCGTACTATTGTTGAGTCATCAAAGTAATAGGGAGCTGTCCCATCATTCCAGTCTACATATACAGTCACATTGTAGCTACTTACTAATCCAACACTAAGTACCGTTGAATTGATATTCACTGTGAATGTACCCGCTATTCCAGCAAGGGCATACTGACCAAGTGTGAGAAGAACGCCACCAGCCCAAATTTGGATATCCGAAGCAGAAATTGTACTAATCACTGATCCAAGTCCGAGGTCTCTAAACACAAACTGGAAGGTAACATTGTCAAGATACCTTGCTTGAGTAGGCGGAGTTGTTATCTCAACATTAGCTTCTCGTTTCGTCACATAAACATGGACATCTAAGTTTGCGTTGTCGTGATATGGAGCCCCGCTCAACCAAGTAGCACGAATCTGTACAGTGTTGTAAGCAAGTCCATCTAATGCAGTTGTATCTAGAGAAACCAAGTAGACCCCGTTTCCTTGAGGTGTAAGGACATAATCAACACCGTCAGTAAGTGGAGTTACTCCCTTGTAGATAGCAATACTGTCAGCTGCTATTCCGTATCCACTATCTGAGTCGAGATACTGAACTCGGAAAATAGCATCCTCTAGATAGGGTGTTGGATCTGGAGATTCAACCAAAATAACATCAGATGCACGGTTTCTCAGTTCGAAGAATATGTATGTGTCATCAGAATCGAAGAACGGAGACTGAGCATCATAAGAAGCCTCAATGTGGAGGTTGTAGAGCACTCCTATGGTGAGAATATGATTGTATGTTTCTACTGTCAGTTCATAATATTGGAATGCAGGCTTCCATTCAATTGTGAAGAACCAGCTTGACCCATTTAGAATGGTCAATGTCACGAGCGAAGAGTCATTACCAATCGTATCAAGTGTGAGTCTATCTTGGAAATCGAGTATGTAAACAAGAGAGGAATTATATGGAGCAGGTCCTATGGGTTCAGCGGAAAGTAGCGTAGGTCTGTAGAGCACCTTCAGAGTGCGCGTCGAAACAGCATCATTGATGTAGAAAAAGCCTGTTGAAAGTTCGATTCTTAGATTATAATCTCCAGGATTTGTATAGTATGTTGTATTGAGTTCGACCTCATACAGACCAGTACCTAAATCCCGTACAGTGTAGTAAGTTTCTGGAATCACGAATATCGTGTTATAGAGTGTAATCGTCGCCCCTTCAATTCCTCTTGTTGCTGCACCTGCCATATCTGTCCATTCGAGAGTGATTGTCACGTTGTTGGTATATGATGTCGGTGCTGGTGATTGGTAGTCGAGAACCGTCTGTCGTGTGGTGACCGTGATATAGACCGTATGTCCAGTCCGGTTGTTGTAGTAAGGTGCACCTGCCCAAGTGACACTAAGAGTGAATGATTTTTGGCCTAAGGGTGCTCCGAATTGGGTTGTATTGAAGGAAACCGCAAATGTGTGTGACCCACCAATCCATGTGAGTGTGTAATCAGCTAAACTCAAACTCACTGACATTTTTAGATCGTCATCAATCGGCACACTTGCACCACCAGTCACGTCTTCAAATGTGAAGGAGAAGGTGGCGTTCTCACCATAAGCCTGAGGAGTTGGGGGTACAACAGATAGAACAGTGTCACGTGGCAGGACCCGTACAGAGAGGACATCAAATCGATTGGTGTAGAATGGAGCCACACCAGCCGTCCAATTGATATAGACATTCATATAGATGAGTCCGGTCCTACCAAATATTGTGGTGCTGAACGAAACCGAATAATTACCAGGTTGAAGGGCGGGGTTAATCTCTGCAATTGTCACTAAGCCAAGGTCAACGTTTTCACCTTGGAAACTGACGTAGATGTGGACATTACCAGTTGTATTTGTGATGCCGATTCCACTTGTTTCAGCATAATTGAAGATGTAAAGCATAGAATCGAGATATGGAGTTGGTTCTGATGACTGTAGTAATGTGAGTTGAGAGTCAACACCGATAATGTTTCCGGATGCAGCGGTCGATTTGTTCTCATATTGTTGAACTGGACCAACCCAATCGAAGTATATTATAAAGTTCTGAACACCCTGTCCGAATATCGTCGCATCAATCTGAAGGGTATAGAAACCACTTCCATCATTGACTAAGGTGTGAGAAATCCAGTGTGTCTGGTTCCAGATACGAGAGAGAATATTGCTGTCATCAGTGATGCCAACTTTACCATCCCAGTCGTAGTATCGCAATGAGATATTGACAATTCCGTTGTATGGAGTTGGTTCAATTGCACTCACCAAGTTGAAAATGGTCACATGGCTACGCACAATGACTTCAATTTCACAATAGCCATCATAGTAATTACCACTACCCTCATCAAAGTTGAACCAAACAATGTATGTCCCCAATGCATCAGAACCAGTAGTTGTGAATGATATCTGCCAAGTCGTTCCGGTCCATGTGACAACCACATTCGGTTGAGTGGTCCAATTGTGTGTCACAGTTGCAGAACTGATCGGTACACCATTGTCAAGGTCATTGAAATCAATGGAGAATATCTTAGTACTACCAACTGGCATGTCCAAAGAGATGAGAGATGGTTCTGCATCTGTGTGAATCTGAGTGATTACGACTGTGATTCTAACAGTACGAGAGTCATAACCAGCTGCGTTGGCATCTAGATCAATTAGATGAATTCCTATCGCGAGACCACTCACATCAATAATCACATCGTAATATCCTCCGCCAGTATGTGTTGGAGTGACTGGTGCATCCACTGATGTAATGACCCCGATGGTTATACCGAGGGCACGGTCGAGATCCTCATAGAAGAGGACAATCGTCACATCATGTTCGTATGGTGTGGAAACAGTGTACAGGTTAGCTGTCAAGTCACTCCTAGTTGGACGGTAGTTGAATGTAATCACGAGTTGAGTTGATGCATAGTTTGGATTGGAAGGATTCACATAAACAGTGATTGTATATGTTCCCTCTGGGAAGAATGAAGCTGCTATCGTTAGATTGTATATTCCAAGTCCAAAGTCGTTAATGGTTATCGGATAGGAATAAGTTCCATTGCTAACTGAAAAGTCAGCAGCAAGTCCAGTGATGAAGTCACCATAATTAGGACCTATCTCACTCACATTCAAACGAAGTGCAATATAGAAATCATCCCCATTTGGAAAGATTAAATCACTTGGTTCATTATAGAGGTAGGTAGCCATGCTTCTGACTCTGACTTGAAAGTTGTAGTTTGATGGATTAAGGCAGTTTGACGAGCCAAGCATTGTCACTGCGAGAGTCACTGATTCAACTCCTATAGCCCATGAATCAGTACCTGTTGGTAACAGCACATCGAGATTTGTAAAGGGAGATGAGACTGAGTAGAGTGGGTAGCTTGAAGTGAATTGTAGACTGCTAATATGAGAAGCTGCTACTATTCCCCCTGTGTCAAGATCGGTTATTACTACCGTTATTGATGTGTTATTCCCATAAGGAGTGACTAGATTTCCTATGACTGTCGCAGATGTGTAGTGGTTTCTGATAGTCACTTGGAAATCATAGGAATTCGGAGCATAGTAATCTGAGCTCGACATACTCACAGTGAGTGTGATATCCTCTACAGCAACACTCCAAGTGTTAGTGACTAGCGTTGGGTTAAAGGTCCCAAATACTTGCGAACCATAACTGGAGGGAGCGAAAGTTATGGATGCAACATTGCTGATGTCAACAAACCCTCCTGTATCAAGATCAATAAGAACCACAGTTGGGTATGTATTGAAACCTGCAGGAGTTACAAGATCACCGGTAACTGAAGCTGCTATATAGTGAGGTCGAAGGATGAATGCGATTTCCACACTTGCCATTTCAAGAAGAGTACCGGGTTTTGTCGCATTGAAGATGTACGAATACGCACCTACAGAGAAACCGGCGGTAGGAAGTGAAATATTATAATGGCCATTCGCTGCAGCAACCGGAGTTACTAGAGTACCATTTGCGAAAGTAATAGTTGCACCAGTAATCGGGCTACCGTCAAAAGTATCAGTATAGACCAATGTAGCTGTAAAATCAAATCCGGTTGGTGTTGAGTCAACGTTTGTAGAACCTAAAGTAGTATCATGGCTCAAATCAATATACAAAATTGTTGACGCATCTGTGTAGTAAGGATGACTTGATTGAATATCGAGCCTCCATCTGATGTTGTTCTCCAAGTGAGATGTATTTAGAACAAGCCCATACAGTCCCCCACCTTCATAATGAAACTGGAGATTTGTACCGGAGTCATAGATAGTCCAATTTGTTGAAACAGAAGCTCCTCCCACACCTGAGCTTGTGAAGTCATCTGTCAGTTCAACTTGTACATAGAGGGATTCACCAATTGTAGTAGCAGTGATGCTGTCACCAACTGCATCAGTTGGAGCTGTAAGACTCAATGAAGATGCTTGTTGAATAGTGAAGGTTCGCTCATACATACCAACGCGGAAATTAACAGAACTTCCAGAGTCATTGTAGTACGCTGTAGCAATCCAAGATCCAGCAAGAGCTGTAGCATCCACTGTCTTTTTGATTTGAGAATCAGGAGAAACTCGTTCAATTTCTGAACCTATTGAGTAGAAAGTTGATGGGCTGTTTAGATTCCCGAACTCAGCTGCACGCCATGCTGTCGATCTACCGTTGGCTGTAGAAAAAGATGATGCAACACGAACCTCATCCATTACACCATCAAACCATGCTAGGTTCCCGGTCACCTGATCAATCAATCCGCCCCCGATTTCCAAATCTGCGGCGAATGAAAGATCAGCATAAGTTATCCCTCCAGAGGTCCCACCCGTATCCACAATATTGTTGATCTGTATTCGATTTAGTGACGGATCACTAGCATCCATGAAGCAAGAGAAATAGTACCACACACCAGCAGACCAGCTAGTTTGGCTGGTCCACTTGTACATTTGACCACTGGCGCCATTCTCCGTCTTAAAGACCAAACTTCCATCAGCAGTTGCATCGTTTGAATATACAGTAGAACCAGTTCCAACGAGCGCTATGTGCATATCATTATCGCCATCCAAAAACTTACTAAAGAGAACCTTAGTTGTTGTTGAAGACGGAGTATGAGCCACATCTAGTTTGAACCAACCTGATATCTCAACATCACCATTGGGTTCGAGAGATTCAGATGCAGATATGACAACTTGGTCATTTGAACCATCAAAGTGTTGTCCGGAACCAACCCTACCAGTATCATCATAGTTACCACTTTGAGTTCCATCATAACTACCTGCAGTTGAATCATAATGAATTGTTGTTGATTGCCCAGCAGTAGCATCCTCACCAAGATGCCAGACAGCAGCAAAGCTCTGAGTCCATACATCATCAGGGTTTTCCATATTTTCGAGAAGAGGATTTCCATAGTACATACTGATGACGGTATTAGTAGAACCAGTGAGGTTTGTCTTCACCCATGCAACTAAATGACCTGTTGCTTGATTGAAGAGTTCTATCTCGTGTGACAATATCTTCCCAGCTGAAACAAACAGAATATCATCTCCGTCACTCTGTACATCTGTCTGAAAGTCGGAAGTAGTGATGTCAATTAGTACAGGAAAGTTGTTCACGTTGGTAGCTAGATGCTTTGTTCTATCAATAGTGATGATCTTCTTGTATTGGAATGATTGCAAGAGATGCGTTGGAATACCAGTTGTTGTATTGGAAGCAGAATACCACTCAGAACCAGTTGGGTCAGTCAAAACAAATTCAGTTGATGCGCCAGTAATCCAACTACTTGTACTGCGAAATAGCATTTCATCACTTAGACCAAAGGTAGATGTTGTTGATAGTGGTCCAGTACTTGGTCCTAGTTCAAGATCAAATAGATGATTGATTGCACTAAATTCGAGCTTCCAAATTCCATAAGTTGTAATTGCAGATTCACTGACATACACAAGTCCAGCTTCAAACCACCAATCAGTCGGATTTGTCTGTTCAACTCCAATTGGGTTGGTTAGTGACACAGGAGCCCACTCCGTTTCGTTATAGTCCACTGTAAAACTAAATGTATCAATCTCTGAAGGTGGAGAAACAAGAATGTATGCTGTCCACGTAACTGTGCTTGAGTTTGACACCTCAAAGGAGGTGCCTGATGTGAAATCTGAGGAGAGAGTTGTGGTTGTATCAGTCCAACTCGAGCTGTTCACGAATGTACCAAAAAAGGAAACAGTAAGAGGAGAGCCTTTACCGACATAAGTGCCGCCTGCCTCTGAAATCTGATTTTGGTTGTTCAGGTAATATTCCCTGTCGGTTGCTTGGGAACCGTTTCCTGACAGGTCTACAAGACTGAACATGAATAGCATGATAAATATTAGAGAAAGAACACTGCTTTTCCTCATACTCGGCACCTTCGAAAGTCGACTTAGAGCGACCCACCATCTCCTCAATGGCAAGTCCACTGCTGGAGTTTCAGATTATTTGTTCCCTATATCAATTCATGTCGTGTGAATTCTCTCCCTCTTTCATCGGAGCGGTCTTTTTTTCGACATGAAAGAAAATAGAGAAGGAACCAGGAGGATACCTAGCCCTTCTTGCCTTCTAAGCTCTTAACGAGCTCATCAACGAGTTCACGCGGTAGTTCCTTCGCTTGCTCAATGATTGTGTCAATCTCATGAGGAGGTACACCCTTACGTTCAAGATCACGTCGGAGTTCCTCAAGCTCGTAGAGATTCATCTTGTCAGATGGTGTTACAGCTTCTTCTTCTTCGTAGATATCCTTCTCAACCGGAGTGACGTCTTTTGTAGGAATAGGAGTGGCGTTCTCCTCTTCCTCAAGGAATACTCGTTCTTCAGGAGCTGGAGTAACGACTTCGATTGGTTTTACTCCCTCATCTCCACCAAGACGCCGCGCAGCTTCCTTTTCAATAACTGCGAGTGTCTCTTCTATTGTCCTACCATCACGACGGGCTGCGCGAATAGCCTCCTGCATTATGACCTCTTTCACGAATGCAGCCTGTTCACTCATTTTCATCTTGGCAATATCAGCCTGGAACTCGTCAAGCTCATCAGGACTGAGATTAGTAAGGATTGCGAGCTGCATGAGGAGCTCGCCCATTTCTGGAACCTCAATAGGTATGGGGTCTTCTGGCATTTGAGCTGCTGTCCGAGTTATCTTCATTTTCTCATAGGTATCGTTGAAGAGCTCTGCTGCTAGTTGTTGCCGACTCTTGACATCGCGTATTGGTTTGGGAACCTTGCCCTTACGAAGAGTCTTTAGTTGGCTGTTAATTTGACGGATTCTCTTTGGAACACTCCAGACTTTCACATAAGCTCCGAGTAATACGATAATGAAGATACTAATCGGAAGACCATAAAGCGTTATGTTTGAAACTAGTTTATCGAAATCGCTAGCCTGCGTGGTTATTCTAAGGATAATACTAGCATCATCATGGAAGTCCCTACTCATTGTTATTCGAATAGCAGGTTGTCCATTATACCCCACAGCAAGAATCACTATCCTATAGTGACCGTTGCCAAGAGAGTAATTGTTGTCTATTTTGACAGTGTCTCCAGCGATGATATAGAACGAAGCGCCATCAACACCCCTGTTATGCCACGTGTCGTTGAGATAGAAATCAAAGACAATACTCTCACCATTTATGAGTGCATACGGAATCTCAATATCTGGGTCTGCAAGTTGGCCATCGTGTAAGATTCTCGTGGGTGTATATATGATCCGGATTCGGATTTCTCGTGTCTGCAATTGCCTATTTTCGTCAAAGATTTCTATCCTAAATCTGAAGTATTCGCCTTCTAGAATGACAGGATATCCATATAGGTCATATAACACAGGATTATTTGTATCAAAGGTGAAATTATAGTAACCAAATCCTTCTCGAAATAGTATTGGCGTATAATTAGAGAAATATGCTGGAGCTCTCAACACTGTGAACTCTGAGAAGTTCGCGCCAGTAATTCCGCCAAATAAACCACCAATTGAACTGGTATCATTATAGAACAACGATATATTAATTGCATCGCCCATTGTTAATTCGAGATAAATTATTCCTGATTCAATTGAATAAAAATTCTGGTCAGGGTATTCAATGATTAATTCTGTAGGTCTCTCAAGTATATGAATAAAGTAGCTACGTGACTGGGTTTCATAGTTGGGAAGGAAGAATAGAGTGGAGATTCTTTCTCTAATATTAGAATCCAGTAGTGTTGTATCTATATAGAGTGTATATGTTCCATTTCCTAGGTCTGTAGCATTGAAATCTAGGTTGCCATAGCTATAGGTAACTGTTGCACCACGTACAAACCTCGTGTTGTAGGTATCAGTGTAGTTTAGGGAGATGGTCCCAGTCCAACCCCATACCAAGTCTATAGTTTCGGTAGGACCTTCAATATCTGTTGGAACATTCTTAATTGTTAGAGTCATACTTGTTAAGGTATCAGCAAGAGTTGTATTAGTTGGGTATCCATAGAACGACGCTCCCACTGTACCAAATCCCAAGATTGATGTATTGAATGTCAGTGTCCAGATGCCATTGCCCATCGATGTGAAGTTAAGGTAGATATTGCGAGTGTTGTCTCTCCAAGAAACTTCGCCATTATCGACTTCCATAAAGAATGAAACTGTACTAGACGTTGTGAAATTAAGGTGCAATGTGACATTCTGGAGGTAATATACCTCAAGTTTCGTAGGATCCGGAAGACCAGTCACACGGAGCTGCGTTGGAGTTTGTGTGATATATATCTTGAACTGATCAACAGCTGGATCGTAGTTGTTGAAGCTAGCGAAGATTTGCACATCATATGATAGCAATGCTTCTAGGATAGTCGCAGTTCCAGGTATTGTAACACTCCATCGTCCAGTAAAGACGCTATAAATCATGTAGTACTTAACACTACTCAATCTTGCATAGACTTGGAGCTGTCCTGATTCATTTCGAACTTGTGTATCATCAATCGATAGATCATAGTCAATATCATGGAGTTCCACCTCAATGAAGACTGAATCTCCTCTACCCACTTCTTTCACTATATCAGTGGGTTCGTGGATTATTATTTCGCTTGGAATCGTCAATACTACTAATGTTATTGTTGTAATTGCTGTTGTGTACTTGTCCTTTGTAGCTGTAATAGTAGCAACAAATGTTCCTGCTGTAAATGAGCTAGTATCAATTGTTGCGTTATAACGTCCAGGAGTACCAACAGCTGTCAGAGAACCGCCAAACGCCTCCGAGGACCAAGTTACACTATATGCACCGGAAATTGGAACTCCATTCAACAAATCGAGATAGTCCACTGAGATTATAGCGTTTCCCTTCCAGTACACTGTAACAGACGTATCTACTGGAGTTAGAACTGTGTTGATAGCTATCACGTTAAATTGTGGTGTCACAGTCACTGATGCATATACCGAAACAGCTGCTACAATTCTTAGTGTGTAGGGTCCTAAGGTGGGTAAATCAGATGTACTGAAGGTAATATTATAGATTCCTGATGAAACATACTCGTAGACTACCAAGCTTGCAGGCCTTAACCCGCTTACGAGGTACTTAACATTTGAATCGACGATTGCGGCATACCCAGAGATTGGAAGACCATGATCAAGGTCCTTCCAAGTTACATTGAGTGAAACACTACCTGTGTATTGGACCGATGATGGAACCAGAGCATTGACCTGAAGAGAGGTTCGTACCAAGTCAACTAGACCAGTCAAAGTTACCAAAGAACGGTTAGAATAGAATGGGGATAATGAGGGGTTCCACTGTACTTCAATATCAAAGAAGAACGTACCAGTCCCAGTCAATGACAAGGTGTCGACATTGAAAGAATAAGTTCCTGACCCCTCAGTCTTGGTATAGTCAACTCCTTCTATTAAGAAATGACCCTGACAGCTGAATTGTATTATTGCACCTGCAATTGGACTACCACTATCAAGGTCAGAAAGGTTGACTGTAATGTTGAGAACATCACCTTTTGGAGTTCTATCAATTTGGTCTGTTTCAACAAGAATAGAACGTCCTGTTATTGTCACCTTGACAATAGTGAAATCATCTGCATAGTATGGTGCTTGTGCAGCAGGCCAGTCCACTACGACCCTGATTGATAGACCAATCACAGACATATTAGAAATAATTGTTGATGAGATTGTAGTCTCATATGTGCCACTGTTTAGAATAATGGTGTAATCCAACTGGTTGATTTCAGTCATATTTGGCCAGTACAAATGGATCAATGATAGATCAGCTAATGAAATGGATGTACCTGCGTCGAGGTCATTATACTCAAACTCAAAGGTCACATCATCCAAGTACAATGTCTGTGCTGGAGGTATAGTGATTCCTAAATTGGTTTCTCTTTGTCGAATCAGAACATTGACGAGTTGAGTTGCACTTTCATGATAAGGCACACCGGTCCTGCTTGCCTGAATCTCAAGCGCGTGAACTCCAAGACCACCAAGGGCAGTTGAATCGATGACAATAGTGTAATAACCAGGACCTCCTTCAGTCACTGTGTAGTGAGTATTTTCAACAAGAGGAATAGAATTATTCAATACAATGATTTGAGCTCCATCGATTCCAGCTCCGCTAGCGTCATCATCACTAAAGAATAGGGTGAATGTAGCATCATCAAGATATGGCGTGGTTTCGGGTTCGGTATCGAGTGCCAGAGAAGAATCTCTAATTACTATCTTGAAAGTGCTTGATACTTGACCGCTCTGATAGAACGGTGCTTGATATGCGTAGCTCATCCTTATTGTGAAGGAGTGTTGAGTACCTGGTGCCCAAATGACTGGATCCCAGCTTTGATTCCATGCAATGATTAGTTCATAGTTTTGACTGAGCGCGCTCCAGGCTGAAGTGAAAACCGCACCGGAGGGAGACAATATCTCGATTGTAACAGGGTATCCATGCGCTGAATCATTTGCTATCGATTGTGTAGTGAATTGGTCCAAATAGCTCAAAATGATCCTGATTGAGGAATTATATGGCACATCAACCACTGGATTTACTGCAACTATTGTGAAGCGCTCAAGGATTGAAAAAGCCCGATCGACTATCTTGTCTGGTATATAGATTAGTCCGATAGAAATCTGCACTCTTAGCGTCTTGATCCCTGGTGTAGTTGTGTAGGTTGTGTTAAGAGTGACTTGATAAATGCCAGGAGCTATCTCAAAATAGTTATACTCAGCGGAGTCTATAGAGAACAAACCTTCTCTCAACACAAGAGTTGCTGAAGTTATCGGGACAGAAGCGCCACCTGTCGTGTCAGTCCAAGTCACATTGAAAATAACTTGGTCCCCATATTGTGTTGGTGGAGGAGTGAGATATTCCAGTGAGGTTTCTCTCACTATAACGTTGATGTAGGTAATACGACCAGTTCGATTGGCATAGAAGGGAATTCCAACCCATGTCACATCAACAAGTATTGCTTTCAGTCCTAGACTGCCAAACTGACCTGTGTTGAATGAGATGCTGTAAGTTCCAGCAACCTCTACGAGAGAGAAGGAAATGTTTAGTGATATTTCTTGCTTGGAAAGACCAGTTATGAATGAACTACCTGTGATGTCCTCAAAGGTTAATGTAATGGTTGCATTCTCATTGTAACTTGTCGATGATGCAGGCGTGATTGAGAGAAGAGTATCTCTTGGTAGAACCCTGATTGAAACTACATCAGTTCTGTTAGAATAGAAGGGTGAAACACCTTTTGACCAGTTAACGAACACATTCATGTAGAACAGTCCGGTCCGACTGAAAATACCAGTATCAAATTGGATAGCGTATTGTCCAGGCAGAGTAGCAGAATAATCCAAGATTATGATATCTGATGGATTGACTGGTTCACCTTGGAAACTGACATAGATGAATACATTTCCTGTGAGGTTAGCAATTCCGGTTCCCGAATCACTGTAAAAGAAGGTGTACGCCATATTCTCATCATAGGGTGTTGGTTCGGAACCAACTAGAAGTGTGAGTGATGAATCCTTTCCAACAACGAGTGCAGTAGTTACAAATGCCTTGTCCTGATATTTAGTAACAGCTCCTGTCCAATCTGCGTAAACAGTAAATGTCTGAAAGCCTAAACCAAATTGAGAAGCTGACACAGAAATGATGTAATAACCATCGCCAAGAAACAAGTCATAGTCATAGCTTGAGATTACTGGTCCAGAATCATTCGATACCGAGAATAACACCAGGGAGGATTTGATGCCAACTGCACTATCAAGATCTCCGTAGTAAACTGAGATGTTGAACGTGCCACTCGTACTGGTTGGTTCAATTGAGCTTACTATTCTGAATTCTGTATTATGTGTACGGATAGTTACTACGACGTTGAAACTGACAGTTTGATAATTGCCGCCTTTTGAGAACTCAAAGTTGTAAACAATATTCGAGGAAATGGTGTCAGAATCAGAGGTGTGGAATGTAATCTTGTATTTCTGAAGTCCCGGCATGTATTCAACTGAGAAGTTATGCCACGTTGAAACAACCTGAGTATATGGTGAGGTGCTATTATCGATAGGTATGAGTCGATCAATATCTGAATAATCGACATAAAAGATGGGGGAATTTCCAATCGGGATTACCAATGAACTCAACGAGGGTATTACAGAAGTATATGCTTGGCGAATTACTAATCTGAACTCAAGGGTTCTTCCAGAAATGCCTGATTTGTCTGCCGTAAGGTTCAGGTAGTAGATTCCTTGGGTCAATGTTGAAACATCAATCCATACCTCATAGATACCTCCGCCCACGTCACTCCAGTTGGCAATCCAAGTAGGATGATCTGGAGAGGATATTACAGCTCCAGCTATGCCAGAACCAAAATCGATGTCAGTGTAGTTGAGAATGATTTTAACATCTAGTTGATAGGGAGTTGTTACCTGGGGATGATTTGGAGAGGTCAGAGTACTGTCCACCTCTCGATAGAAGAATCGTATCACAAGGAAAGTATTCCCATACTCACTATTTGCAGAGGTGAAATAGACGATGATTTCGTATGGCCCACCAGTAAAGTATGATTCACTAATGGTCAACTTGTATCTACCAATCGCTTGTTCTGCTGTGTCTATAACAATTACATACCCCGGTACAGAGAACTCTCCTGCAATCCTACCTGTTATGGGATCACCATAGTTTGGCCCAATTTCACTCACATTTAGACGGAGGTAAACCTCCAAGTCAGAGCCAAGTGGGAAGTTCAATGTAGATGGGTCGTGATACATCACGGATGACATACTTCGAATCGTTATAGAGAACTGATAGCTTGAGGGATTACTATAGATAGTTCCACCTATTGTCACAATGACACTAACTGAATGTGTTCCCACAGACCATGTGCTTGTATCCAATGTGATTATGTAGCTGCCACTAGAATCATAGATCCCAAATGGGTGTTGTAGTCTGATGTTTGATACAGAGCCAATTGGTACAATACTACCATTTTCTAAATCTGTCAGGATTATATTCAGCGTAGTCTGATTACCATATGGTTTTGTAGTGACGCCGGTCACAGACACTGAAGTTCTATGAGACAAAATCTGGATGTTGAACACATATGGAATAGGTGCTTGAATCTTGGTGTTCGACATTGTGATTGTTAGGGTGGCTGTAACACTACCCACACTCCAATCAGCAGTTGTCAGGGTAGCAGAGTAGGTCCCAAATGCATCAGCCCCATAACCGCCAGTATAAGTGAAGGTCAGAGTACCTACATCAGAGATACCAACTGCAAGACCTGTGTCCAAGTCGAATAGGAAGACAGTGACTTGTGTATCTTCTCCATATGGTGTAGTCATATCTCCAGTTACAGTGGCTGAAGTACGATGGGCACGGAGCGTGAAAGTAACATCCACTTGTGCTACATGTAGGAACCCGCCCGGTGCCGTTGCATTGAAAGTGTAAGGATGAGAACCAAGACCTAGAGAATTTGTTAGAATAGCAATGTCGTATGTACCATCACCATTGTCAGTGACAAAATCGATGGGATTTCCATCTGAGTAAGTGATTGTGGCCCCGGTAATTGGAGCGCTTGTATATTGATCTCTGAAGGTCAAGGTAGTAGTGAAGTTGAAGTCAGCAGGAGTAGCGGATACACCAGAGGCCTGCAGTTGAGTGGAGTGGTAGAGGTCCACTTTGAAGTACTCTGTTGCATTGTTGTAATATTGGTGATATGACTGGATATTAATTCGCCATTGCTTATTGTCCCCAAGGCCTGTTGTGGACAATACCTTTCCATAGATTCCTCCACCGTAGTCATTGAGTGTGATCGTGGATGGAGCTGTCCAGTTCATGGTGACTGTTGCACCAGGTATTCCCTGAGCTGTGATATCATCGTTGAGCTCATACTCAACAATGAGTGAATCTCCAACAGTTTTAACCGAGAGTCGGTCTCCAACAGCGTCAGAGGGTTCAGTGAGTGTCAAAGTGGTGGGGTGACGGACAATGAAAGTCCGCTCGAAGAGACCTGTCTTGTTTGTGACTGAGCTACCAGTATCATTATAATATGCTATTGCGGTCCATAGACCAGCAGGAGCTGAAGAGTCAATAGTCTTCGTAAGGGTGTGCTCTGGTGAGGTTCGCACTTGCTCGGATCCGGGACTTAGGAAAATATCAGCGTCTCTGTAGTTATGCTCCTCGTTCTTAAGCCACGTATCAGTCCTGAGTGTGTTTGAAACTGTAAACTCATCAAGTCGACCAGCAAAATACCCAGACCCTTCATAACTCGTTTCATAATCCCCGCCACCTAATTTCCACTCTTCAATGTATGATACATTCGCTTGAGTAGCACTACCAACGAATCCTGCGTCAGTGTTCCAATTCGTGTCAACCCAGATTTTGTTGTTTGAGGGCGTATCTTCATCCGCATAACAGGCTATGAAATACCATTGGTTTGCGTTCCAGGTTATCTTCTGAGTCCATTTGTAAATAGGATCATTTTGTGAACTCTCAACCTTGAAAACAAGTGTGCCATTTGGCACTGTCCCTTGCGTATAATCTTGGCCAACTAATGCTATGACCATATCATGGTCGATATCGATATACTTCTCCATGATTACCTTTGTAGTTGGTGAGGATGAGGAATGAGGAGAAGAGAGCTTGAACCAGCCAGTTATCAACACGTCATTCTGAGGAGCTAAGGTTTTATCAAATGAGATGTAGTCGTTGCTTCCATCAAATAGTTGACTATACCCAGCACCATCAAAGACATCTGTGTTTCCATTACGAACTCCGTCGTATCCGTTTCCTGTTGAGTCGAAGTGTATGTCACCACCGATAACGAGGTCCTCTTCATTCAAATGCCATACAGCCTCATAATTATTAGACCACACACCCGCGGGATTTTCAAGATTGTCAACAATGGGAGAACCATAGTACATAGTGATTGTGTTATCGACTCCATGAGTCAGGTTGGTCTTAACCCATGTGGTAAGATACGCCGTATTGATTGAATAGGATTGGTCGAAGTATTCAATCTGATGATCGAGAATTTTATCTCCGACTGCAAATAGAATATCAGATGCATCTGCTCGAACCTTACTCGTGTCGAATAAATCAGTATCTTCAAACTGAATAAGTACAGGGAAGTTGACAAGATTCTCGGACCCAAAGATTTCAGCAGAAGGTATTGTAATGTCTTTTCGGTAACTGAATGATGGAAACTTATGATCAGGATCAGTCCCAGTTGTTTGATTGTAGGCTGAATACCATATATTACCATCGGGCTGGACTAGGTCCAATCCAACACGTGCTCCAATTACTGTAGGGGTAGTCATTGTGAATTTCGCTGTGTCATTGATGTTGAATGCAGTATTATCTATCTGGAGGTCTTGCATAAAGTTCCAGCTGATGAACTTGAGAGTCCATACACCCCAGAAGTCAATCGATGATGCATTTAGAGTCAGAGTTCCACCATGATACCACCAGTCTTGGTCAACGGTCTTTGGTTGGTTCAATGGATTGAGAACCTTGGTTGCTTTCCATTCAGCTCGAGG
>CAZPWM010000073.1:0-16151 GCA_964590575.1 uncultured archaeon
GGCTTCGCTATATATACTAAATCTGAGCAGTATTCCTTGTGAAATATCATGGCTCAAGCAACTAACTCACGAACAACATCTGCGCTGAAGAACAACAAGGCAAAGGCTTCGACCTACGCCCTGATCCACGCTTACACCTATCGGAGGTAATCGCATGGCACTCGCTAAGGCTGACAAGAACTTCTTGAAGGGTTCCCCTGAAAAGAAATTCTCCACAGACGCTATCACCCGTGCTTACTTCCGGAGGTAGACTTGGATGACCCGGTCTTACACTCCTGAAAGCACAACCTCAGATCATGAGGTTCAGAAACCCAAAACCAGAGATTGCAGCAAACTCTCTCTGATTGAAGTACTCGCGTTGGAAGCGACGTGAGTACTGTACTCTTTTTTCAGACTAATTTATCCAATTCCTCAGTTTCACATGAGCACAAATCAAGAATCAGTTAGAATTGAGAAATGGTGCCGAGGACGAGATTCGAACTCGCGAACTCCTACAAGAGTGGATTTCTCCTTGGAGTTGGCCATAGGCAAACTAACAGATCTTGAGTCCACCGCCGTTGACCGCTTGGCTACCTCGGCCCACTTTGCAAGAAGATTCCATCCCAATATAGCCGTTTTGGCTAAACTGCTTGAAAACTTCACTCGAATAATGACTTAGCTGGTTTCTAGATGTGGTCTTATCTTGGTATAGAAATCTGAGATTATCTTAGACCGATCATCCTCAGTTTCAAGAATGAACAATCGAATCTGCTGCCCTGCTTTGATTTCTTTCACGAGTCCCATATCAACGAGAGGTTGCATTACCCTGTGAATTGTGGAGTGTGCAAGTCCAGTTTCCTTCGCTAGTCTGCTCAGATTGAAGAATTCTTTTGGACGGTCTAGGAAGTGTTGGACAACACGGGTCTGTGCGCGGGATGCAAATACTTTCTCGAGCAGCTTCTTCAACTCATCTTCGCCTCTTGTTATATTCATTCTTTCGTGTTGTGCGTTATTCGGGTTCCAATCTTCTCTTTGTTGAATGCCTTTTTCAGATTCTCAAGTTTGTTACCGTTGAAAATCACAGTGGAAATTTTAGACCTTTCAACAATTCTAATTGCTACTGGGTCAAACAGACTGTACTGACCTGCCTTTGTTCCCTCTGCAGACAGAATCGCTCTTAGTTGAGCAACATCAACACTGTCCAGTTTCTGAGCGTCCTTTTCCTCAGGGTTTCTATCGTAGACACCATCAACATTGGTAGCATTGAACAACATATCCGCGTTTATCAGTTCCGCCGAAGCTGCAGCTACTGCATTTGTTGACTGACCGGGAATCATACCACCAAGTAATACAACCTTTCCAAGGTTGATTGCAACCTCAAGCTCATCATAATCATCAACGATTTTGGGATATGCTAGGTTGCCAAGAGCTGCACATAGCAACTCAGCATTATTCCTTGCTGCCTTAATCCCCAGCCAATCACACTGAGCCTCGTTTGCACCAAGTGCACGAGCTGCAGAGATGTACATTCGTGCTGGTTTTCCACCACCAACAACAATAGCCAAAGAATGTCCGTCTTTAACCAGGGACCTTATCGAGTCAGCGTACTCTCTTAATCGGTCAATACGAATTTGACCGTCGTTGTCATAGAGGAGTGAACCTCCAATCTTGAGTACGGCTCTCATAGAATGTCCCCTGAAGCACTTACGAACATGTTCTTCTATTGACTACTATTAATAACGCTTTCTTGAATAGACCAGTTTGACGAATTTTCGACTAGTTCAAAATGGCTCTAAAAGCCCTCTAGCGAGCCAAATCGTTCATTTCCGCCCAATCGGATACTTCATTTAGACGATTAATGTCGTCGTCGGTCAGCTTGAGCTCCTTGAGATTCTGTTCACTAAGCTTGGTTAGTTTTGTTTGTCCATAACTCTTAAAGGCCAATTACCTTCTTCGAGCCTGAGCGGCAGGTGCCGACCCTTGCTGACATCAAGGAGAATGATCCTTTTGTCTAAACTAGAACCGAAAATCAAGTCTAAACGCTGGAAGCCCGAAGCAGAGGCTGAACTACTCGAAAAATGGGCGAATGAAGACACATACGAGTTCAATATGGACTCAGGCAAATCAATATACACGGTGGACACACCACCGCCTTACCTATCTGGACCAATGGGTGTTCATCAGGTCATTCATTACACTCAGATTGACACAATTGCACGATATAGACGCATGCAAGGTCTCGAAGTTAACTTTCCACTAGGTATTGACCGAAATGGTCTTCCAGTAGAGGTTCGCGTTGAGAAGGATCTGGGTATCGTTATGCGCGAAACCCCTCGTGATGAGTTTCTCCGTCTTTGTAAAGAACGCCTTGACGCAGATGAAACAATTACTCTTGGCAGTTTCAAAAGACTCGGTATTGCTTTCAACACCTATGAAGATGAAGGTAGTTATCGCACTGATAGCCCGAGATATCGGGCTGTGACACAGGCATCTTTCATTGAGATTTGGAACAAGGGTCTGGTCTATAGTGATTATCGTCCCAATAACTATTGTTTCGAATGTGGTACTACCATAGCTGACGCTGAAGTAGAATATGCAGAGCGTCCAACAAAACTCCATTATCTACATTTCGAAGTGGAAGGACTGGAACCACTCGAGATTGCTACTACAAGGCCTGAGTTACTCTGTGCATGTGGTGCAATATTCGTTCATCCAGATGATGCCCGGTACACAACTTATCATGGAAAGACTGCTACTGTGCCTATTTTTGGAATGGAGGTGTCAATTATTCCGAGTCCCACTGCACAGATGGAGTTTGGAACAGGCGCACTGATGGTGTGCAGTTATGGCGACCAAGGTGATGTCATGGCATTCCGTGACTATGCACTCACTCCTATCCAAGCTGTTTCGACTGATGGTACCATGACTGAGGCTGCTGGTGAATATGCGGGTATGACAATTATTGAAGCTCGTAAGAAGATAGTAGATGATCTCAAGGAAAAGAAACTCCTCTTCAAACAGGAGGACTCTATTCAAAGAGTGCCTCAATGTTGGCGTAGTCGTACTCCTATTGAGTTCATTGCTATGGATGAGTATTATGTGAAACAGACAGAATTCATTGAAGAACTTCACAAAATCGCAGCTGACACTCCATTCTATCCACCGTTTCATAAACAGATACTCATCGATTGGCTCAATCGAGTCACAGTGGATTGGCCAGTTAGTCGGAGACGATTCTATGGTACTGAACTCCCAATCTGGTATTGCAACTCATGCAAAGAGCCTGTGGTTCCAGAATTGACAGATGAACCAAGATATTATCAACCGTGGCGAGAAGACCCTCCATTTACAAAATGTCCGAAATGTAATGCCGAGGATGGTTTCACAGGTGAAGATAGGACCTTTGATACATGGATGGACTCCTCAATAAGTGGAATGCAGGCTGTTGGATACATGCGTAATGACAAACTCTTCAAGAAGGCTTTTGATAATGTCATGCGGCCTCAAGGTAAGGACATCGTGAGGACTTGGCTTTACTATTCTCTGCTTCGAACTCTACAACTTACTGGCAAAGCTGCTTTCAGTGAGGTATGGGTTTCTGGTCATGTTGTGGATGATAAAGGGGAGGCAATGAGTAAATCAAAGGGTAACTCGCCGCCACCCATGCCTTTTGTAGAGAAGTATGGTGCTGATGCAATGCGTATCTACGGAGCTCTTGAGGCTGGTCTGGGTAGTGATGTCAGATTTTCTGAGGACCGTCTAGCAGGTGTATCAAAATTCATGACCAAGCTTTACAATATTGCTCGGTTTATCTCAATGTTCCCGATCCCCGAACCGATTGAATTCAAGAACTTGACACCTGTAGATCAATGGATTCTTGCAGAAGCAAATGCACTTGTTGAACGAATCGTACCCGAATGTAACTTGCTAGATTTCCATAAACCTGCTATTGAGATACGCGGCTTCACATGGAACTTCTTTGCAGATCATGTATTAGAGATGATAAAGGGACGTTCATTCAATACAGATGGTACATTCACAGAAGAAGAGCAAAGGTCAGCTTGGTTCACTCTGCATGAAGTGTTGAAGATTATATCTCGAGCACTGGCTCCTATGACTCCTTTCATCACTGACAGAATTTACAGAGACCTCTATGATGAAACTGGTGTCCATCGGCATAGCTATCCCTCATATGAGAAGACTTGGAAATCCGACCTCGTAGAACATTCTGAATTACTAATGCAGACGAACTCGGGCTTTTGGAAGTTCAAACGTGAAGCAGGAATCTCTCTTAGACAAGGTCTTCCTGAGGCCTATATCTCCGAAAATCTGAAACCGTGGGCTAATGACCTTCAAGCTATGCACGGTGTTGAAAAGATTAGTTTTGGTAAACCAAAGGATGACAAGTTCGTGGAAGTAACCCTTCCAGAGTCTGAAGATGTAATCTATATTCTTCCTCCTCTTGAAGAGAAAGAATGATTGGACGACTATGGTTGTCCAATCCTCTCATTTATCCTACAACAACCTCGTTCACATGTTCTGTCGGACATTTCATACTGTTCGTAACTAAGCAGTATTTTCCAGCTAGCTCAAGTGCCCTCTCAGCTTTAGACTTGAGGTCTTCAGAATCAACCTCAACTTTCGTCTTCAGAAGCAGTTTTGTGAACTGAAACCCCTTGTCAACTCTTTCAAGTGTGCCATGCCCCTCGCATGAGAATGACTTGAAATCGAAACGCATCTTGGTAGTGAAGGTCACAAACGTGGTCATCAAGCAGGAGGTTGCAGACGCAACAAAGAGGTCCTCTGGTGAGATGATTCCCTCGGGTCCGTCAAACTCAGATGGGGTTGAGATCTCTACCTTTGGCTTGCCATCAATAATCAAATTTCCTATCTGACCATGCTTCCAGTTCACTGTAACCATGTATTTATGCATATCATCAGTCATCTCTATCACTGCAACTCGCAGGTTCAAACCCGCCGAAAAAGGGTTTGGTTACGTCATTCAACGACAATATTAGTTTCATGCGAAACTGGGCATTTCATACTGTTCCCAATAAAGCAGTACTTCGCAGCCAGCTCGAGTGCTCGTTCAATCTTTCTCCGGTTGTCCTCAGAACCAATTCCTACTTTGGCTGTCATCTCTATCTTTGTGACCTCGAGACTTCTTCCAACTTCTTCAAGAGTTCCTATTGCATCACACTCGAATGATTTGAACTCGATTCGCATTTTTCGTGTGAATTCAACAAAACCATTCATGTAACACATCGCGGCTGATGCAACAAACAGGTCCTCTGGAGAATGAAACCTGGCTTCTTCCGGACCCCCAGATGGCACCCCTGTCTTAATCGCTACTTTTCCATCAACAGTAAGATTTCCACTCTTACCACCAGTCCAAACAAGTTTCACCGGGAACAACTTAGGGTCTTCACTCATGTGCTACACCTACCTCCATCCATGTAGTACTCAAGAAAAAGGATTCAGTCCTGGCAAACTACTCTATCTTCATTGCTTTGAATACAGCAAAGAATGGAATCCTCCGCTCTCGTTCAAAGAACTGGTCATCTTCAGTAGGTTGAGGCTCTGCGAACTCAAGCAAACGAAATCCTGCACTTGAAAGCGAATTGAGATATGTTGAAAGAGTCCTATGGAAAAAGCTGATAGGATCTGGGAAATTCTCTCCTTGCTTGGTCTTCCAATATCTTTCATACTCTATTTCTTCGAAGTATCGATCAACCTTGAAGTAGAGACCTGTACGCCTCTTTGTATCAGGGTCTTTTTCTCCCATCTCCCATGAACCGGGTCCATAGAAATTGAATGCTGGGTGAACAATTGAGAAGACAAGAATGCCCCCTAGTTTCAACACTCTATGGAACTCTTTGATAGCATCATCTAAACATGGAACATTCAGTAGGACGAGGTTGGATAGAATAATGTCAAACTCAGAATTGGGAACAGACTCGATGTAACAAACATTATCAACCCGATAATCTATCGTAAATTCCTCCTTCTCTGTCAGCTGTTCAGAGGTTTCTATAAGACGCTGTGACAAATCAATGGCTGTCACATCTGCTCCTTTTTTGGCATAGAACCTTGCCAAGTACCCCTCTCCACAACCTGCATCGAGGAATTTCTTACCTTTCACATCTCCCAAAAGCCTGTCTACACATGGATTGAGTATCTTTCTATGGTGTGGAGTGCCTTCACCATCAATAAGACCCGTGAAAACTTCAGCGTTGCTCTCCCATTGTTCACGAAATCTCTCGTCCATGACTTAGTGAGAGAACCAAGCTCTTCTGAACTTTTCGAAATTTCCTAGATCTTGTCCCATACCTTTCGAATACGTTTTCCAGTTTCTTCAATCAATGATTCCATAGCCTCTTGAGATGCGAGACCGACCTCAACGCCTACTTTCATTATTGAAGTATGGGCAACCTTGACCTTCCCATCTTCTTCGTAAACTGTGAAACTACATGGGAAGATTGTACCCATATCCTTTGAAATATCAAGGGCTGTCTTTGCTAGCTGCGGATTACAGACAAGAACTACTGTGTATTTGGGATAATCATCAATTCCAAGCTTTTGCTTTAAGATATCATGAACCCCTTTCGTGAGCTGTACACCAAACCCCTCACTCACACAAGCATCTTCAACTTTCTTCACGGCTTCATTGAACCCATACTGGACCTCTTTACGCAAAACATCGACCATAACCATACCTGACTCTTTTCCGTAAAATGGGTTTGGATAGGGAAGTGTTCCAATCACTATAATAGACGGTACGGGGTCACAAAATACTTGGTGTAAGCTAATGGTTATTGAGGATGACCAATCTCAACAAGATGAAATGAAGCATGACCCTGCTCATGTTTTCGGTGCAGCATCATTTTTGAACGATACTGGTTCGGATATGATTGCTCCTATTTGGCCGACATTTCTTACAACACAATTGGGTCTCACTCAAGGCCAAGTGCAGCTGGTCGACGGTCTTGCCTTGACAATAACTTCTCTCTCCAAGTTAGGGGCTGGTTATGCTTCAGACCGCACTGGTAAGCGAAAAGTCTTCATCACACTAGGATACTCTCTATCAATGATTGCACGGATTGGATTTGTCCTTGCAACCTACGCATATCAGCTCTTTCAGATAATCCTGTGGAAATCGATGGACAGATTGGGTAAAATGCGAGGTCCGCCTCGGGATGCTATAGTGGCGGGGCATGCAACTGAGAAGAAGCGAGGAAGTGCATTTGGCATTCTAAGGGCTCTCGATACAGCTGGAGCTGTCTTTGGGACAATCATCACCCTCTTTCTGTTTCAACTTCTCGGGTATACAGGAATTATCCTCCTAGCTGTTATCCCTACATTTGGGTCCATTATTGTTGTTAGTGTTTTGGTGAAAGAAAAACGAGGGAAGGATGTATTCAAAGGAGTAAGTTTCCGAGGTCTCGACAGAAACCTGAAAATCTTCCTTATTGCCTCTGTTCTTTTCGCACTTGCAACCTTCAGCTACTCACTGTTGATTCTATTCTCAAGCAACTTCGGATACACAGTGACACAACAGACACTTCTCTATTTGTTATTCACTACAGTCTATGCTGCTTCTGCATATCCTTTCGGATGGTTGTCTGACAAGGTCGGTAGAAAATTAGTCATGGCGTTAGCATTTCTATTTCTAATTCTGACTTCAGCATGGATTTATTTTGTGTTTGATCCATTGATGATAATCCCCATGTTTGTATTCTTTGGTCTGATGAACGGTGCTTTAGATCCTGTTCAAACTAGTTTCGTAGCGGATTTAGTAGAGGAAGAACGTCGAGCTAGTATAATTGGAGCATTCCAGATGGCTGTAGGCATCAGTGCATTTCCTGCTGGCCTAGTGATTGGGTATCTATGGGATTCATATGCACCTGTGGTTGCTTTTCAGTACTCAATTATTCTCACATTTTTGGCTCTCCTATTGTTGGCGCTTGTAAGAACAAAGAGAAATGGTGGTGGACCGGGCGAGATTTGAACTCGCGACCTCCTGAATGCGAATCAGGCGATCTACCAGTCTGATCTACCGGCCCATTCAGAAATTCCACCGCCTGACGATTCTTAAAACCTTGTCTACTGGGATGGAATGTTGTAGCTTAGATTTCGATACCAAAAGCCTCAGAAAACCTTTCCATTCTAATGAACTCTCTGAGAAACTCTCTTCCCTTCTCTGTTAGAAGGTAAATCCTATTATCACTCTCTGGATTCGGTACATTGATGAGTTTTTTCTCAACCAGTTCATCGAGATACTGGGTCAATCTATCATGAGAAAGGTTTGCAGCATAGAGTATTTTCGTCGGGCCTGCACCTTCCTCACCCTCACTCTGGATGGCACGCATCATATCAGCTAGGATGCGCATCTTTGAGCGATAGGCCCGTTTTCTACTCATTCTACTCTGCCTGCCTTGACTAGCATGACCAGAAGTGACAAGAAGCCTAGCAGTTGCGTTACTTGACTCAATAGGTACATACCTGGATTCGTGAAGGTCATAGCCACCATCATGTGACTAAGTAGGATGAGGACGAATCCAAGTAGAACGTAGAAAGCTAACCTACTTCGCGATGAGAAGTAGTTGATGATGGCTTGAATAACAACTACAACGAGAACAAATATTGCTATGACCTCCAGATTTGAATCTACAATGATAGTAGCTAGGAGTAGGCTGACTCCTGTCATGTTCTCATTGTTCAATGACTCTTGGTGACGTGCGGGTCTTGTTGCTATCACGAAAAGAAGATACGCCATGATTCTGGAGACACCATATGCAATCGTTACAATTGAAAGGATTGTAGTACTCGAAGGTCCTTCCACTCCATATTGAATAGCGAAATATAATGTTCCTATGACCCTTCCAAACATACCTGCCGAGAGAACTAGAAATCCCGTTGAGAGATCAGAGAGTTTCTTTTGGCCCGTCAGATTGTATGCTCGAGTAGCATAGATAGTCACAATCAATGCTATTATTCCGCTGAAAATTTCAAAGATCAGATCCAATCTGATCAATGCAAATAGTCCATCTTGCATTTGGTGACGCCTGTCCTAATCTTGTCAGTTTTTGGTCTTATTACCAGTGGATGAATCATTCATGACTTTTGGGTGATTCGGTGACATAATCCAGCACGGACACACAAACCTCTTGCGGATGGTTTTACTATGTATGATTCATCTAGTGTAATCGTTCATCTTGGCTTTATATTCAAAATTCTCAATTCTAACTGAACAAAATATGAAGCATGCCAAGAGATTATTGACACTTGTTTCCGCCGTAATTATTGTCTTCCTAGTTGCGTTTCCCTCCTTCGCCACCATCGACGCAGCTTCGGTCCTAGAGTCCCCATCTGCCGCAACAGCGAGTATCGGGGACTCTTTCCTCATTCAGGCAAGAGGACGAGCCGGAGTCCAGACTGATGAACGAGAAGACTTTCAGATTAGTTATCTGACTGGGATGAATCTCGAATTCAAGATATTACGTAGAGGCGATAGAGGTGTTGTTCTTGAGGTCATTGGTGGCAGTTTCTCTCTCAACTCAACTGTCTACGCTTTTGAGGAAGGAATGGGCGTTGCTGGTAAACCTCAGAATGAGCGATTAAACGGAACCGAACTAGTGTTCGGTTTTCGAATCAATGGGACTAGCCCTGAGGGCAATAGTGTAGAAATACTTCTTCTTGGAGGAGTAAGGCGGAACCAAGACATCCGACCTATACTTATCATGAAAGGCCGTTTGATAGTAGATGACATTGCTTACGTATTTGGACAACTAGGCAGGATCAAAAGAGTCTAGAAAAAAAGATGGAAGCTACCGACAACTGCAGGAAGCGGACAGGCAACCCTGAAACGCTGTGAGAGGCGGGGCAACTCCCCGCCCTTCCATCACCTATTCCTTTTTATCAATCTTAAGGGTTGTTTCGATTTTGTCTAAGCGGTCCTTGAGTTTCCTATTTTCTTTCTCGAGTTCCTCTACACTTTTTCGGAGAGAGTCTATTTCCTTGGGCTCTTTCTTCTCGCTTAGCTTCCTAATGGCTATCCTGCATCTTCTTACAATACCACTCTCAGCCTCACTTTCAGCAATCTTTGATAGAGCTGAAATAAGAGACGAATCCTCCAAGATTGGAGCTGCGGCAATTGAGAATGTCCGGACACGATACGACTTGTCAAGAAACGTTCTCTCAAGAATCGATTTAATCTCGGGATGATTTTCCTTGTAGCGCTTTCCTAGCCTAGCTAAAATGGTTGGAATGTGCCTTCTTATCCAATCACTTGTTCCAACCTTGAGATAGTCCTTAGCTATTTCAATGACATCTTCTCTCTCTGTTTCTGCAAGACCCTGTAATGCACCTACCTGTACAAGATCATGCCAACTGGGAGGCGCTTTCTTGAGGAAATCGACTAATTGGTCAAAGGCTCTGTCGTGTTGGGTTTTGCCAATAGATGTAGCAGCAGCAGCGACTACAAAGTAACTCTCTTCGTCTTCTAGCATCTTCTTAAGAGCATCAAAGGCCTTGTCATTCTTGTAGAATTGGCCAAGCGCTGTAGCGACAGCAGTTCTTGCCTTTGTGTTCTTTAGTGAAACCGCCTTGAGTAACTGCGTCAGAGCAACCTCTGATTTCAGAGAGCCGAGAACCTTTGCAATCTCAGATTGTGTACCCCAGAACTCATCTTTTAACAGGGCTTTTCCAAGTGCTTCTACAACGAATGGTGTCGCTTTCTTCCCCAGAGCTTGCGCCGCTTTGATTTTCTGTATTGAGTTAGTTCCATTAAGCAATTGGTCTATCCACATTGGTTCAGGTTTATCAATACTCCAGTCCATTAGGGTAGTATAGTCTGGATCTATGACAACCTGTATTGGTTTGTTTTTGAATGGATAATAGAAGCTGTGTACTCTTTCACCAACCTGAACTGTGTATCGGGTTCTTGTTCCATTATCATCAATGAACTCAATAGTGAGCGGAAACCTGAATACTTCAGGAGTCATCCCATCATCTGTCTTCTGTGTTTGCTTTAACTTGACAAGAACGTGACCAAGTTTCTCATCATATGTTATCTTAATCTTGCATTCTGGATATCCTGCCTTGTACAACCATTGCTTGAAGAACCAACCGTAATCTTCTCCAGTTCTCTCTGTGAAAAGACTCTCGAGGTCATGAGTATATGCTGATTTATATGAGAACCTTGTCAACCACTCACCGAGTATATTCCACCAACGGTCCTCACCGACCAGGTGCTTAAGCATATAGTATCTCCAGGCAGCTCCGGGGTAGAGATGAGCATCAAAAACATCAGTGCCTCGTTCCCACTCATTCTCTACTATAGGTCTACGATAGCGGTTTTTGTCTTCATCAAAATAAGACATCTGCTTCCCATACTGATCATAGAGATATTCCTCATATCCCAGCTCATGACGGTTCCACTCGTTCTGCATCTGAGTAGCCCATCCCTCATTGAGCCAACCATGGCTCCAGGTTCGACATGTTACAAGATCGCCTCCCCACATGTGAGCTAGCTCATGAGATACCAGACCCTCTGATCTGAAGTCAATGTGTGTCTTTTCATCATGAAGAGTCGCATCAGTCTGCGTCGTAGCACTAACGTTTTCCATTCCACCAATAACAAAGTTAGCAGCAGTAATCTGAGCGTATTTGTCCCAAGGATATTCAACTCCGAGCTTGGAAACAAAGAATTTAATCATCTCTGGAGTCTGCCCAAAAGAACGGTACACCGTGTCTTTATCCCATTTCTTGTGCACATAATAACTGACCTCAAGCCCATCAAGATCATCCTTGTACTCTGTATACTCAGATGCCGCCACAGTCATTAGGTATGCCGGAATCGGCTTTTCCTGCACCCAGTGGAATGTTTCTGTATCATCGTTATTCTTCTTTCGTTCTTTGAGTCGTCCATTACTCATAGCATAGTATCCCTTTGGAACGGTTAGAATCGTTTCAGTCGGGAACTTGTGACTAGGATTATCATATATCGGAACAACATATCGTGCATAATCATCTTGCATCTGACTCCACACGCTTGTTTCAATATCTGGGAACTCAGGACATGGATTCGTAAAGTAGAGTCCTGTTCTTGGTTTGTCAATCGTATATACGAATGTGAGCTCTTCTGAATCTCCTTCTCTAAGTATTTTGGCCAAGTTGATGTACATTGCTTGGTCATCAGGGACCATCTCATAATCCAATATGTTTCCCTTGGAATCTTTCACACTGGAGAATCTCAAGTCCATAGCATGAAGGAATATCCTCTTGAGCTCAGGCACAATTGAAGTGAGCTTGAGTGTGGATATCGCCTCCACATGCTCATTCTCCAGATCAATTTTGAAATCCATCTTCAGATGTTGGATGTCATAGTGCCGAGGAGGCGCCCACTGTTGTGTTGCTGTCGGGAATGTGAAGTCTGCTCTATCAGAAGCAAGTAGATTCTCAGCCTCACGAATACCCTCTCTCATCAATGACTCTAGATAATCATGAAAATCTGTCACAAGTGCTCACTCAAATATTGTCGGTCTAATAGGTCCGTTATGAAGGTTCCCTCGTGTACAAGTACATGCGTTGAGGCGAACAATGATATTCGAAACAATGCATATCTTCCTCTGAGCTCGAGGTTGCTAGATTGCTGGTAGATGTTCATAATCACTTCTCTTACTACCAAGAGGATATTGAACGTGCTCTGAAGGATATTCGTGAAAACGGAGTTCTAATGGTCTCAGTATCAACCGATTTTCCATCCTACAACGACACTTTAGAACTTGCTAAACGTTCTGAGCTCATTCTCCCAGCATTTGGAATACACCCTATGGTTGCACACGAGCATATGAACCAACTTGACCTTATCCGGAAAACTGCTAACGATGCCTTGATGCTTGGAGAGATTGGCCTTGATAGGAAATGGACCAAGGATGCCTCACAATACTTCTCTCAGGAACTCCTATTGGAAACATTCCTAGAGTCTGCACAAAAATTAGACACGATTATGATTCTGCATGTTGCAGGAGCTGAGAAAAAGGTTCTTTCCATGTTGGAGAATTATTCCATCAGAAATGCAATCATCCACGACTATTACGGTCCTATCGATCTAGTGGAGAAAATTATCGACACAAACCTATACTTTGCTTTTGATAGGAGTTATTTGGAATCATATACGCCCGAGATTTATGGATGGATGGAGCGTCTTGAGATTGTTTCTATGATACCTGACGACCTTTTCCTCATCGAGACCGATGGTCCAAACAAACCTCCCAGGAGAATGCCTTTTGAAGCATTACAGATAGTGGCAGAGCGAATAGCTGAGTTACGTAATACCACTGTGGAGGAGATTACTAGCCAGTCCACTAAGAATCTAATCACCTTGGTCAAAAATGACCCTCGACTATCAAAATATGCTACCATTCTGAGACGAAGCTAGAAATCGCTAAAATGGCATCATTCAAGCCCCAGAAACGTCGCCCCTTGGAAAGCTTTTTATTCGAACTTTCCGCGAGGGGATTTGATTTCGCGTCATACGGTGTCAGGCCGGAAGCTGTCGGCGAATGCCAAGCGATGATGGCTGGTGATTTCCAGACGCGAGTACAAGATGCGGACGTGAGATAGACTGGCACAGGGAGTGTCAGAATGCCCTCAGGTCTAAGAAACGCTCAACAGTGTGCAGGTATAATTTGGGTAAGCCATCTCTGCTAACCCCGTTACGCCTGTACTTCATCAAGCAAATAATAGTTCAAAGTGTGTAAAAGATTGTACATGGTGACTGAATACTACTCCAGTCATACCTTGCTAAACATGTGCGATGTGGACCAACTCTAGTTGATCCTGCTAGAGGGCACTGCTATCGGCTTGGGATTAAGACATGCAAGTGGAACGGGCTCGCATCCGAGTCCGTCGCGAACGGCTCAGTAGTGTCGTTAACCTACCCTGTGGAGATGGACAACGCCGGGAAACTGGCGGTAATCCAGCATAGGAGCATCGTTCTGGAAATGATGTTGCTCTGAAATGAGTGTTCCAGGTATGTGGGACTTTTCGCCACAGGACGGGACGGCACCGGATCATACTTGTAAGTGGGGTAACTGCCCACTTAGGTTATGACCCGAACGGGCGATGTAAGTCGTGGCCCGGAGAAGGGCACTGAGACAAGGGCCCTAGCCCCACGGGGCGCAGCAGTTACGAAACCTCACCAATGTGCGAAAGCACGAGTGGGCTAAGCCGAGTGATGGGGGATAACTCCATCTGTGGCGGATCCGTAATATGGACCGCTAGAAAGGAGAGGGCAAGGCTGGTGCCAGCCGCCGCGGTAAAACCAGCTCTTCGAGTGGTGTCCATGATTATTGAGCTTAAAGCGTTCGTAGCCGGTTCTGTAGGTCCCTGCTTAAATCTGGCCGCTCAACGGTCAGTCTGGTAGGGATACCGCATTACTTGGGGACGGGAGACGGCGACGGTATTCCGTAGGTAAGGGTGAAATCTAATGATCTACGGAGGACCACCAGTGGCGAAGGCGGTCGTCGAGAACGTGCCCGACGGTGAGGGACGAAACCCAGGGGAGCAAATCGGATTAGATACCCGAGTAGTCCTGGGCGTAAACGATGTCCGTTAAGTGTTGCATTGGCCACGAGCCACTGCGGTGCTGTAGCGAAAGCGATAAACGGACCGCTTGGGAAGTACGGTCGCAAGACTGAATTTCTATCAGGTTTGAGGAAATCAGAAGGGATGTGCTTATACGGGATATCACTACACTAGAAGACGATGAGAGAACGTTTCACTCCTAGTGAGCGGGATGAACCGCGTGAAGTTTCAAACTCTGAGCTTGAACGGATAACGAAAGAAGTCCTAAGAGAAGTAGAGGAGGAACGACTTCGTAATCGAAGATGGGAAAGAGCGCTCTCTAAACTCAAAGAATCCGAATCCAAAGAGTCGGAAGAACTGAGTGAGGAAGTCCGCGAAAGAGTCGAGATTGAGTCCGATGACGAAAGTCTTGGATATCTCTTGGGTGCTATGCGTGACGGATCTGTCTTCTATGACAAAGGAAGTCGAAACTACTTCACAATGTACTATCAAAAACATCGTGAGTGGCTTGAGGACTCAATCTCTCCAAGGATGGAGAAACTCTTCGGAAAGGAAGGGAGGATTGAGGAATACACCCCAGGTCACTATCGACTCAAAGTATCATCCAAAGAGCTGTACGAGATGTGGAAACAAGACTATAACTTTCCACCAGATGGTGAAGGTCAAGGGTCTTGGAATGTTCCAGAAGAAGTCAAGTCAGCTAATACCCATGTCAAAGCATCTTACATACGTGGTGTGTTCGATACTGAAGGTGATGTATCTCCAGTAAGCAGCAAGAGCTGCTATGTGGGGATAAGTCAAAAGAATGAAACCTTCATCGAAGAAGTAAGAGGCCTCTTAGAGGAACTCGATATACATCCAGGTAAGACGCATGAAATTGACAAAAAAAGTGGTACACTTCGAATAGCGGTTTCAGAAAGGAAATCGTTACTTCGATTCATCAAGATTATTGATTCAGAAAATCCCGATAAGCACGAAAACCTTCGGAGAGTACGAAGCCTGTTGGATCAGGAAACTTAAAGGAATTGGCGGGGGAGCACCACAAGGGGTGGAGCTTGCGGTTTAATTGGACTCAACGCCGGAAATCTTACCCGCCCAGACAGCCGAATGAGAGCCAGACTGATGATCTTGCTCGACGAGCTGAGAGCTGGTGCATGGCCATCGTAAATTCGTGCCGTGAGGTATCAGCTTAAGTGCTGCAACGAATGAGATCCCTGCCACCTAGTTGCCAGCCGGGGGCTTCGGCCCTGACGGGGCACACTAGGGGGACCGCCAGCGAAAAGCTGGAGGAAGGTGGGGGCCACGGTAGGTCAGTATGCCGCGATATGGGCGGGGCCACACGCGTGCTACAATGGCAAGGACAATGCGTCACAACACCGAAAGGTGAAGTCAATCGCGAAACCTTGTCGTAGTCGGGATCGCGGGTTGGAACTCACCCGCGTGAACCTGGATTTGCGTATCACTTCGATGCGCAACAGGAGATCCCTAGTATCCGCGTCTCACTATGGCGCGGAGAATACGTCCCTGCTTCTTGCACACACCGCCCGTCGCTCCATGCGAGCGGACTTGGGGTGAGGTGTCGT
>CAZPWM010000074.1:0-16145 GCA_964590575.1 uncultured archaeon
CAAGGAGTACCAGGACTTCCTCTAGATCCACTTATTCTAATTCTCATCGGAGCAGGAGTTGTAATCGTTATTGTAATCTTGGTAATCCTCTCGAAGAAGAAGGGAGGCGGCAAGAAGAAGTAGTTCATAATATTCCAATGAATACTTGGGTGGGTCCTCCCACTCAAGTCCTTTTTTTTGTTAATCAATCAGAGACCCCGTAAGTAACTAGGTCTCAGTTTGCTTATGTCCTCACTATTGAGAGTATCAGACAGTACCTTTAGGATTATCTCTTTGTCAACATTCAGAGTGCCTCCAATGGGGAGATAGTTAGAAGCGTGATTCGTCCTGAAGACACAATTTGATAGTTCAAGCCCTTCAACTAAAATCTTGAGCTCGTTCAGTATCTCCATTGGACGCATTGGTACAAACTCCGCTGACTTAACCATCTCGTCGATCCTTGTTCCTGGTGGAGTCATAAGGGTGAGAGCTCCTACATATTCCGGGTCTATCTCGTTGAGGACTTTAGCTGTTGCTTGAGCGTGGCGAACGGAGTTTTCAAGTCCTCCTAGTCCAAGTATGATTGTGAGCGATAGTGGTATTCCTGCATCTCGAATCTTCTTACACGCTTTGATGTTCTCTTCTGAATCAACACCTTTTCGAGACCATCGTAGTAAATCATCATCTCCCGTTTCCAATCCTAGGTATACGATACCGAGTCCGGCATCCTTGATTTTTATCAGATCATCAACACTCTTATCTCGAACATCCTTTGCATAACCATAGACGCCAACTCTCTCCAAGTTTGGTAACTCAGGTTTGAGTACATACAAAGTTTCAATGAGCTCATTTGTAGGGATTGCTAGTGCATTGCCATCTGCTAAGAAGACTCTACGAACTTTCTGTTTGTATGAATCAGGAAGGGATTCTAGATCAGACTGAACTCCATTCGCACCTCGTATTCTGTATTGTTTCTGTTTGTATGAAACACAAAAGATGCAAGCGTTATGGGAGCATCCGACTGTAGCTTGGAGGATGAGACTTCTTGCCTCACTTGGAGGTCTCCATATACTTCCTTCATATTTGAGCATTGAACATCACAAACAATTTGAGTAAATGGATGCCGCCTCATCTTCTTTTGGGTGTATCCTATTGAGATACTCATTATCCAAAAAGTGCTGAATATTTTGTATCCAAGTATTCGATGAACGGGTCTGCTGTTAATGACTTGCCAGTAATCTCTATAATCATTTCTGATGGGTCAAGTAAATTCGACTTTCTATGGACATTCTCAACAAGCCATTGAACTGGAATTGAGATGTTTCCCTCAGCAACATGCGTTTTCCACTCGGGAATATCAGCAGTCATTTTTTCCCGTATCATTGCAGCATAGAGATTTCCTAGAGTATATGTGGGAAAATACCCCCAGTATGCCCATGCCCAATGTACATCCTGAAGAGCTCCTTCAGTGTCTGTTTCTATATCCACTCCAAGATATCGCCTATACTTTTCATTCCAGATTTCTGGAATATCTGAGACATCAATTTTACCATCAAACAAATCCTTCTCAATCTCAAATCGGATAATGATATGGAGGGCGTAAGTCATTTCATCCGCTAGTACCCGAATCTTCGATGGTTCTACGAGATTAATCGCTTGGAGTAACTCCTGCTGAGATATGTCTTTGAATATTCCATTTGTGTGTTCAATAAAACGCGGATAATAAAACTCCCAGAACTCTGGAGACCTCCCAATTATATTCTCCACAAATCTGCTTTGTGATTCACTGATACCGGAACCACAGCTTTTTCCAAGTTTCATCCATTTCCATTCTGGATTTTGATTTTGATTGTGGATAGCATGTCCTGTTTCGTGTAGCCCTCCAAACATAGCTCTGAAAACATCATCCTCTGAATATTGGATTGTGAACCTGACATCATCATAATATCCTGTTGTGAACGGATGCTCCGATTCGTCAATCCGGCCTCCGGCATTTTCAGAAGTTGTATCATAACCCATGACTCTTGCCAAATCTGTTACTATTTTTCTTTGAATACTAGTAGGAACTTTGCGCTTCTTGAAATCAGTACGCACATTTTCACATATTGCACCATACTTCTTGACAAGGGGTATCAAACGCTTTCTTAAATCGAGAAAAACTTCGGAAATAGACTCTGTGGTCATTCTGGGCTCCCAATCATCCATAAACGCATCCAACTGACATTTCGCTCCAATACCCTCCTTTATTTTCTCTGCAACATTCTTAGAGATATCAAGTAGTGTTATCAATTCAGATTCGAAAAGTTTCCAATTGTTGGTTTCTTTTGCTCGTTTCCAAGCTGTAGTAGCCACCGTTTGTTATATCGAATATATAGAATCGAGATCCTCAGGAATTTTCGAGAATTGGTCCAATTCTCTTCTGGTTAACTCAACTTCTCTTCTCTGAACTATATCTAAATTGTCACTTTCTTTCTCGAGTTTGGAAACAAGTCGTTCTAGTTTCTCATCTGTGACCATACGGTGATACAACTTGCTCATAAGTGCTAATTGCTCAGAACGCTGTTTGATCCCCTTTGGAGGTATATGCGTATAGAGATCCCATTGAATGATTCCACGCCCTGTCTGGAATTGAATCATTTCCTTTGTAATCTCCAACAGTCTTTCGTAAGACTCCATGAAATTATACTCCCGAGCTCTGATGCTCTTACATCCCATTAGTTGGACGTCATGGATAGTAATGACTGTTGTGGAACTTCCCATGCCACTTCAATAAGGCCATAAGGATGATATCAACAAAAATGGAAACTGAGGTCTCGTTTCAGTGATTGACCATAATGTAGCAATTGAAAAATCAGAAACTATCAAACAATACTTTCATCAGCTCCTGAAGTCATCAGGAGAAGAAGGAGACATTGGTTTCACGAGTTTCAAGACTATCTTTGATGATTTAATGCCTATCCAGCAAGAGAAACTCAGAGCAATCACAGGAGACCAATTTAATTCCCTATTGCATGAAGGATCAATGATCAGTATAGGAATTGCCTATAGAGATCCTATCATGAGCTACATTGATTCTCAATGTGAAGGAGAAATTGATTATTATCTTTGGAATAAGTATGCGCTAGAATACAATCGGCTCAATCAGATTCTTAATCAGATGTCAAAGAAGATTGCTGAACGATTTGATGGCATCCCACTTACTGCAACTATTGGCGGAGTAGATGACAAGGTTAACCATGTAAAGGATTATTTTGGTATGGTCATTTCCCACCGAGTTGTTGCGGAAAATGCAGGAATAGGATGGAGAGGAAAGAATCAACTAATTATCCATGACAAGTATAGTTGCGCGATAAGATTTACAACTATCATAGTCCCATTCCCACTGAGCTGGAGCAAGAAGGCTGAATCAAGATGTAGCGAATGTAGTGCTTGTGAAGATGTCTGTGGCTTTATTAAATATCGAGATCTACTTCCAGATTATAGAGAGAATTGTCGGCGATACATCCTGTTTCTAAAATCAAAAGGAATTAAGAAAGACATTTGTGGCAAGTGCATCAAAGCTTGCTACCAGAGCAGCATCTTCCAGGATATCTTCTCACTTCCTGCTTGACCGAGTTGCAAGATTAATAACCTTTCAAGAGTATGTTTTCCTAGACAGATAGTTCTTCAAATCGAGCACTTTGGGAATCATGGTTGGAGGCATTAAAACGATTAATACACTAGGTTCGATAGTTCTAGCTCTTGGGAATTCTCCAATCACTAGACTTGGTATGAAATTCTGGCAAGAGCTTGAAGATCTACTAGGTCCAATCTTGGGCCCTATCGTTCGAGGGTTCTTTGAACCTATTTACAGAACCTTAGAGAATCCTGTTTTCAGAACTCAGTTATTATCAGCTATCATCTGGACTGCTATGATTGTTGGCGGACTTGTATTTGTGGCTTATGAAGCACCCAGTTTCTTAAGTTGGATTATGGGTGGTCAAACTTCACCAGTAAGAAAACAAGTTACATCCCAAACTAATCAAACCAGAGCTCACCGACAATCAGTAGAGCGACGAACTGAATCCCAGTCTAGAGTGGATGAGGAGCGAGGTCGAAAACAAGCATTTGTAGATGCATCCGGAGTCAAGGTTCAGTCCAAGGTCAAACAACAGCGAGAAGAATTTATTCTGACTGTCCATGTGAATAATGGAAGTGACCATCCGATAGAGATGGTGGTTGTAGACCTCGACCTACCAGCTGATATTGATACAGCAACTGGCTCTTTCAGGATGCAGAGATTAGGATCAATCGCATCTGGCCAGACGGAGGTTGCAGAATTTAGACTTCGAGATCGTGGCGGAGATGTTACAGCAGTTAGAGGATACATTGAATTCCTTGGTGCGTCATATGAAATATCTAAGATCTCATTACCAGCACCTGTGATTGAAGAGTGAAGATCAACTAATACATATCGTAGCCAGATGATGCAAGTCTTTGCTGCTCGCTATCGCCACCACGTAGCATTGCAGTACCTTTCATGTATTCCTTGTATTCGTTCCCAAATCGCGAGAGCATCGATTGATCTTCAAAACGTGCTAAGATGTACCAAATGGCAACGAACACAGCAATGGCTGGGATAAGAATAAGGGATCTGAAGAAGCATACGTAAGCCAGATTCATATAGATGATTGCCGCGGAAATCGGTTGTCGTATTTTGGCATAGATTCCCTTGTTAGGGAATTCGATCATATCCATAGGCTTCATTCGTGTCTGTTTAAATTGATGTGCGTTAGATAGGTATCGTACGAATTTCAAGGTGAAATAACACCCAATCAATACGAAAATGTAGTCCCATAGTTCCGCTGTTGATCTCATATACCCTAAACCAAACCATAATAGGCCTGTAAAATTAATGATTGCCAATGAAGGTCGTATGATGTTATACGATCCTGTGTTTTCTGAAATTTCTGAGGCCATCTTTCGCTATTACCCTCATATCTTACTTATTCCTGAACATAGATAACTCTTAGCAAAAAAAGGAGAAATCGGGTGCATATGCATGAACACCCGGAAGTAAATTAGAAACCAAATAGCGTCGAGTACTTGTTTTCTACATATCTAAGGAACGGATCAGCAGTAAGTTTCGTCCCAGTCACCTTTTCCATTAAATCAGCTGGGTCATACATTGCTGACTGAATGTGTACTTTCTCTTTCATCCAATTAACAATGGGTATAATCTCTCCATTAGCAATTCTGCTCAACCAATCAGGCATATCTTTTTGCATCTTGTCGAGCAACATCCCATCGTAGATATTGCCTAGTGCGTAGCTGGGGAAATAACCAAAGTATCCACTAGCCCAGTGTGTATCTTGTAGGACACCATTGGCATCGTCAGGGACATCAATTCCAAGATATTCGCTGTATCTCTCATTCCACACCTGTGGCAATTCGGACACAGTAATCTTGTCTGAGAATAGGTCTCGCTCTATCTCAAATCGAACGATTATGTGTAAAGAATATGTGACCTCATCAGCCTCTATACGGATGAGGGAAGGCTTAACCAGATTCATAGCTTTGATGAATGTAGCGTCATCAACGCCTGGGAATGTACCCCCTGTGAACTCCTTCAGTTTGGGCAAATAGAATTCGAGGAATTCTGGCGAGCGACCAATCATGTTCTCAATGAATCTAGATTGAGACTCATGGACTCCAAATGAAGCATTTGTACCAATTGGAGTGTATTTCCATTCAGGATTCAGATTTTGCTCATAGAGAGCATGACCAGCTTCATGGAGAATGGCATAGATAGCAGAGGACACATTGTCTTCATGATATTTGACAGTGATTCTCACATCATCGTAATATCCTGTGGTGAATGGGTGTTCTACCTCGTCTATCCGACCTCCTGCTTGATCAGTTACTGTGTCATAACCAACCATAGTTGCTAAGTCTGTGGCAATCTTTCTCTGAATATCAATAGACACTGTTTTACTCAGGAATGATGAATCGAAATCCTTGGAAGCATCTGCACATTTCTTGGTGAGAGGTACTAGTCTGTCCCGTAGTTCGCTGAAGACCTTGGTGATTTGCTTAGATGTAATTCCTCTCTCAAACTCATCAAGCATGCTATCATATAGGATAGGAATACCCTTTACCTTCATCTCAATCTCTGCGCGTTCTCTCATCAAGTCAACTGTCTTCTGCAATTCAGGTTCAAATTTCTTCCAATCATTAGCCGCTTTCGCTTTCTTCCATGTTTCCAAACTAATCGGTTTTTGCTTTCCAATTCTAGCAACGAGGTCTTCTGGAATCTTGGTCTCCTTATCATATTCTCGACGCACGATGAAGACATTTCGATTTTGGACTTTACTTAATGTCTTGGACTTCTCTTCTGATTTGGTAAGTAGTTTACCAATTTCAGGATCTGTACCCATTCTATGCAGTATCTGTTGTAGAATTGCCATCTGTTCGCTACGTAAAATCAACCCTTTTGGAGGCATGTGCGTTTCATAATCCCATTGGACTACTCCTGCCACACTACCAAGGAGAATATATTCTTTCATTCTGTTCATGAGATTGTCATACGCTTCCATATTTGACACCCTAAATTATGAAAACAACCAATCTATTGCTCGAATCTTCCTCGTTATTTCTGTTCCGGACTGACGGTTTTTGTCCTGAGTGGATAATTAATGATGATTATTCCAATCACTACCAAAAGTAAGCCTATTCCATATGTCCAGTAAAGTGTATCCTGCAAGAGCAAATATGAGAAGACAGTTCCGAAGACTGGTACAAGATTGATGAATCCCCCAGCTCTAGTGGCACCAATTTCCTTTATGCTTATAAAATAAAATAGGAAACCAATGAATGTGACACAAATTCCAAGATAAAGTGCAATGACCCAAAATATAGGATCAACCATCGCAGGAAGTGACCAGACTTCTTCAGTCAATGCCCCCATTCCAAACAGAATGGTTCCTATCATTGAACCTCCTGTGGTGACCTCAAGAGGAGAGTGTGTTTTCATTGCTTCTTTGCCTATGGAAGAATAGAGCCCCCATGTAAACATTGCTGCAAGAATAATCAGATTCCCAACTAAATAATCTATATTGAAATCGAGGAGAGCTTGAACTCCGACTACGAAGATCACTCCTAGGAAAGCCAGCAGGAACCCAGAGTACTGCCAGCTTTTCCCTAACCGTTCTTTGTGATAGATGTGAGCAACTAAACTAACAGTTGCAGGATTAAACCCTGCAATAATCGCTCCTTGTGTAGCAGTTGTAAAACGCATGCCCGTTAGGAAGAGGACACCATACCCAAAAATACCGGTCAGACCCACCAGGAATAATATCTTGAAATTAGACCTTCGAAAAATACGTCTTGGTTCAGACTCTGTTGCAAAAAGAAGGATAAGAAAAAGAATGCTAGCTGTTAGGAATCTGAAGAATCCTATAGTCATTGGTGGTGCTATCCCAACGATGATCTTTGCAGAAGGCCAACTACCACCCCAGAATGCCATGACCACCACAAGCATGAAGTAATATCTGAGCGGGTTTTTTGTTGATTCTGCAGTCATCAAATGCTCCCAGTCATAGCGACTGAGTCGTAGATATAAACAGACCTGAATCGGTAAGATACTGAGTTCCGAGGTTCCTATCGAAATTGATTTTCTTTCAATTGATTCTTCGATTCTTTGTCAACAGAGTATACACAATAACAAACTCCGCAAAAACCAACAACCATAGTAATGATGGCAATCTCAGCACCCCAAGTATAGTCAGTTCCTATTCGGTTTCGATTAAACCAGAAGTATGCAAAAATAATGATGAGCACGGGTATGAGATTCATTACCCTGTTGGACAAGCACCTACCATCTTCTTCATCTGCTGCTAACCAATCATTACCTGCAGAGTGAGCCATCTTTCTTCACTAGAGATTTTCTTATTTTATGGTTATCAGTTTATAGTAAGGACGCGCTTCGGTTGTGCATGTCAATTACACAAACGTTTTAAGACAATACAACACAAAACGCACAAACGTTAGAGGTGTTCCCGTGCTGAATGACGACGAACTGGAAGAGATCCGACGTAGAAAGATGCAGATTCTTATGGAACGAGCTCAACAACCCCAAATCTTGGAACCAATGGCAAATGGCCAAGTCAATTTATTGACTGATGCAAACTTTTGGATAACTATTCAGCAGACCAAATTAGCGTTCGTCGACTTTTTCGGAGAGTGGTGCAACCCTTGCAAGGCACTTGCTCCAATATTCACAGAATTGGCTCAAGACTATAAAGGGAAGGTGTACTTTGCTAAGATCGACATTGACCGAAACAGACGAGCTACATCTCAATTCGGTGTTCAATCAGTCCCTATGGTCATAGCCTTCAAAGATGGAAAACCCCTTGGGAAATTGCCAGGTCTCCGACCTTATGCTGACTACGATTCTATTCTTGAGCAGATGGTTGGTAAGGGCCCGGATGAAAGTAGCCACGTCTAGAATAGAGTGCGACCCGGAACAAGACCAAACGAGAAATTTCCAACACGAGAATGGATGCACTGAATACGAGAAAGCTGTGGATTGTGAGCTTCAATGCGAGATTCCTATGCCTTATTCCGGGTCTGGGTTAGGATGCCTAACCACGTGAGAAAAACAGCATTAAGTTTGAATATAAGGTGTGGTTTCGTAGCAGCAATATCCATTAGATTTATTTGGTCAAAAACTGGGCTTCGCGGTTATCATCCGTGATGTCCTTGACTCGTTCTATGAGAGAATTGATGTTATTTCAGACATGCATGTGATTTCAGATTGTTAATTTTACCATTAATCACGGCTATGGGCATTGCCTTTGCGTTTATCGAATAACCATAATTTCCTTCATTGTCCACCACTATGATGCCAGCCTCACTACCAGTCTTTTCCTCGAACATGTCCATTCCCTTCTTTGCAGCAGACATGACATCAAGCCCCTCTTCAACATAGAGCGCTGTCATTCTACTTAATAGAACACGCATAATGTGTTCACCCCAACCTGTTGCTGAAGCTCCGCACACATCATTCGCATATGCCCCAGCTCCCATGATAGGAGAATCTCCTACTCTCCCAGGTAGTTTCTTCTGGATTCCCCCTGTAGATGAGGTTGCAGCTATATTACCATCAGTATCTACAACCAGGCAGCCTACCGTGTCGCCAGCAGGAGAGATGTTGGGCATCTCAATCACTCCACATTCGACTTCTTGACGATACCCTTCCTCAATCATCTTTTCATAGACTCTCTTTGCGTTTTCACCAGCAAAGAAATTATAATCCGTCTTCTCCATGATATATCGAGCTAATGAAATTGGATTATGAATTCCAATTATTGCTCCAACTGAACCGAACTGAAGATTCTTCCCGTCAACAATCATTGCATCTAGTTCACGGAGACCATCTTGATTAACGGTTGCCCCTTTACCGGCATTTAGATTTCCGCAGCTCTCCATGAAAAGTGTACATGCCTCAGCAGCATCTAGTACTGACCCTCCATCCGTGAGGACCTTAAAGCCTGCATTTGCAGCCTTTTCAACATGTTCGATTCCTATAGGGATTCTCTCATCTTTCCAAGAACCTGCTCCACCATGGACAATTATCATTGGAAGTTTCATATTCATCACCGCGAATCGATGCTTAATCGTCGAAAAGTATTGCCGTGATAACCCTATCTCTTCATTAATTTAGAAATCAAATCCAAGTCCTGATTCTATTCGCCCACCGTACAAGCTGTCCTTCAGACCTTGATATTCATGCGCGGACATTCCAATCTCGCCTGTAGCGACTACTCGAACACGTATTGGCATTTCATGACTGAACGTTATATTATATTCTGCCTTCTTTGGATTCAGACAGAAAAAGTATACTGCAACCACCTCGACAATAATCACCAATGCAATATATGCAAAAATCCCGAATAGAAACGCATAGGGAGATGCCAACACGAACATGAACAGTACGGGTATACCAAGTAGCAAAGCAATGCAAGGATAGAAGCAGAGCTTCATGTCATGTTTCGTTTTAGTCAAAATGATATGATGTTCTGATTTTACTTCCATTATGTAATCCTTTCCAAGATATGAAGCATTCCAAGATTTCACCCTATATTTGACATCTGCCATAGTATAATTGTCAGGAACCGTGAATTCGTCATTAAATACGGACATGTTTTTCCACCTACTTCCGTTCTTGTTTACACATTCATTTAACCAATTTGAATCACTGTTAGTAATTGAGAGCTGGACCTCCGAATGGATCAGCTCCACCAAGGATAGCAGATTTGAGTGATTCGTATTCATACGCTGACTTTTTCAGCTCTCCTGATCTATGAATTTGAATTTTAATTGGTAATTCATTTCCGAATCTCATTTCGAAGACTGCTTTTTGGGGTTTTAGACAGAAAAATGCGACAGTAATCGCCATAATTACACCAATAACGGCGACATAGCCTGCCATTGCATTCAACAATGCTTCATAACTATAGGTTGGCTGAGTTATAAGAAAAGGTATCATCAGAAAAACACTCAGAAACATACCGACACATCCATAGCAACAAATCTTCATGTCGTGTTTCGCTTTCGTAAGAATGACGTGTTTCTCTGAAACAACCTCCATCACATATTCCTGTCCTGAAGGAGTAACAAGCCATGACTTCACTCTTTTTTTGATATCTTCCATTGTATAATTATCAGGAACGGTGATTTCGTCGTCAGATGGAAGTATATTCGACCCCTCAAATTCGTACATCCAAGCACCTCACACCTACGGTCTTCTGTTTGTACTGCTCAGCTATTAATCTTATCGGCTGAAAAAACAGAGACGAAAAATAAATCGAAGAGGGGTCATAGACCCCTCCCAAAAGTACTAAGAATTACCACTGAGTACCTTCGAATGCTGCTTTGATTGATCCCTGCATTAGGTAAATGATTACAATGAGTGAAATCACGATTGAAGGCGCCATAGCAATCAACATTAATGAAAGGAATATTCCGCCAAGAATGCCAGCAAGAGCAAAGACTAGTACAAAGCCAAGAATTAGACTGATGAGTTGCATTACGATTGCAGCCATCCTTGACCAGGGAATCATCTGGAATAGAGCTATGCCAATAATCAAGTTGATTATCGCCATTATTACATAGTATGCTCCATACAGACCTCCATAAACAAGCAGATTTGCTGGTGTACTAATCAGGTTCAATACTGCACCCAGAATCAGTAGGATTGCTAGTATCGTTACACCCAATGGTCTTTTCTTAACTGGTGATGAATAACCAGTAGTTGGTGTTGGTATTTCCGCCATAAACTTTCCCTCCAGATTAAAGGAGTGATTATGGAGAGGTAAATCGTTACTAATATATCTCCCGCTTACCTATTTTGCATAGCTCGTATTGTTTTTCTTTATTCCACAATATGTTCTCAAATAATCTTAGTCAAACATGAAATCATGTACACTTAAGTTCAGAATTGTATTCAAATCACCAAATGATTACCCTTCGTTACCTCTCTCGAGATGACCTTGATTCCATTCATCATGCTACATTGGAAATACTAGAAAATACCGGAGTTGCAATAAAGAATGAGCATGCCCGGGATTTGCTAGAAGATTCCGGGTGCACGGTAGAAGACAGACATGTAAAAATTCCTTCCTCACTAGTGAAGGAATCCATTAGCAAAGCTCCATCGTCATTCAATCTCTACTCTCGTGAAGGGGACAAATCTTACTCTATCGGATCTGATAACATAGTCTTCAATCCTGGATCATCAGCTGTTTATTTCAAGGACAGAAAAACAAGAGAGATTCGCAAGGGAACTTTGAATGATTGTATTGAACTCGCCAAGGTTGTCGAGGATCTCGAACATATCAAAGCTCAGAGTACTGCACTAGTGCCTTCTGATGTGCTTGACAACCTTTCAGGGCTGTATAGACTCTACATCATCTTGAAACATTCATCAAAACCGATTATCACAGGAGCGTTCAGGAAAGAGGATGTAGTGAACATGAAACTACTGCTTGAAGCTTCGGTAGGAGGTTCTGAGGAACTCGCTCAAAAACCTCGAGCAATTTTTGACTGTTGTCCGACATCACCTCTTTCGTGGGACGACACTGCTTCTCAACATTTGATGGATTGTTGTACGTATGGTATTCCTGCAGCAATAGTACCCGCACCATTGATAGGAGCTACAAGTCCAATTACAATCCAAGGCACACTAGTCCAAACTAACGCAGAAATCCTGAGTGGAGTAGTCATATCCCAACTGACGAATTCCAGGTTTCCTATTGTTTATGGAGGTGCACCCGGGTCATTTGACATGAAATATGGTACTCCGAGATTTAGCGCAGTCGAGGCGATGCTCACAGCTTGTGCTTCAACTGAAATCGGAAAGCATTATGGGTTACCTACTCAATCATACTTGGGAACAAGTGATGCCAAGGTTGAGGATTCGCAAAGTGGCTTTGAATCTGGTTCGGGTTTGATCTTCGGAGCACTATCAAAAATCAATATCATTTCAGGTCCAGGTATGCTTGCACAACTAAACTGCCAATCTTTAGAAAAACTTGTTATTGATAACGAATTGTGCGGTTCAGCCTATAGATTCTCAAGAGGTATTGATTTTGAGGATATTGATGTATTTACAGAATTGATTTCAAAGGTAGGCTCAAGTGGGCAATACCTGAACCAAAAACATACCTCAAAGAAATTGAGATCTGAACATTTCATGCCTTCAGATGTCATATGCAGACTGACTGCAGGCTCTTGGATGGAGTGTGGTTCAAAGAACACCTTTGATAGGGCTCGTGAGAAAGTGAATGTAATACTACAAGACCATACTCATGAGGATCCAGAGCAAATCGAAGAATTGGATCAAACCTTCGATGAGATCAAGAAGAAATACAATTCTTCTGGAAATTAATGCAAAATAGGTTGTGAGCTAATGAAAGATGTAGTGTCTGAGATTGATTGCATTAGAGCCAATGGCGACAATCGTGAGAAGAAGCGTGAAACAATCGCCTTGGAAGCACAGATGCAATTGATAGTCAATGAGCAGCATGTCACGGATTTTCTATACAGTGCTGGTATGGATGAGCAGCTTGTAATTGGATACTTGTTATCTTCTGGATTGATAGCAGACCTCAAAGACATTGACAAAATAGAGGTAGGAAACGAGGTTGGCAAGGTGTTGATTTCGGATAAGGATGATAGGGAAGTACTCATCAAAGACGCTGGCATCACCATTTCTCACAGACAACTTATCGATATCCGTGCAAGGCTTCTAGATAACCAACCACATAATCGAGCTACCCGCGGATTCCATGGTGCAATTCTTTGGGAACTATCGACTGGCAAATGGTTCACTTGCGAGGATATTGGTCGACATAATGCCGTTGACAAAGTGATAGGTTACGGTCTTCAGAACGGATTTACACTCTCAGAGTCCATGGTTCTACTTTCTGGAAGACTTGTTTCAGATATCGTAGCAAAATGTAGGAATAGTGGAATTCCTCTCATGGCCTCTATGACTGTTGCAACCGATGGAGGAATTCAAAAAGGCGTTGAGTCAAACATGACAATCATCGGTGGACTCTCAGAAGATGGCTTCTGGTTGTACAATGAGGGAGTTGTCAAAGTAACATAAGAAGAATTAAGAACTCCTCATGATTCTTACAATTACTAAACCATTGGTGGTATGAATGTCAGACATTGAAACTTGGGGAACATCCTCCTTTGAAGAGAAACATAAAGTAGTACTGAGTAACATGTCTGAAAAAATCAGAGTCTTGTCACAAACGAATCCTGTCCACTCATATAGAGGAGCCTATCAGAATGGCAGCAGAAATAATCGCTAAGAAATCGCGAGAACTTTACGCTTTCGCAATTGTAGTCGGACTCTTTCTCTTGATAGGGCTTTTCTACATCAATGCATGGGATCTATCCGCCCTCATTTCCACAGACTACATGATCTTTCTCTTTTCTATGTCAGGTGTAACAATGAAGGTGATTAGTGGAATTGGGATAATGCTGACTTATGCTTCGTTGTGCAGGTTTGTTTTGGGATTTTTTTCAGATAGAATGAAAGGAAATCCATCTTTTGCTAGAAGAATAAAATTAGCGCTCCTGATACCGGTTGTAGTTCTTGTTGCATATGGAATATTCAAAATCGTAGGTGTGTCCATTTCAGGTGGGGGTACTATTGATTTGCTAATCACAATCTATGGTATTTGGTCATTGATGATATCTATCTATGTGCTTCCTGCTATCCAAGGAAGATATCAACCTGAATACAAGAGGTCTAGGAAAGACGAAATTCGAAAACGATTTGGTGATGCAAAATTCTCGCTCTGGAGTGGTTACCAGACCCGAGTGCATAAGGAGTACGGCAAGGTATATGCAAAAGAGTTTGAAAGGTATGGAGAGAGAATGGACTACCTTCGAGCTCAACTTAGTGGAGTCATGCTGCTTCCATTAGGTATCTCATTGATTGTATTTCCTCCACTCGTTTTACCTTTAATTGTGCTTTGGCTGCGCTCTTTCACACTACATAAGAAGCCGTTGACCCTCTTTGAGAGGATATTCCTAGCTACAATTGCGATTGGAATGATGCTATTGAGTACATTCATATTCGTGATACTAGATGTTGCAGTAACGCAGGTACTCCTTGATACAGTCTATGGTCTGGGAATTCTCACCAGTATCATTGTCCTCGGATATATTGTGATATCTTCCTGATTGTATACCCTATTTCCACATCAACCTTCGTTTTGACCTCAAGGGTGAAAAGCGTACATTAGAATGTTAACATCAAAATCTGGAGACACTGTATATCAAACCTGTTGGTCGAATAAATTAATGGAAGGGGAAACTAGTCTGCATATTTAAGAAAAAGAAATCTATTCTTTTCCAAATGCATTACTGACTCTTGCCATCGGACAACTTTCTTTGTTCATACAATTGTGACATAGAATTGAAAAGGATAGAAAGAAATGTGTGAAAAATAAACCGAGTAAAACCAGAACAACACCAAAAAGAGTACTATTCCAATAAAGAATAAAAAGTGAAATAAATCCAATCAAATAATATACTGAACCGAATATCCCGACGAAAATTGCACCGAGTTCTAGCGCTCTTTTGCTATATTCTTTTTTTCTATAGACTACTTTTGCTAAAAAGGGCATGAAATATAATTGCAGCACTCCAGGACATAATTTACTCTGAAAAGGACACTGCGAACAAATTATTCCACCTGCAAAATTGGTGAGGATATAAAACAGAATGAATAGTAACAACAATATGATTGATTTTGATGCTAGTAGAATTATAACTCCTAAGAAAGAAATGACAAGAGAGATTGTAGAAATCGTCAATTTATTTCTAACACTCTTAGAGAACATAATTATTCAACTATATCATCCGATAAGAAAGATTCGAAGATAAACTCAGATATTTCGATGGAACTAAAAGAGAAAAGGGGTTAATGAAAAAATCTCCAATAAGTTACGGCCAGAAAGTTAACCTTCATTACCACCGATTCATGTGATATGAATCATGAGCTCAAGAAGAATAGGCGCACGAGGTATATTGGTTTCGTTTGATGATCCATACCGCACTAATGTCTACATCATCCTCGGGGACGAACTTGTGTTTGTGCTAGACACATTTCTTGGAAACGACTCGATGAAGATTGTACATCGGTTGATAGAAGATGAGGGGTGCAAAGGAATGCCCGTAGTAGTCTTCAATTCCCACGCAGATTACGACCATTATTGGGGGAATGGTGCGTTCAGGGATGCGATAATCGTTGGACATGAACATTGCAAGGAGCGTATTCTTTCTGAGGGTGAAACAAGTCTTGTGAAGTATGCAGACCATCAGAGAGGTGAAATCGAGTTAATACCTCCTAATCGTACATTTCAAGAAGCCTTGACGTTTGAAACTGATGGTGTGAAATTCTTCCATACACCTGGACACACTCTCGACTCTTCATCGTGCTTTGACGAACGGGATAGAGTGCTCTTTGTGGGCGATAATGTTGAGAGTCCAATCCCCTATCTGAATCATGCTAATTTTGATCAATATATCCGAAGTCTGGAGTCGTATTTCAAACTTGACTGGAAATACCTTATTGCTGGTCATGACCCTCTTTTGGAAAACTC